>CAZONU010000224.1:0-8267 GCA_964581145.1 uncultured Planctomycetia bacterium
TCCCGGGCCATGGCCAGGTACTTGACCTTGTAGGGGTCCTTGTGAAAGAGCAGCGCCGCGCAGGCGTCGGCGGCCACCTGGTCGCGGGAGAGGATCAGCTGGTTCGTCTCCTTCATGTTCTTGGTGGGTCCCTTGGGCCCCTTGTCCAGCATGATGCGGGTGGCGTCGATGATGGCCCAGGTCGGGCGCATGAAGGTGCTGAAGTCGGCGATGCACTGGTGGAGGTTGTTGCGGTGCCAGAAGCGGCGGTCCTGCACCGCCCCCATCCAGTTCTTCATGGCCATGGTCAGCATCGCCGAGCCGTGGTGCTTGGCCACCGGCATGTTGACCACCGCGTCGGAGTCCAGGAACTGCGCGGCGACCATGGCCTCCTTGAGCTTCTTGCCCTTGGGGATCTTCACCTTCCTGAAGTGCTTCTTCTCGGTCTTCAGGTCGATCATGGGCACGCCGTGCTTCCTGGCGACGGCCCCGATGCCGCTGCGCACGAAGGACTGCTTGGCCGCGTTGCAGGGGTTCTCGGGCAGGACCAGCTGCTTGATCCCGGCCGCCTTGCAGCCCTTGAGGAAGGCGTCGACCAGCTCCGGGGGGGTGTTGGCGCCCTGCTGGGGGGTGCGGTTCCAGGCGGCGTTGACCTTGAGGGCCAGCGAGCGGGCCTTGGCGCCGAAGCCGCCGTTCCCGGCGATGACCTTGAGGCACTCCTCCATGAGCCGGGTCCTGTTCTTGCCGTGGAAGACCCACACGTCGGTCTTCTTGCCCTTTTTATCTCCCTCGCCGGCCAGGGCCGCCAGCGGGCCGGCCAGCGGGCCGGCCAGGGCCGCCGCCGCGGGCGCCGCAAGGCCCAGGCGGATGAAATCCCGGCGCGAGAGCCCGCTCTCCTTCTCTTCGCGCTTGCTCATTGGAGATCTCCTTCCCGCCCGGCGCCGGTTCGTTCGCGCTGCTGCCTGGTCGGGGCAACTGGCGCTCGTTCGAACCACGGCCGCATATTATAGCGCCTTATGTATCCTGTTTCAATCGGTTGCCGGAGCCATATCTTGCCATAGCGATGCGGATTCTGGGGCGGAGCGCGTAGGTCCGGGCGTTCAGTTCCTTGCCGGAGCCGCCATTAGGCTTACCGGGCTCACGCCGACGAAATCGTCAGTAACGAGCGATTCTGATCACCTGCCCAGTTCGAGCATTGAGTTCCATGTCCACCTGCTTGCCGTCCGAGCCTGTGACTTTGACCTGCCAGACTTCGCCGACGAGGCGCGAACCTTCAACTTTTCCTTGCTCCAGGTTGGCGAGCTTCAGGGCAAGAGGTTCGATCTCTGGCCAAGGCATGAGTGAAATCTTGGGAGCCGCCTCGACGATCTCGACCTCCACGGGGCCGGAGACACACAGCAACCAGTTCTTACCCGGTCCCGGCCAAAGGTGATTGACGTGTACGGAATATGTCCCGGCGGCAAGCTGGTCCGCAGGCTTCCCGTCAAACAGCCAGCCAGGTCCGCCGACCGACACGGGGAAAGCCTTTTCCTGGCCGGCTTTCAGGTCGAAGGGCAGCCGGCTGTCTCCCTCGGGGCCGGAAACCCTGATTGGGTGGTCAGCGTCCTTTCCTCTGATGAAGGACCAGTTCTTCCGGCAAAGGTGGAACCGTGGTGATTCTGTTCTCGCCGTCGTTTCTGAGATGCACCAGGAACTCCATCGGTTTCCCGGCCTCGAACTTCGCCTGCTTGACCGCCAGCCCCGCCTGGAGGCAGTACATCGGCTGGCCCCAGGAGATATCTTCTGCAGGTTCTTTCCGCAATTCATCCGGATGCTCGGTTGGCCTTTCCCGGTAATCCGGTGCAGCGGTGGAACCCTGCATAAGCCAGACGAACAGGAAGAACCACACCACCGGAAGCTGCAGTACGCCAACCCAGGCAAAACCACGCCCGCTGATCCGGCCATCCGAGCCGCGTATCTGGGCAAACGCGGCGACCCCCAGGAGCAGCCCGATCAACAGTATGGCCGTGCCGGAGAGTACGCCGACCCAAGCAGTGGTCTCGCTGGGGTGTTCCCGGCCGGAGGCCAGATGTGCGAGTACGCCGGCGAGAATTCCGACGATTATCGCCGCGGGCAGGCACAGCGCCGAGGTGACCGCCAGCTTGCTCATGCGCGGCCCGCCAGCGGATACCGGCGGAGTCTTCTCCCTTTCCTGGGCCGGCTCCTTCCCCCCGGCCTTTTCGGAGCCTCTCTGGCGACGACGCAGCACGAGACCGGCCACGAGCAGGCCAATTCCCATTAGAAAAGCAGGCATGCCGAAGATGCCGAATCGAAGGGAATGGCTGACGCCGTCGGCGAGAGCCTGGGGGTTGTGATTGCTTCCTATTGCGCGGAAGGAGGAGATCATTTCGACCACGGTCAGTCCGAAGAGCAGGAATCCCATGATGATGAGTACCGTTCCAACGCGAAGGAGCAGACCGCCCCGACGAGATGAAGAGGTGATCAGCGAGCCGTGTTCCGCGACCCGGGCGCGGCCGCCCGGGCCCGGCGAACCCGTTATCCGGCTCACGTCCTCCTTCACGAAGCTGGCCTGCTGATACCTCTTCTCGGGTTCCTTCTCGAGCGCTTTCAGCACCACCTCGTCGAAACGCACGTCCACGTGCACTCTCTGTGACGGCGCCGGGAAGCGCCCCAGCGGCAGCTCGCCGGTGAGCATCTCGTAGAAGACCACGCCGAGAGAATAGATGTCCGCGCGGTGGTCGACGGCGGCGGTGTTCTCGACCTGCTCCGGCGCCATGTAGTGCGGCGTGCCCATCACCTGGCCGGAAACGGTCGCGTGGCCGGCCGGCTCGGTGGCCGCATCCGGCTCGGCCGCCGCCCCGACCACCATCTTGGCCAGGCCGAAATCGGCGATCTTAAGGCTGCCGCGCTTGTCTATGAGAATATTCTCCGGCTTGATGTCCCGGTGGATCACGCCAGATGAGTGCGCGTACTCCAGCGCGTCGCAGATCTGCGGAACGTACCTGAGCGCCGTCTCGGGCTTGATTCTCTGGGTGGAGAGAATCCTCCGCAGCGACGTGCCATCGACGTACTCCATGACCAGGAAGTAAAGCCCGTTCTCCTGGCCGTAGTCGTGCACCTGAACGATGTTGGGGTGGCTCAGGCTCGCCAGCGCCTTGGCCTCCCGGTCGAACCGCGCGGCGAACTCCGGCGAGGCGGCCAGCCGCGGAGCTAGGACCTTCAGCGCGACCGTGCGATCCAGCCCGGCCTGCTTAGCCTTGTAGACGAAGCCCATCCCGCCGCGGCCGAGGTACTCCAGCACCTCGAACTTGCCGAGCCGGGCGCCTGCGCCGAGCGGCGGGGCGTCGTCCTCGCCAGCGGGAGCCGAGGCGTCGCCGGTCCGGCTGCGCAGGAGCTCTGCCATGCAGCGCGGGCAAGCGCCGTTCAATTCGGGAGACACGTCGGGGTCGTACTGATGACCGCATTTCGGACATTTCTTGTTCATTCGGTCGCTTCCTCCTCTGCCCGTCTAAGAAGGATTTCCGGGCAAAGGTTACAGAGAAAATGCCCAGAAGAGGTCGGCCAACTCCTCCCGTTCGTCGCCAGGCTTGGCGACCGTAGCCCGCAGCTCGCGCAAGACCAGCTCTTTGAGAAGCTTGCGCCCGCGATGAGCCAGCACCTTGACATTGGCCTCGGTCGTGTCGAGCTCCTTGGCGAGACCCGCAAGGGTCGCATCGGCGCCCTGCTGGGCCTCGACGACGCGGGCCTCGCGGGGTGCCTGGAGTTTGAGTTGACTGAAGGCCCGGCCCAACACGGTCACCGCCCAGTCACGCTCGAAGTCGTGCCCGGCGTCGAACTGGGCTTCAGCTTCCCGGACGTCGAAATCGCCGCGGCGCTTGGCGGCCTTCCTCCAGTCGCGCTCGTTCAAGAGGAAGTGATCCAGGCAGGCGCGGATAAAGGTGCGGAATTTGCCCTTGGCCGGATCGACTCCGGCGAGCGCCTCGCGCTCGATCATGGACGCGAAAAAGGCCTGGGTCAGGTCCTTGGCGTCCTCGACCGAGTGGCCCTTGCGGCGAATGTGGAAGTAAACCGGCTTCCAGTAGACGGCGACGAGCTGTTCCCAAGCCAAGCGAGCTTCGGTGGTGTCGGCGTCGCGCGCGGCGAGGACCTCAGTCCACGCCGTGGGCATGAACTCCCGGCGGTTCCCGCCGATCTCAGTTTCCCCGACCCGCCGCTTGGACATCGCGCGCCTCTCCACTGACATCGAGCATTCTACCGCTGCGCTGCGTCAGAGCAAGACACCCAACTGGATTTGAACGGCGCATCTTTTCGTATCGCAAGCGGTTGTAGAACGGAAATGGCAAGTGGTGGCAGACCGCATTTTCCGAGTTTGAACCGCGCAGTTCGCGTAATCGATTGCCAAATATAAACTTGCACGTGCGGAGGCCCGGAAGTGATGCCAGATTGGACGATGGTCGGGGCGACTGGATTCGAACCAGTCAAGCCTGGTGGACAGAGTACGGATACTTTATGGACGAATCAAGCCCAAAACAAGACATCAGAAAGGGTTGAGTCTTGTGATGGGGACATCTCCTGGACTCGCCCAGACACCTTCTGGACACTGTGGAGCGTTCGCCGTGGTGCGTATATGGTGCGGAGGGGGCTGGCGGCGTCGTAGTCCCTCTGGAAGTCAACGGCTCGGTGGCTTATTGAAGTTCTACTGCCGGAGGGCCTCATGATGCGTGCGGATGAGTTTTGGGACAGTACGGGCTAGCGGAGCTGGCCCCTTCCCCCATTCCCTCGGTAGCTAACGTTCGGCTCTCCTGAGCGAAGTATGGACCCCGGTCCGGCCGCCGCGCGGGGGGATCGAGAACCCGTGCGCGGCCCCCCTAGCTATTCCCTCCGGGGCGAAGAGGGCTTCTGCAGCGACTTCAGAATCACGTCGGCCGTCTTGGCAATGACCCGTGTCTTGCTCCTTTTCAATCCATCGAGCTTCTGCAAATGGCTCCTCTCTAGCTTAGACGGCCCAGCCAAGAGAGAGACGGACAGTAGTGCAATGCCTTCAGACTCGGCATTGACCTTCTCTTTCAGGAGTTTCTGGGCTTCTGGGCAACGGAATGAGAATAGAGCTTTCTTCATGTCAAAGACCAGTGGCCCGGGTGCCGCCTTCATGTAGCTGGCGCAGTTCGCGTCATCTAACGTGATGTCCCTTTCGACCACTTTCCAGATCGTCCTGAAGGCCGTGCGTCTATCGTATGCGACATCGTCCCGGTCCTCGATCAGTTTGCCCGATTCCCTCTGTTTGACAGCAGCCCGCTCAAAGTCCGCGACATAGGAATTGTAGGTGCTGCGGGCGAGGTAGGGGAGGAATTCGTCCTTGCCCTCCCCTGCTTTCGCGGCATAGTATTGCCTGGCGCGAGTCGGCCCCCGCTTGTCCACGGCGGCTGCCAACGAGTGCAGGGCGTTCGGCGACGCGGAGCAAATCCACCATTTCTCCCAAATGACGATGGCCTTCTCCGTCTGGCCGGCATCGTCCAGCAATATGGCTAGATCCTTCAGCAGGTGCTTGTTGCACGTCCTTTCGATGAGTGCGCCTTGTGGGTCCTCGCTCAGGACTTGCTCAAGGATATCCGTTGCCTTAACCTCTGCGCCCTTCCGCGCTAACTCGCGCCCCTCGAGATACAGGAGTGCGGTTGCCCGTTCTTTGCCAGTCAGTTTCATCCTGGCAATCTTCCCGCGCAGATAGTCGTGGTGATCCGCAGGCGCCTTCGTAACGGCGGTCTTGCGACAGGAAGACCCGCTCAGGAAGAACACCGCCCCGAGAAGCGGGAGGAAAGAAGCCAACCTGCGAGCCTGGACCAGCGCTTCACTACCAATCGAGCGAGTCACCATCGTTAGCCTCGTAACCGTCCTTGATCTGCGCCTTCGTCAGGCCTACCTTGGCTTTGTAGTAGGTGTTGCCCCCCAGGTCTACGGTCTTGACTATGAGCCCTACTGCCGCTAGGTCTGTCAGCAGAGTCGTAGGCGTGACAGTGGTATGGAAGTAGATAGCTCCTTTCGTGGTATCCGCACCAAGGGTTCCTTCCAAAGCCTTCTTCCCTATCTCGCGCGCATCCTGCGTTGTGTCATCCAAGCCTTTTGGGGCTGCGTAGGCCCCGCCAGTTGCCGTCCGCCGGGCCCTTGAACATCTGCTGCAGCGGGGGGAAGGCCTCGAACAGGCACTGCTTGATGCCGGGGGCGTTGTCCAGGATCATGCTGCCGGAAATCCGCACGTGCTCCCAGCTGGGCGTGGCGAAGCCGAACTCCGCGTTGGGGCACTTGGTGATCTCGGTCACCTTGGCGCTGGACCTGGCGGTGGCGCAGACGACGTCGCTGCCCACCCACATCCAGGCGCTCATCGGCCGCAGCGAGGCCCTGACGCCGTCGGTGGTCGCCAGCCAGCCGGTGGCGGCGTTCTTCATCAGGGCCTTGACCTTGTCCATGCTCATCGGGTGTCTCCCTCATCGGATGCGGACCTCTCCAGCTTGGCGAGTCGCTTCCTGAGATCGCGGAGCTCCCTGCGCATCTCGGGCAGCCTGGTCATGGTCATCTGCACCCGCTTGGCGCGGTCTATGGGCATGGCCGGGGTGCCCCAGTAGACCCCGGGCTTTATCAGGTCGCCGGAGACGCCGGTGCGGGCGGCCAGGACTATGTCCGCGCCCACCTTGACGTGCCCGGCCAGCGCCGCCTGCCCGGCGACGATGGAGCGGTCGCCCACCGCGGAACTCCCGGAGATGCCCGCTTGGCCCACTAGGCGCACGTCCTCGCCGACCTGGACGTTGTGGGCCACCAGCACCAGGGCGTCGAGCTTCGAGCCCCGGCCGATGCGCGTGGCCCCCAGCGCGCCGCGGTGAACGGTCGAGCACGGGCCGATCTCCACGTCGTCGCCGATCTCCGCCCAGCCCAGCTGGGGGATCTTGACCAGCTTCTTGTCTTCGGTCGGCGCGAAGCCGTAGCCGTCGTTGCCGATCACCGTGCAGGCGTGGACCCTGACGCGCCGGCCTACCTTGCAGCGCGGGTAGACCACGACGTTGGGGAAGAGCGTCGTCTCGTCGCCGATTTCGACGTCCTCGCCGACGCAGGCGCCGGGATGCAGAGTCACGTTCTTCCCCAGTCTGGCGCGCTCGCCGACATAGGCGCCGGCGTACACCGAGCAGCCCTCGCCGAGCGAAGCGCTTTCGGCCACGAAGGCCCCGGAAGCGACGCCTATCACTTCACGTGGATAGAGCCCCTCGGCGATGACGCCGGCCACCTGCGCGTAGGCCAGGTAGGGATCGGCGGCTATTACCTGCACGAATGCCGCGCCGGGCCTTTCCTCCTTCAATATGACCGCGCCGGCTTTGGTGGTCTCCAAGTGCTTGGCCCACTTGGGGTCGGAGAGGAAGGAAACGTCGTCGGGCCCGGCCTCGTCGAGCGGCTGGATGTCCGTGATGGCCTTCTTGCCGTCGCCGACCACCCGCCCGCCGCAGGCCGCGGCCAGCTCCCCGACCGTCCAGGAGGGTTGCGCGTCGCCCATGATTCTCTCCTTCCCGGTGCTCTGTTGCGGAAGCTCTGCAACAGAGCACCGCCGGGGGTTTGGGGGCGCGGCGAGGCGCCCCCAAGGGGTTACAGCGCAGCGGCCCGAGCGGGCGCAGGGCCGCGAAGCGCCATAGGGGCGAAGCCCCTGTGGAAGTGCCGTGTCGGGTAAGCTCCCTGACCATTCCCCTGCAGGACTTGCCCAACACGGTACTAGCGAGAGGATAGCCGCCGCCGGAGGGGTGTCAAGCTGGCGGAACGGGGGGCGAGGGTTACAATGCTCCCCGATGGGATACCTGGAAATCGCGCTGCTGGCGGTGGCCCTGGCCGCCGACGCCTTCTCGGTGGCCGCCGCGGCCGCGCCGTCGGCCGCCCGCAAATGGGGCCCGCTGCGCATGAGCGTTGCTTTCGGCATATTTCAGGCGCTGATGCCGCTCCTCGGCGCGCTGGCCGGCGCCTTCCTGCTTCACTATGTGGCCGACTACGACCACTGGGTGGCCTTCGCGCTCCTGGAAATCGTCGGCCTCAAGATGATCGCCGGCGCGCTCTGGCCGCGGAAGGGCGGGGAGGAAAAGGACGGCCCGCGACCGGACCCCTCGACCGGCTGGCGCCTCTTGGCCCTGGCGCTGGCCACCAGCATCGACGCCTTCGGCGCGGGGGTCAGCATGCGCGCCGCGGAGGCCAACCTCTGGCTGGCCTGCCCGGCCATCGGCGTCGTCTGCGCGGGGCTGACCTATCTCGGCGCGCGGCTGGGC
>CAZONU010000225.1:0-6026 GCA_964581145.1 uncultured Planctomycetia bacterium
CGGAGCTGGGCCCAGGTCTCGGAGTTGCGGCGCTTCTTCTCCATGTTGCCCGCGACAATGTCGTTCTTCTCGGCGAGGACGGCGTTCTTCTTGCGGCCGCGGTCGTCGGCCATGAGCGTTTGCGCCGCCCGCAGGGCCACGCGCTCGTCCTGGCTGGCGAGGAGCTTGGTCAACGTCGCCCGGGCCCTGGCGGCGGCCTCCATCGACGCCCTGTACTGGGCTTCTTCGAACAGCTCCCAGTAGACCCGACCGCTGCGGCGGACCAGCTTGCGGAGGCGCTCTCCGTCGGTGCCCAGTTTCTTGGAGGCCTCTTTCCAGGTCTTTCCTTCCGCGCGCAACATAGCTACTTCTTCGATCATCTCCATTTCCTGTTCCGACAGTGGTTTGCGTTCCATGATCTATCCTCCTTCTCGATACTCTCCCGTTCTGCCAGCCTTCACTAAACGATAGCTTTTGACCTCCCTGTCAAACCGTCGTGATTCCGCCCTCCTGGCGTGGCTCTGGCAACCGCCTTGCCCCTCGTCGGGCACGCCAGAGTGCCGCTCCGAGTGCCAACCACTTGACCGGACAAATCCGGCCCAAAAAACACAGTACCCCTCCACTTATATAGCGGATTTTTCCACGATCCGGAAAAATTATTTTCCCAAGCGGCGCGGGGCGAGGCGGATAAGAAAAGAAAATTTCCTGGAAATGACTAACCGGGGGGTCCGAAGTGAACGCGCCAAACGGGAACCGCTTCTCACCACGGAGCACACGGAGCTTGCCCGCCAGTCGTCGGGCGGGGCCACGGAGAACCTGCTTTCCAGTCTCCTGAACCCCGGACCCCAAACCCGAAACCCCGGTTGTACTATTGACTTGGGGGGCAAAATGCGTTACCGTTAATGGGAAGAAAGCGGGGGCGGGGGGAATTAAAGGTGGGCGTCAGAATGCCCCGAGGAAAGCGCCATGAAAAAGGTTCCTGACACCTTTGTTTCCGACACCTTTGTTTCCCCCTGTCATCCCTGAAGGATACGTTTCGGGCGACAAGAAGCCCGAAGATGTTCTGGTCATCGTCAAGCCTAAAGGGCCGGCGGGAGGAAGGTAGGCCATGAGAAACTCATGGAGGGCACTCGCTTCTGCCTTGGCGCTTTATGGCTTGCTCAGCCTTTCCCCCAGCGGCTGCTCCGGAGGAGAGAAAGACCGCGGGCTCTATAGCGACAAGGAGAGCGTTCTGCTCGATTACCTGTCGAAGAACGGCATTCCCAGCGGGCCCGGGCTCGGGGAGGGTGGACCGACTGAGTGGCCGGCGCATTGGGTAAAGGAAGCCAAGAGAGCACAAGATCTCTTCAAGAAGGGCTCGCCCCGCTTGCGACTGGCTATTGCGAGGGCCCACCACGCGGCAACGCCTGACCTGTGGGCCCTTTGCGGTCCGGAGGACTTCGAGGCGAAGCATAACATGTTTGGAACAGTGCTGCTGGCGTCCGACAAGAAAGGAAAGCAGAAGCTCCGAGAGTGGCTCCTGACAGAAGCCCATTCCAGCTATGCGGGCGCGCTTCTCAGGGATCTTAGTTGGCGGAATCTATATGATGACAAAGTGTCCGCAAGGCAAGAGAAGAGGTTCCTGCCGTTCTTGAGTCAGCTATACCGCCAGCCCGGAACGCTGCATGGCTACCCAGGGCGTGAGGGCAAGGACAAGCCGCGGACCATCCAGGAAGCGGTGATTGAGCTTGTCCCTCGGACGCGAGGAGGGCGGGACCTGTTGTACCGGTGGATACTGGCGGACAGCAAGAAGGTGGACAAGCGAACCTTATTGGCAGTGTGGCAGGTCTGGGACGAGATGTGCGGATATGCGAAGCTCTTTGACAACCGTTTCACGGAATCTGCTGTCAAGACGCGCGGCTTTGCGGAATCGTGGCTACTTTCGCCACACAAGCTTTCCTACTGTCCCTCCGGCAGGAACTTCAAGAAGCACCGTTCGATGTTCATGAACAACCTTTGGTCGCAAGTCAGCAATCCGGATAAGCGGGTGCGACTGGCCGCGCTCGAATACGTTCTTGAGCAGAACAGCAACGAATCATTCCATTTCATCAAGGGCCTGGCCATTCCTGCCCTCATGAGGGAGAAGACATCTCAAGAGGCCCAAGAGGTTTGCGCCCGACTGAAAAAGGAAAGAGGAAAAGACGACCCGCGGGCTGCCAAGGCCTACGACAAGGCCCTGAGGAACCTGCTGCGCGCGCTTGAGCGCCCCAAGACTAAGCCGGAGGAAGACGAGAAGGCAGCTCCCAAGAAGGACGCAGGTGGGAAGCGCGAGTAGGGAAGTCGGGGGCCATATCGGGGGAGGCAGCGTGTTCGGGGGAATTCCGGTGACAGCCCTAGCCTATCAGGAACACCAAAAGGGGAAACACCATAAGGGGTCAGGAGTCGTTTCCCGGCGAATTCCACACCCCGTTTCCTGCCTGTCAAGTATGCCGCCGCCGGGGGCGGAAGTCAAGCGGGCAACTTGGGTTGTTGAGCCACAGAGGACCCGCCTTCGCCAAAGAGGCTGCGCCGGGCAGGCGCCGAGCACACAGAGTGGTGTTCATGTCAGGGCAAGAGGCGGTCCTCCGCGCCTCCGTGCCTCCGGGTGAGAACCTGCTCCGCCCAACGCCGGCGGCTCCCACGCTCCGATCCCCGACGCACTTGCATTCGCGGCCGGGCGGCAATACCCTGTCCGCGGCTGGCCACGGTTGGGGGCGAAGGCTATGAGATTCCCGGGAACGGCGATTGCGGTGCTGGCGGCCTCGGCCGCGCTGGTGACCGCCCACGCTGCGGAGGACACGATGGCCAAGAAGGTGAAACTGCCCAAGCGGCTGATGCTCGGCCCGGAAGTGCTCAACGAGATATTCCTCCAGACCGGAACGCGCTACGCCTACCCGCCGGGCGCCCTCGCCCGCCAGATGGACGCGACGCCGTTTAACGGAGAGGCCGCCGTGGAGCAGCTCGCCGCGAAGCTCGCCCCGGAGCACTCCTCGGTGGGCGGCGTGCTGGTACTCGAAAAGAAGCTCGGCGACGCAGAATTCAAGAAGCTCGTCGACAGGCTCAGCGCCAAGAGCCCGGGCTCCCGCCGGGCGGCCTGTTACCAGCTCGCGCGCTGCGGATCTATCAAGGCGGTCGGGCCGCTCTTCAAGGCCCTGGAGGACAAGGACGAGAGCGTCCGCCACCACGCCCTGCGCGCGCTGGTCTACCTGCACGGCGGCACCAGGTACGAGCCGGAGCCCCTGCCCCGCGGGCGCGCCTCCTTCGTGAAGGCCGGCGGCAAGCTGCCCAAGTGGGTGCTGATCCTCTTCCTCAGGAAGGCCAACGACCCCAGCGAGAACGAGTGGATCTGGGCGGCGAAGCTGCTGCTTATACCCAAAGCACCGCACGAGGCCCTGGAGGAAATCGGCAAGGCCAAGGCCCACGGCTACGCGCGCACCCGGGAGGCCGCCAAGGCGGCCCTGGGCGAAATCGCCGCACGAGAGAAGGCGCGGCGGACATTTCCGCCCACCCCGCCCGCGGACAAGCGCGACGCGGCCAGCGCCGAGAAGCTCCTGGCGGGGCTTTCGAGCAAGGACGCCTACAAGCGCGCGGCGGCCGCGCGAGTCGTGTTCCTGCGCAACGACATCGGCGCCGCGCCGGTACTGGCGGCGCTCAAGAAGGAGAAGGACGCCGGCGTCCGCGGCGAGCTGCTCCTGGCCCTGGGCCGCAAGGGCGGGGAGGAGGCCTGGGGCCTCCTGCTCAAGGAGATAACCAGCCCCGACCCGGCCGTCCGCCACGCGGCGCTGCGCGCTCTCTCCCGCTGCCCCGACGAGCGCGCGGTCGACCCGCTCTTCAAGACCCTCTCCGGCCCGGCGGTCGAGTCCGAAGACCGCTATTACGCGGCGGTCAGCCTGGGCTTGATCGCCTCGCCCAGGGTCGTCGAGGTGCTGGGCAAGTACATCGGAGAGACCAGGATGCCCATCTCCACCAGCGCGTTGGCGCTGGGCTACATCGCCACTCCGGAGACCCAAGCCGCGCTCATGAAGTGCCTCAAGATCAAGAAGGACTCGCTGAAGTGCTACGCCTACACCGGCCTGGCCCGCCTGGGCACCCGCAAGGCCATGGACACCATCGCCGGCACCTATAACGAGTACGATAACACCGCGCGATTCTGCGGGCACGCGGCCATCCGCCGGGTGCGCAATCAGGAGGGCATCGACCGCTTCGTGGCGGTGATCAACTCAGGCAAGGGCCGCATCGCCCCGCACGGCCTGGAGGAGTGCTCCGACCCCCGCGCAGTGGACGCATTGATAAAGGCGCTGCCGGCCTCGAAGGGCAAGCGCCTGCTCTTCGCGATTCAATCCCTGGGCCGCATCGGCGACCCCCAGGCGGTCGCCGCGCTGGCGGCGGCCATGGGCCGGGGCCCCGAGTGGGCCCGCTACGAGGCCCTGCGCGCGCTGCGCTGGCGCTGGTACTGGTTCCGCCCCGACGTCCAGGTCGCGGTCAAGGCCCACCCGGTCTTCAAGCACTTCCTGGCCAAGCACCCCGCGGCCGCCGACCAGCCCGATAACACCTGGGTCTGCCGGCTGTGGCCGACTGACTTCGACGACTACCGCGCGGTCAACACCAGCTACGAGGCGGGCATGGTCTTCGATCGACGGGCCGGGATGGCCCTCAAGTGGGGCTCGCACGGCCAGAGGTGCGACACTCCCCAGCTCGACGAGACCTGGATGTACGACGCGACCGCGAACAAGTGGCACGAGAAGGACCCGCCGGTCCGGCCCGTGGGCATGTGCGGGACCATTGGCGTTTCTTATGACCGGGCCCTCGGCAAGACGGTCAGCATGCGCTCCTACGGCGGGGGCCACGGCTGGCAGTGGCAGCGCGGCAAGTTCCTGCGCCAGTCGGCGCCGTGGGTCTATGACTCGGCCAAAGACCTCTGGACCCCGGCGCGCCCGGCCGCGGGCCCCGGATGCCGCGGCTTCGTGGCGGTGAGCTACATCCAGAGCCACCAAGTGCACATGCTCTACGGCGGACAGGGCGGCAGCAGCAAGGGCCGCAACAACGCCTGGCTGTATGACCTCTACGCCAACACCTGGCACATGCAGCCGGCCTCCGACCCGCTGCCGGGCACGCGCACCTACCAGGGCATGGTCTACCTGCCCGGGCCCGACAAGGTGCTGATGAAGGGCGGCACCTACGGCGCGGCGAACAAGGACCACAACACCTGGCTGTACGACGCGGCCACCAACACCTGGACCGACACCAAGGCCGGGGGCAAGCCCCCGCAGTTCAGGAAGCCGATGGTCTACGACCCGGTGACCGGCACGGTGCTGGCCTTCCGCTCCGAAGCCAGCCACCCCACGGTGATCTGGCAGTATAATCCTCAAGCCAACACGTGGAAGACGCTGCCCGCCGCGCCGGAGCCCACCCCCCACCACGACTCGGTGGACGTCTGCTACGACCCGGTCAACAACGTTTTCATCATGGACGGCGGGCACGTAAACTGGGAGGCTGACCACATCGCCGTCCGCGAGGTCTGGACCTACAAGCACAGCACCCTGAAGCGCGCCGCGCAGCTCTTTGTCGACCCGCCCGGGGAGCTGAAGGTCGAGATCAGGAAGGGCCAGGCGGTCCTCAGCTGGAAGAAGGTCGCCGAGCCGGCCGCCGGCTACAACGTCTACCGCGGGGTAGGCACAGTGCCCTGGAAAGTCAAGTACGCGAAAATTACCGCCAAGCCCGTCAAGAAGACCGGGTTCACCGATCCGGCCGCGCCGCCGGCCGACGGCAGGAAGATGGCCTTCTACTACGTGAAGCCGGTGGCCGCCAACGGCTTCGAGGGTCCGGCCTCCTTCAAGGTCCGCACCCAACCGCCGGTCCCTGAGAACGTGGTGGCCAGCGTGCTGCCCGACCGCACGGCCGAGCTGGCCTGGGCCAAGAGCCCGGCGCGGGACGTGGTCGGCTGGCACGTCTACGCCTCCTCGGTGCGGCCGGCGAGAAAGCTCAGCACCAACTGCAACGAGCGCTTCACCGGCTGGAAGCGGCTCACG
>CAZONU010000225.1:6036-8218 GCA_964581145.1 uncultured Planctomycetia bacterium
GCTCACGGAGAAACCCCTCAAGAAGCCGGCCTTCACTGACAAGCGCAAGCTGGGGGAGACCGAGGGCGCCTTCAGCCACGAGGTCCGCGCCTACCAGGTGCGGGCGGTGAATCCTCTGGGCGTCCAGAGCGGCCCCTCGGAGATGGGCTTCACGCTCGCGGGCAGCGTACCCCACGTCCGCGCCGAGCAGCGGCCCGACGGGTCGGCCCGGATAACCTGGAAGCCGGTGCGCGAGAAGGCGGTACTGGGCTACGCGGTCTACCGCCTGGACGAGGTGCGTCTCAATGCCTGCCTGCGGCTGACGCCCCACCCGGTCAAGGGCACCGAGTTCGTGGACCGCGCGGAGACGCCCCGCGCCGAGCGCCGCCGCTACTACGTGGTGGCGGTGGACGCGCTGGGCGAGGAAGGCCTGCCCTCGGCCGGCGCGTGGGCCTTCGGGAGGCCGTGACGCGTGAAGCGTGAAAAGTGAAGCGTGAAGCGGTGAATTGGCTCCCATGACCAACGGCAGCGCCAAAATAAAGAACTTCAGAGACCTGGAAGTATGGAAACTAGGCATGTCTATCGTCACAGAAGTGTACGCGGCGACCGCGAAGTTCCCCAAGGAAGAGTTGTACGGCCTGGTTGCGCAGTTGAGACGGGCGGCTGTTTCGATCCCCTCCAATGTGGCGGAAGGCTTCAATCGATACCATAATACGGACTATCGACGGTTCCTTCACGTGGCCCTCGGATCGTGCGCCGAAGTGGAAACCCAATTGGAGGTAGCCTTTGAATTGGGCTACCTCAATCGGGAAGCTCGGGACCAACTGCTTGAGAAACTTGACCACGAAACTCGAATGCTCCGAAACCTGATCAAGCGTCTCAACCAACGCGAGAAATGAGAAATGCGCTTCACGTTTCACGCTTCACTCTTCACTGAAAGCAACACCGACCGGACTCGCTGATCAAGGAATCCACCGTGGCACAACCCAACGTCCTCTACATCCATTCCCACGACACCGGGCGCTGCGTCGGGCCCTACGGATACGCGGTGCGGACGCCGGCCATCCAGAAGCTTGCCGAGGGCGGGGTGGTCTTCCGCAACGCGTTCTGCGGAGGGCCGACCTGCTCGCCGAGCCGCGCGGCGCTCCTGACCGGACAATGCGCGCACTCCTCGGGAATGCTGGGGCTGGCCCATCGCGGCTTCTCGCTCAAGGACATGAACCAGCACCTGGTCCACACCCTGCGCGCGGCCGGATACACATCGACTTTGATAGGCCAGCAGCACGTGACCCGCGACCCCCAGACCATCGGCTACGACCGGGTGATGCGCTTCGACCAGGCCGACCCCCGTCGCAAGAACCGCGCGGAGAACGTGGCCCCCGCCGCGGCCGACTTCATCAGGAGCGGCCCCGAACAGCCCTTCTTCCTGGCGGTGGGCTTCGGCCAGACCCACCGGGTCTTCCCCGAGCCGGGCCCGGACGAGGATCCCCGCTGGGCGCGTCCTCCGGCGCACCTCCCGGACACGCCGGAGACCCGCCGGGACTGGGCCGGCTATATGGCCAGCGCGCGGGAGCTCGACGGGGGCGTGGGCACAGTGTTGGCCGCGCTGGACGATGCGGGACTGGCTGAAAGCACGCTGGTGATCCTGACCACCGACCACGGTCCGGCCTTCCCGGACATGAAGTGCACCCTGCTCGACGGCGGCATCGGGGTGATGCTGGTAATGCGCGGGCCCGGCGGCTTCACCGGCGGCCGGGTCCTCGACGCGCTGGTTTCTCATGTAGACCTCTTCCCCACCCTCTGCGAGCTCCTGGAGATCGACGCGCCCGACTGGCTCCAGGGGCGCTCGATGCTGCCGCTGGTCCGCAACGAGGCCGGTGAAATCAACGAAGAGGTCTTCGCGGAGGTCACCTACCACGCCTCCTACCAGCCGATGCGCGCGGCCCGCACCAAGCGCCACAAGTACATCCGCCGCTTCGGCGAGCGCCGCCGGCCGGTGCTCCCCAACGTGGACGACGGCGGCGCCAAGGAACTCTGGGTGGCCTCCGGCTGGCCGGAGCGCGAGCTCCCCGGGGAGGAGCTCTACGACCTGGTCTTCGACCCCGCCGAGCGCCGCAACCTGGCCGCCGACCCGGCCTCCGCGGAGGTCCTCGAGGACATGCGCGGCCGGCTGGAGCGCTGGATGCAGGCAACCGGCGACCCG
>CAZONU010000226.1:0-8144 GCA_964581145.1 uncultured Planctomycetia bacterium
AGCACGGCGACCAGCAGCGCGATGGCCTTGGTGGCGGCCAGCTCCGCGTAGGCGGCCGGCAACAGGTAGGCCACCCAGCCGAGCAGCCCCCAGGCCTCGAGCAGGCGGCCCACGTAGAGCCCGAAGACCACCGAGTAGAGGCTGCCGGCCACGCTGGAGGCGAACCACTCCATCCACCCGGCGATGAAGCTGGTGCCGCGGCCGAAGCCGATCCGCGCGAAGTTGTAGGCGCCCCCGGCGCGGGGCACCGCCGAGCTCAGCTCCGCGTAGCTCATCGCCGTGAATACCGCCACCATGCCGCCCAGGGCGAAGGTCAGGAGCATGCCCCCGGGGCCGGACTCCCGGATGGCGTTGCCGATGCCCAGGAAGACCCCGGCGCCGATCATCATGCCCAAGCCCATCATGGTAATGTGAAAAAGGCTCAGCTCGCGGCTGAGCTCGCTGGTGACCGCGCCGCGCTCGCCCGGCGGGCGTTTGGCGCTCACCGGCGCTCCCTCAGGAAGTCGCGCAGGGAGCCCAGCCGCCGGCGGGCGATGCGCTCGATGGTCCGCCGGCTCCAGAAGGTCAGGGCGACCAGCACCCCCAGAGCCAGGGCCAGGACGGCGATGCCGATGACCGCGTCGAGTTCCAAGTGAAGTAAGCTCCCCCGAAAGAGAGCGAGCAGGGTAGGGTCATCGCCCTCCCCCGCTCGCAGACCGGTTTCAGGATAGGCGCCGCCGGGCGGGTGTCAAGGGGCCGCGCTTGGCGCGCCTGGCGCGGCGGTGCGCAAAGCGGTGGAGAAAGAAGGTTTAGGGGCTTGACAGAGCCGCGGGGGCAGGCTTGCCTGGAGGGTCCCCGGGAGGGCTACTTGTCGGCCTTGATCTCCTCCAGCACGGACTTGGCGGCTTTCCGCACCTGGGGGTCGGGGTCCTTGAGGAGCTCGCTGAGCTCCGGGGCGATGGCGGCCGCGGCCCGGCCCAGGTCCCTCAGAGCGACGACGGCCTTCTGGCGGCATTCGGAAAGGGTCTCGTGCTTGGTGGAGCTGGGCGACCGGAGGATCGCCAGGTAGGCCCGGGCCTGGAGCTCCGGCTTGGTGATCTCCTGCACGAGTCCGAAGCGGTGCCTCGGCGAAAAGCTGGCGTTGCCCGCCGCAGCCAGCAGCGCCGCGTTGTACTTGTCCTCCCAGGGGGGCTTGGGGTAGAGGTAAAGCGACATGTGGACGGCATCCTTGGCTCGCCAGCTGGTCATCTCGTCCGGGGACCGGACCAGTTGAGCCAGGCGCGCGGCGGCCCGGGGGTCGTTGTATCTGCAGAGCCCGTAGGCCGCCGCACGGCGCACGGACCGCCGGGAATCGTTCGTGAAGGGCAGGACGGCGTCCAGGGACTTGGGATTGCCGATCCAGCTCAGGGAGCCAACCGCGCTCAGGCACAGCTTGTCCACGTGCCTGCTGGCCTCAAGCTTGGCCAGCAGGAAATCGACGTTCTGCTGGTCCGTGAAGGAATCCAGCAGCCGAAGCGCGTGCGCGGCGACATCCACCACCTCGTCGTCCGCGGCCGCCTGGAGCCGCTGCTTGAGCCCCGGTATCCTCTTTATGGGGGCTTCATTCTCCTCATCCCGGGGCCAGGCGATCTCCAGAAACCTGGCCGCCAGGTAGCGCACCTGGGGGTTGGGGTCGGAGAGCAGGTCGGCCAGCGCGTCTATCTTGGCAGGTGAGACGGTGTCCCAGAGGGATCTCTCCACCATCAGCCCCAGGGGCGTGTTGACGCGCGCGACGTACTTGACCAGGAACCTGGTGCGCCAGCCGGGGTGGACCGCCAGGGAGACGGCGAAGACCAGCAGCAGCGCCCCGGCCCCCAGCGCCGTCTTCAGGAGCAGGCGCCTGGGGCGCCTGGCCCAGAGGGCGCGCAGCTCCTTCCTGAAACGCCAGCCCGGGACGATCAGCCCGAGCAGCGCGGCAATCAGGATGACGGGCAGATAGGGGAAGCCCCCGCCCGGGGCCTCGGCCGCAGCCGCGCCCAGCGCCGCGCGCAGCGCGGGCTCGTCCTCGTGCCGGTCGCAGAGCGCGCGGTACTCCTCGCGGGTCAGGAGCACGTCGCCGGGCCGCTCGAACTCCAGGAAGATGTCCGTCGGCAGGTAGTAATGGGTCGGCACGAAGACCGGCTCCACGAAGCCTGTGACTTCGGGCTCCTCGCGGTAGCTGTACTCCACGCGCTCCAGGCGCACCCCGCCGGTGGCCCAGTAGCGGGTCGGCCCGCCGGGCCAGGCGGCGATGGGCACGGCCACGCGGGTGTCCCGGGCCAGGTCCGGGTCGTCGGCCGGCGCGGCCAGCCAGCGGGAGGCTTCCGCCCGGGCTGCGGCAACGTCTCCCGGGGTCATCTCCTTGGCGAGGTATTTGGGCGGCTGGCCGATCTGGAGGCAGAGGCGCTCGTAGAGGCCGTAGCAGAGCAGACTCATGCGGCGGAGCTCGGCGTCGAGGTCGGGCCCCCGGTCCCTGCGACGGCGCAGCTTTTTCAGGGAGTCCTCGCCCAGCGCGGCGTGCATGGCGCCTCGCAGGAAGCGGTAGGCACGGGCGCAGCGCAGGTAGACCGTGGCGACCGGCTCGGCCGAGAACTCCGGGCCGACCTCGACCTGGGGAGGTTCCTTGCCATCGTCGAGCGAGCAGCCCATCATTATCACCGGCAGGTGCTTGATGTGCGTCTCGCGGTGCTTGGTCAGCGAGGTCTTGAAGGCGTTTTCCAGGCGCTTCTTATACGCCGCTGAAAGCTTGAGCTTGGGCGCCTCCCGGGCGCGCTCAGGCGCCAGCAGCGTCTCCAGCGCGTGCCACTGGTAATCGTACCAGCCGGAATTCGGTTCCGGCTCCAGGCGCAGCCGGCCGCTCCGGACCGCCTCGATAATCAGCGCCATGGTGTCTTCCCGGCCGGTGAACTCCCCCGCCAGCAGGAGCTCGTGAAGGAGGTCGTACTCCTTGCTCCGGGAGTAGGCCACCAGCGCGAAGCCGGCGCCCGGCCCGAACTTCTTGAGCGCCCCGGTCTTTATCTTCGCGAGCGAGCCGGCGGCCAGCGCGTCGCTGAGCTTCGTCCCCGGCGGCAGCAGCGCGGCGACCTCCTCGAAAGACGCGCAGCGGGCCGGCGCCGCCGGTGCCGACGAAGGGTCGACGTAGACCGGCGGATTGGTGATCCTGGAGTCGAACTCCCGGAAGCGCTTGAAGGCCCCGGCGAGTTCCGCGTCGCCCGCTATCGTCGCGGCCAGGGCGATGCAGGCGGGCAGGTCTTCGGCGAGCTTGAAGCCCTGCGAAAGGTAGCGGTCCTGTCGAAATATGCCCTGGAGCGGCTCGCTCCGGGTCCAGAAGCCCACGGGCCGGGACTTCATGGGGCGGGCCAGGAACGCTTGCTTCGCGGCTTCGGCCCCGGCGGCCAGGGCCGCGTCGAGCTCCGGCTCGGCGCCGCCCAGCTTCAGCGCCGCGGCCACGTGGACCGCGGCCCTCCGGACCGCCGCTTTTCCGCCTGCCGGGACCACGGCGCGAAGCTCGACGAGCTTCTTCAACAGCCTCTCCAGCGCCGCGCGCTTGCCGAGGCGCTTGTCGCCGGGGAGGCCCTCCTGAACCGCGGCCTCCAGCGCGGCGCAGAGGCCGTCGTCGAACTGCTTGCACTTGCCCTGTATGAGCTGCACCGAGGGAATCGCCGGCAGTCCGGACTGGCGGCAGTAGCGCAACGCGGCGGCGTAGTCGGGGAATATCCTCTCGCAGTGGGAGTCGGCCCCGGCGACGTCCAGGTCGAAGGTGGCCGTGCTGTTGTTCACCGCGTACTTGATCCCGCCGCGCGCCGACTTCTCGATGCCCAGCTCCTTGTTGAACTCGAAGGTGGGCGGGGGCTCCTGTGCGCCGCTTATCTCGTAGGTGGGCAGGATGAAGAGCACGAAGACCACCACTCCCGCGAGAAACAGCGCGGCGAGCGCGCCGGCAATCTTCAAAATGAGGCCGAGCAGCTTGCGCTTCCGCATACGCGTCCCCGGCAACCGGCCTGAGATCCCCAGGGGGCGCTCCCCGTCCCCCCGCGGTCCTGTGAGGGGAATCATACCCCTGGAGCTCTCCCGGTCAAGGCCGTGCGATTGCCGCGCTCCGCCTTTTCCCCTGGAATCTCGCGATATCTCCGCCGCCGGCGGGAATTGCAGTCCGGTGGGAGCGGGCAGGCCCGGTCCCCTGCTCCGACCGCTCTATCTCCCTCTCCAACAATCCTTTGACCCTAATAGCTGGTGTTCCGCGGCCGATCGCGGTTTCCCAGGCTTTGCAGCCAACAAAGCGATGTCCCTGGTGTATGTTGGCGGTAGAAGGGCGCAGCGGAGGGCGGCAGAGTGGCGCCGAGGAAGCCGAAACGGGGCGGCAGGGTCGCGGCGAGGATCGCCGGGGAGCTCAAAGCCCGCATAGCCTCCGGTGACGTCGGGGTGGGCCAGTATCTTCCGGGCGTCCGCGAAGTCGGCCGGGAGCACAACGTTTCGCCTGAGACTGCGCGGCGCGCCATGAAGATCATGGAGGCCGAGCACTGGGTGAGCGCGCATCCCGGCCACGGCTTCAAGGTCACCGCGCTGGGCAACGACCCGGCCAAGGCGGCGCCGGTGGCCTTCATCCTCGCGGGGCGGGAGGATGCGGAGCGGTGGAGTCCCTTCGGCCAACATCTCTTGGCGGCGATGTACCGCGCGGCCGAGAACCGCGGGTGGTCGCTACTGGGAATCGGTGCGGGCGGGCGCATGGCGGACGACGTGGTTGAGGAGATCAAGACTGCGAGGGTTTCGGGCCTGCTCCTGGACACCGCCGACGAAAAACTGGCGGGCGAACTCACTCGCTTGGGAGTACCTACCGTACTGGTCGAGGAGCTTTGTCCCGGCCTGGACAGCGTCACCCAGGACAATTTCGGCGGAGCCTTGCGTGCCGCGGAGTATCTGGCCGGGCGCGGGCACCGGCGCCTGGGCTGGTTCGGCCACCTGGGGCCGACTGTTCCCAGTCGGGAGCGCTGGGCCGGGGCGCAGGCCGGGCTGCGCGACGCCGACGCGGAGATCGTCGTCCAGGGCCGGTTGGGGCCGGATGCCGGCGAGACGGACCAGGATCGCGACGCGGTGCGACGGGTGCTGCGCGGGCCACGGAGAATCACTGGGGTTCTTACTCCCTGGTGGAGCGCGGCGGTGACGGCCGCGAAGCTGGCGCGCGAGGAAGGCGTCGAGCCCGGGCAGGACGTGGAATTCGTTGCCTGGTGCCCGCGCGAACAGCTGGCGGAATTCCGGAGCGCGTGGCCCGCAGGTCATCTGCCCGTGACCGTAACGTGGAGCATCGGCGACCTCGGCGAGGCTGCGCTGGCACGCCTGTCCGAACGTCGCGAGCACCCGACCGCGCCCGGCGTGCGGGTAAGCGTGGGCGCAGAGCTGATGACCGCGGCGCAGCTTCGGGAAGAGGGGGGATCAGCATGAGAATTCTCATGTCCGCAGGTCTGTTTCTGGCGCTGGGCTTGGCCTGCTCGGCCGGCGAGAGCGCCGCGAACAAGCTCAAGACGGCGGGCGCCAACAAGTGGGTGCAACTGGGCGCGGAGAAAAGCGGCGGTCGCAGATGGCCGATCTTCGTCCATCACCCCGGGCTGAAGAGGTACCTGCTCAGCGCCGGTGGCGGTGGAGGCTACGACCAGCAGGTCTTCGACCCGGGGAACTGCACCTGGTCGGACTTCTTTCCGAAGGGCAAAGGGTCTCTGCCATCGAGGGTGAAGATGGGAGTTATCGGACCCGGTAAGGTGGTTGACGGGGTCTTCCGCATCCGCCGGATCGGTAACGCCTTCAGGCCTACCGACCCGCACACCTACTACCAGTGGGCGCTCGATCCCCAAGGGGGGGAGCTGTACGCCTACTTCCAGAACGCGACGATGAAGTTCGACGCGGCGGCCGGGCTCTGGAAGGCACTGAGGGTTCCCGCCTTCAGCGGCGCCTTCATCAAGGGAAGGATATACAACAGCAACCTGACCATGGGTGCTTTGGCCTGGGACCCTGTCAACAAGGACGTCGTATCCTGCGGAGGAAATGACGACAGCGACGGCGGCTCGCCGGGGACCTGGACGTTCAAGCCCGGTGCGAAGAAGTGGCAGCGCGTGGTAGCCGGATCCGGGGAGCTCAAGGCGCTCAGATCCCAGGCCCGCGAGTTCGAACGGAAGACGCACGCTCTGGTAAACGCCTGGCGCAATCGCTTCTACATGACCGAGACCGATGAGGAGGCCAAGGCGGACATCGGCAAGCGGGCTTCGGTGCTCGCAAAAAGCTTCGAGAAGCTGATCGCCGAGATCCGCAAGACCAGGCTGACCGGCTTCGAGAAGGAGATTCCCGGGCAGGCGGCCGGTTTCTTCTCGAAGGTGCTCGCGGAACTGAAAGCCGCGGCCGCGAACTCCGATCCGCGCGCGCGCCTGCTGGCTCTCGGGCAAGTTAGAGACCACGTGGAGATCGCCGCGCGTTCTCTGGCCTCCGAGCCCTGCGGTCGGGGCCTCTCGCAGATGGCGGTGGACCTCAAGCGCGGGAAGATCGTGCTCTTCGGGGGCTGCCGCCTGGACAGCTACCTGGCCGATACGTGGGTCTACCACTGCAAGGAGCGCAAGTGGGAGCAGCGCTGGCCGAAGGTGAGTCCCGCCCCGCGGGCCGGGCACACACTCGCCTGGCTGCCCAAGAGCGGGAAGATTGTGATCTTCGGGTCGACGAACTACGACACTCACTATACGCCGCCGTACCAGGTCAAGAACAGGCCGCGGGACCTCTGGGTCTATGACATCGAGGGCAACCGGTGGAAGCTCCTGGCCCAGTCTGGGAAGCCTCCGGCCAACGGGACTGGCGCGGTGGGGCCCAATGACGAGTTGATCTTCCTGCCCCGGATTCGCAAGGGCCGGGCCATCCTCCGGCAGACTTGGGGTCTGCTGGTGAACGCCAGTGCGCCCGACGCCGGTTCGGCCAAGGCCGGGGTGGCGCCGGGAACGGTGACCTACTGCTTTCACGGCCCGGACCGTTTTGACGGGAGCGCGAAGATCGAGCCGAAGAAGATCGACGCGTTTCTCAAGGGGTTGCCCCCCAACCGCTGGACGCCGATGCCCAGGCAGTCGCCGAACTGCAACGGCCACGAGTGGTGCGCCAGTGCATACGACGCGGGGCGCCATCAGATCCTCTTCTACGGCGGCGGGCACAGCCGCTGGCACTACAACGACGTCAGCCACTACAGCCTGCGCACCGCGACCTGGAGCACCGGCTATCGCGACGAGTACCCCTTCGGGCCCAGCGCCTTCAAGTCGCCGGTCAACCAGAGCTTCAACAACCGCCCGTTCTTCGGCAGCCACATCTGGGACGCGATTGCCTTCGATCCGGTCGCCGACCGCGCGGTGATGTGCACGCGGGCCAACGCCTGGGCTTACGATCCCGCGGCCCGGGAGTGGACCTATCCTCCCCGGCGTTCCGTCGGAGAGGGTGTCAAAGTGGCGATGGGCGAGACGCCCCACGGCGCCGTGCAATGGCACGCGGGCAAGCTCCTGCTCTACAGCAAGGAGACCGGCAAGTGGAAGCCTCTGCCCGTCGCGGGGCCCAAGCTGGGCGGCGTCTTCGCCGAGGATTCCTTCGTGTGCTACGACCCCAAGCGGGGTTGCCTCTGGCTGAGCAGGATGGGCAATCCCGTCTACCGCTACGATTTCAAAGGGGGCAAACTGACCGCCTTCAAGTGCCGCCGTCCCCCACACGGCAGGCGCTGGATGCGCGAGACGGTCTACGTGCCGGGGCTGGACATGCTCGTGGGCGTGGGCCGGGCGAAGTCTCCGGATGGTGCGGCCGGCAACCTGGCCTTTGACATCGAGGCCGGGAAATGGGTCGTGCTGGCCTTCGACTACGGCGACGGCAAGGAACACCTGACCACCGGGAGCTCGGGCCAGCACGTCAGTGACGGCCTGCATTACGACCCGCTGTACAAGGTGCTGCTTCTCAACAGGAACAACCGGCAGGTGCTGGTCGCCCGGCCCGAGAAGAAGGGTCTCAAGATATTGGAGGCGCCGGTTGCCAAACCGAAGGGGAAGTAGGCGATTGGGAGAAGTCGGAAGCAACGCCTTCGCCCTCCGGGGGACGGGAGTGCTCGTGAAGAGCCGACTTGACAGTCTACTGGACTCCTACGC
>CAZONU010000227.1:0-8122 GCA_964581145.1 uncultured Planctomycetia bacterium
GGCCTGGACCTGGCCTTGGGCCACCCGCAGGGCTTCCGAGGCGGTCGGCGCCGAGAGCGACCGCCGCCAGCGGGCGCGCAGCCGGCGGACCCGGATGTCCGCGGCCGCCCAGACCGCCACGGTCAGCACCCCGTAGGCCAGCGAGGAGACCGCCCACAGGGGGACCTCCACATCGGCGAGCAGTTTCACGTCCTTGCAGCCCGGCCCGCCTATCCCCCAGGCGGAGAGCATGGCCACCACCGGGCTGAGGTAGTGCCCGCCCCACAGGGTGCTCTCGGTGGCTCCGCTCGTGGCGGTCGCCTGCTTGATGGCCAGGAGGATGAGCGGCCCGAAGGCCAGGAGCGCGGTGGCCCCGAAGGCGGCCAGGCCCGCGCCGCGGTGGGTGAAGCCGAAGCTGGAGAACAGCGCCGCGACCCCCGCCGCGGTGAAGAGGAACAGGGCCAGGGGCACGGCGGCGCTCAGCATCTTCCAGGCCCCGTTCGACTGGCCGGCGGTCCAGGTGCTCATCGAGTTGAAAAGGGTCAGCCCTCCGAGGATCACTACCACGAAGAACACCGAATAGGCCACTCCGGTCAGCGGGCCGGGCATGAACATGCGCAGGGGCACCAGCGGCCCGCTGAGCCTGGCGCTGTCCTCGGTCACCCGGGGGGGCAGCACGGCCTCCTCGCTGCCGAAGTAGATGACCCCCAGCCAGAGGAGCGGCGCGGCCACGCTCAGGGAGGAGATTAACAGGCCGTTCCAGTCGCTGCGGGTGATCTTGTTCAGGTCCTGTTCCACGTAGACGCTCAGCATGTAGAAGAGCAGCGCGACCAGCAGGAAGACCATCCAGATCACCCGCACGTTGGTGGAGCGGTTGGCGGTGGCCGGCTTCAGGCGGTTGGTGGCCGCCGCGAAGTTGCCCGCGAAGATGGACATCCCCAGGAAGGCCGGCGCCAGGAACATCAGCACCTGCTCCTGCCATTCGAACCCGGCGAACACCGCCGAGAAGGCGCTGGCCCCCCGGCCCCCCGAGCCCGACCCGAACAGCGCCTCCCAGATGGCCACGAACAGGACCACCATGCCCACCACGATGATCAGGGTCAGCACGTAGGAGATGACCACCGCGGACTTGGACTCCTTGCAGTGCGCCGAGACCGCCAGGCTCGCCGAGCTGACCACCAGCGTGCCGAAGAGCACCACCATGTAGAGCAGGGCCAGGTCCCAGGGGGATATGCCCCCGAAGAGGAAGCACACGGTGACCAGCGGCAGGGCCGAGGCCATGAACAGGAGTATCACCGTCAGCGCGCTCAGGAGCTTGCCCCAGACGATCTCCCAGGGCCGGATGGTGGTGGTCAGCAGCAGGTCCAGGGTCTTGCCCTCGCGCTCGGTGGTGACCGCCGTGCAACTGAAGGCCGGCACCAGGAAGATGATCACCACGCTGAGGCCCACGAAGAAGGCCCCGTAGAGGATGCGGCCCACGTAGGCGGGGTCCTTCTCGGACCCGCCGGCCGCGGCGGTGGTGGCGGCGATCAGCAACACCCCGGCCAGCACGGTCAAGAGCAGCATGTGACTGACGAAGAACTTGCGGCCCCTGAGCAGCGCGCGCATCTCCCTGACAAGTATCGGGCTCTGCAGGGCCACCCCCAGCCGGCGGAGCTTCTGCTCGATCTGCTCCCTCACGCCAGCTCCCCCTTGGTGATGCGCATGAAGAGGGCCTCCATGTCCCTCTCCTTCTCCTCCAGGCCGATCACCGGCAGGTCCTTCTCGACCAGCCTCTTCATCAGCCCGTGGATCTCGGTGTCGGCGCCGCGGAACTCCACGCGCACGCTGCGGCCGTCGACCTCGGCCGCGAGCACCCCCTCGATCCTGCGCAGCTCGGCGGCGGCCTCCTCCGTCTTCGAGAGCAGCCTGACCACGATGATCCGGATGGGCAGCAGCTGCTCGGTCATCTGCTCCACGTTGCCGCTGGCCAGGATGCGGCCCTTCTCGATGATGCAGCAGGAGTTGCAGATCTCGCGCAGCTCGGTGAGGATGTGCGAAGAGATCAGGATGGTCTTGCCCATGCCCGCGAGGGTCTTCAGCAGCGCCCGGAACTCGATGCGCGCCCGGGGGTCCAGCCCCGCGGCGGGCTCGTCGAGGATCAGCGCCACCGGGTCGTGCACCAGGGTCTTGGCCAGGCACAGCCGCTGGCGCATGCCCTTGGACAGGTTCTCCACCATGCGGTCGCGCAGGGGGATCAGGTCGGTGAGGGTCATCACGTCGTCGATGGCCCGGCGGCGCTGGAGCTTGGGCATCCGGTAGGCCGCCGCGAAGAAGTCCAGGTACTCCCAGACGCGCACCCCCTGGTAGACCCCGAAGTCGTCGGGCATGTAGCCGATCAGGTGGCGGACCCGCTCGGGGTAGCGGATCACGTCCTCCCCGCCGACCGTCGCGTCGCCGCCGGTGGGCTCCAGCAGGGTGACCAGCACGCGGATGGTGGTGGTCTTGCCCGCCCCGTTGGGTCCGATGAACGCGAAGATGTCGCCCTCGGCCACCTGGAAGGAGACGTCGCGCAGCGCGCGGGTGCCGTTCTCGTAGGTCTTGCTGAGGCCGCGAACCTCGATCATCGCGTGCCCCTCCGCTCGGCAGAGACCACTAACAGGTCAATCGACTCCCCGCGCACCGCCCGCTCGTCGAGGCGCACCGGCTCCAGCTCCTCCTTGGCGCGGGCGAAGAGCAGCATCTGGGGGCGCCCCGAGAAGCGGCGCGCGTCCAGGCGGGGGTCCTTGGTTATCACCGTGGCGGCCTGCGCGGCGAAGGAGTCCTCCTGGCGGGGAACCGAGTAGCTGACGCCTTCCCCGAGTTTTCCGCGCAGCCAGAGGACCAGCGCGTTGGGGAGCTTCAGGCCCGGCGCGCGTCCAGTGCCAGTGCTCCTCACCGGGCGCCGGCCGCCGCCCTGCTGCCAGCGGACCAGCTGCCCGCTGTAGGTCTTGCCCCTGCGGACGTCGCCGATCCAGGCGTAGCGCCCCCCGGCCACGCTGGAGACTATGAAGGCGTCCTCCAGCTGGACCGCGCTGGAGTTCCTCAGCCGGTAGCGGCCGTCCTCCCGCCCGCGGCTGTCGGTCAGCGCCACCAGGTGCACGCTCCCGCCCAGCCGCCGGACCGACTCGGCGTGGAAGTGAGCCATCTCCCACATGCGCAGGGGGTGGCGCTCGAGGACGAAGCCGGCCTCGTCCTGGCGCGAGAAGGCGCCCTGCTGCTGGCCGCTGAGCTGCTTGGTCAGCGGGGCCAGCAGGCCGCGCCCGTCGGTGCCCACCTCCACCAGCATGGAGCCGGAGGGGAAGATGCTCTGGCTGGTCACGCAGGCCGCCCGGTCCGCGCCGGAGATGGTCACCGCCACGGTCACCCGGCGGCCCACGGTGGTCACCCCGCGGGAGATGTAGCCCACCGCGAAGGTCAGGAGCACGAACACCGCCGAGAGCAGCGGGATGGTCACGATGCTCAGGGCGCGCATGTCCAGGCGCCGGAGCACGAAGTAGTTGACCGGCCCGACCAGCACCAGGTAGAAGACCACCAGGAAGACCACCAGCAGGGCCGAGACGCTGCGCTCCCTGGCCAGGTTGAGCACCTGGGCCCGCCCGCGGGCGTGGGCTATCGGGCTGGTCTCGTCGCCGTAGCCGGCCCCGAAGCCGGAGCCGTAGTCGTCCCGGGGCCGCTTGTGGAAACGCCTGCCCAGGTCGGCCCACAGGCTGTAGAGGCCCGGCCAGTTCCGCACCGCCGAGTACCTGGGGTCCAGTCGCCAGAGCAGCACGGTGCCCAGCCCGCAGCGGCCGACCGCGAAGCCGCGCCTCCCGTCCAGGACGAAGCCGGGCACCTGGAAGTCGTGGACCACGATGCTTTTGGTGTCCTTGCCGAATTTCTTGCTGTACCTGCTCTCCAGCCCGGCCAGGAGAGATCCGGCCCGGGCGCGCGAGGCGGCGGTCACCTCCGGCGGGGGGATCAGCCCGCGCAGCGCCTCCTCCTCGAACCAGGTCCGGTTCGATGCGGCCAGCACCACCACGCCGCCCCCGCGGGCGTAGTCGACGATGGCCTCCAGCTGGGGCTGGGAGAGCTTGCTTATTCCGAACGGCGCCTCGCAGAGCACCAGGAAGTCGACGCCGTTGTAGCCGGCGGCCTTGTCGGGCAGCGCGCGCAGGTCCGGCTGGGCGACCTTGAACTCCCGGCTGTAGCCGCCCTCCAGCGGCTGGCCGTTGACCGTGGGCCTCCGGCCGGTGATGGTGAGGCCCCGCAGGACCCCGGTCTTCTCGGAAACCACGCAGACCACGTACTTGGTGCGGGAGACCATGGTGAGCTTCGGGAACTGGAGGGTGTCGTCCAGCCGGCGGCGGCCCTCGAGGTAGACCTCCACGTGGGGCGCGCTGGCGTGGGGGCTGTCGTGGAGCAGGTAGAAGTGGTAGTCCTTCTTGCTGCCCGCGGTCAGCTCCCGCTTGTCGATCTTGCGGCGGGCCTCGAAGAGCACCGGCCCGCCCCGCCGGGGCCGGAGCACGGCGACCAGGTGGCCCTCGAACTCCTTGTTGGCCCGGATGGCCACGTGCACCGGGATCCAGCCCATCCGGCAGTTCTCGCTGAGGCCCGCCGAGACAGTCAGCTTGTAGTCGCGGCTGCCCGCCGGCCGGCGGGGCAGCCGCCTGACCGGCGGGGCTCCGGCCCGCGCGGGGAGCGCGGCGGCAAGCAGCGCGGCGGCCGAAGCCGCCCAGATTCCCAAGGGGCGCCTGCTGTTCACGACTGTTTCCTAACTTCCCCTTATCAGCGACATGGCCTCCGCCCGGGTGGCCTGCTTGGACCGGAATATCCCCCGGACCACCGAGGTGGTGGTGATCGCCCCCGGCTTGCGCACCCCGCGCATGGTCATGCACAGATGCTCGGCCTCCACCACCACCATAACGCCCTTTGGCTTGAGACTGTTCATCAGAACATCGGCAATTTCCGCGGTCAGCCGCTCCTGGAGCTGCGGTTTGTGGGAGACCATCTCCACCACCCGGGCCAGCTTGCTCAATCCGCTGATGGCCCCGTCCGGGATATAGGCCACGTGGGCCTTGCCCAGGAAGGGCAGAAGGTGGTGCTCACACATTGAGTAGAACGGAATGTTCTTTATCAGGACAATCTCATCGTGCTTATCGCCGCGCAGCGGCCTGATCAGCTCCCGGGGGTCCTTCTCCAGCCCGTCGAATATCTCCGCGAACATTCGGGCCATCCGGGCGGGCGTGCCTTTGAGGCCCGCGCGCCGGGGGTCCTCGCCGATGCCCTCGATCAGCAGGCGCACACCACGCTCTATCTTCTTGAGGTCCAAGGCCTTCTCCTAGTAGGCGCGCACCTCGAAGAGGCGCGCATCTTTTGAACCGTTGGTTGCCTTGCAGGTAACGCGGATCGCCGCCGCCGCGCACTCCTCGAAGCCGTGCCGGCGCCTGCGCAGCCAGTTGCCGCGCTCTCGGACGACCGTCCGCCACCGGCCATCGACCAGAAGCTCCACGTCGTAGTCGCGGACGCACTCCGGGGTGAGCCCGAAGTCCACCAGCCGGTCGATATTGGTGTCAAACGTCAACTGCACTTGTGAAATGCGGGCCGGCTCGGCCAGCTCGACCTCGATCCACTGGGGCAGGGCCTCGGCCGGGTCGCTGGCCCACAGGTTGGTCCAGCTCTCGGCGCGGCTCTGGCCGCTTATGACGTTCTCGGGGCCGTAGGCCATGCTGTTGGGACGCTGGCGGAGGCAGTGCGTGACCAGGATGCGCGGCGTCCACCAGGGCGGGGCCGGCTCCTGGCGCCAGCCCTCCGTCCGCCCCCCGCGGCCGGCGGCCAGCCCCGGCAGGTAGAGCTCCGCGGCGCCCCAGGAGAGGGCCTCGGCGGGAGAGAGCGCCAGGCGGCAGAGGCCGCGCTCGACCTTCGCGTCAAAAGCCAGCTCCACCCAGTTCCGGCCCGGCGGGACCTCGACCTCTATTTGCGCCACCGGCTCGGCCGGGCGGAAGTCGTCGCCCCACTCGGCGGGCAGCAGTTCGGCGGCCAGCTTCACCGGCCCGGGCGCGGCTGACTCCAGCAGAACTTCGACGGCTTCAAGTTTCGGCCCGCAGACCGGGAAAATCTGCTCGCGGCGGGCCTCCAGCGCCAGGAAGCGGTCGGGCTCGGTGGCCTGGGCGGGGCGCGAGGAGCTGGCCGTCACCCGTTTGGCGGCGCGGGCGGCGTCAGCGGGGTCGGCGTTCTTCAGTGTCGGGAGGTAACAGTCGTCGCGCAGCAGGAGCTGTTGAAGCTCCTCCACGTGCTGGGCGCCCAGCTCGCGCGGCGAGAGCTTCCGCGCGAGGCACATGGCCGCCGCCGAGCCCGCCGCCTGGCCGGCCGCGGCCAGCGTGCCCATCACCCGGGCCGAGCCGAAGGCCACGTGGCTGGTGCTGATGACCCTGCCGGCCAGGAACAGGTTCTCCACGTTGCGGGAGTACAGGCACCGGTAGGGAATGGTGTAGACCCGGTCGAACCAGGTGAACTGGGTGGGCTCCTTCCCGGGCGCGTCCAGCCCGCCCTCGACGTGCAGGTCGAGGGACCAGCCGCCGTAGGCCGCCGCGTCGGGGAAGACCCGCCCGGCGCGGACGTCGTTCTCGTCCAGGACGTAGTCGCCCAGGAAGCGCCGGCCCTCGCGCTTGCCGGGGACCATGCCCACCCACTCCAGGGCCAGGTTCTCGGCGCCGCGGTCCGAGTGGTTCTTGATGTGGTCCCAGACGCCCAGCAGCGCGGCCAGCAGCCGGTCGCGGATGCGCTCGTTGCCGGTGACGGTGTGCTCGTCCGGCCTGAAGCCGCCCAGCTCGATCCACCAGTAGCCGCCCTGCAGGTCCAGCTTGCGGTCCAGCTTGAAGGGCAGCGCCTCGGGCGCCGGGTACTTCTCGGCCCACTCCGGGGGCTCGAACCTGACGGGATGCCCGACGTCGGTGGAGGTGAAGAGCAGCGAGGCGCCCATGCAGACGTGGTCGGCCTTCCCGGGGGCCAGGCTTTCACCGTATTCGGCCCGCGCCTCGCGGCCCAGGTGGAAGTCCGCGCCCGCGCTGGCGGCCAGGGTCCCGTCGCCGGAGGCGTCGCAGAAAAGCGGCGCGCGGAAGAGGAACTCTCTCTCGGTGCCCAGCTGCACCGCGCGCGCGGCGGCGATGCGGCCTTCTTCCTCAACAACTGCCTCGCGGACCGAAGTGTTCAGGAAGAGCGTCAGGTTCGGCTCGCCCCTGGCGGCGTCCAGCAGCACCAGGTCCCAGACGCTGTTCATGTGCGGGTAGCTGTAGGGCCGGTGGTTCCTGATCCGGTCGGCCAGGCGCCACTCCTCGGGGATGCCGCCCTCGCGGACGTTGCGGCGGCTGTGCGAGGCCGTGGCCCCGCCGACGTGCACGCGCACCTCGCTGGAGGAGTTGCCACCCAGCACCGGGCGGTCCCCCACCAGGGCGGTGCGCGCCCCGCCGCGCGCGGCGGCCACCGCCGCGGCCAGGCCGGCCAGCCCCCCGCCGACCACCACGAAGTCGAAGCTCAACTCTTCCCCCGCGCCGGGCATGGGGCTCCTCGGGCCTCTACTCGACCCCGTACTCCGCCAGGGCCTTCTCCATCTTCGCGACGTTTTCCTTCTTCATGTCGCAGAGCGGCGGACGGAACCCGCCGGCGGGCCGGCCCGCCAGGCGCATCATGGTCTTGATGCCCATGGGGTTGTTCTCGACGAAGCACAGGCGCACCAGCGGCAGCATCTTGTAGTGGAGCTGCCGCGCGGTCTCGAAGTCGCCGCCGGCCGCCGCGTCGACCATCTTCTTGACGTCCGCAGGGAGCAGGTTGCCGATCACTGAAATCACCCCGCGGGCCCCCACGGACATCATCGGCACGGTCAGCGAGTCGTCGCCGGAAACCAGGCAGATGTCGCAGGCCGCCAGGATGGAGTTGACCCGGTCGACGGAGCCGCCGGCCTCCTTGAGGCCGACCACGAAGTCGAGCTCCGCCAGGCGGGCAACGGTCTCCACGGCGATCTCCCCGCCGGTGCGGCCGGGCACGTTGTAGAGCACCTGGGGGGCGCCCCCGGTGGCCTCGCCGATGGCCCGGTAGTGCTGGTAGAGACCCTCCTGGGTGGGCTTGTTATAGTAAGGTACCACCAGCA
>CAZONU010000228.1:0-8104 GCA_964581145.1 uncultured Planctomycetia bacterium
AGACCCTCATGGCCGACGACCGCGGCCGCAAGAAGAACGCCGTCCTCAGCGAGAAGAACGAGATCGTCGCGGGCAAGCAGCAGAAGTCCCGGCACCGCGCGGCGGCCTTCCGCCAGATCGACGAGGCCGCCCGGACGCTCGCCGCCTGCCGGGGCGCAGCCGGCTTCGCGCTGTACGACGAGGAGGAGGAGCCCTCCCTCTGGCAGGAGTCCTACGGCGGCAACGGCCCAACTGCGGAGACGCAGCTTAACCACCAAGACACGAAGACACCAAGGGACTGATTGTGCCCGCGGAAGGACGCGGCTGCCCTGTCTTTGATACCCGCCGCGATCTGAGCGCGTCTTGATGCTCTTGGTGCCTTGGTGGTGAGAAAGAAACTTTTTTTCGGGCGGCGCAAGCCACTGAACGGGAAGGACTCAGGTGCGTCCAAGCTATGGGGTTCGGGGACTGGGGTTCGGGGTTCAGGCCGCGGGTTGACGGCTTCGGCTTACCAGAGTCTCCCGCCGCGGAAAACCATCAGCGCCTGCCCGGCGTCTTGTCCGGCGTAGCCTCGGCGGAGCCGGAAGCCGGGGCGAAGACGGGTTCATCGGCGTCCACCTGCGGTTTCCAAGGTGCGGATAACTTTTTTTCGGGCGTCGCAAACCACTGGCGTTCAAGGGCTGAGGTGCGTCCAAGCTATGGGGGTTCGGGTCTGGGGTTTAGGGTTCGGGGGGCTGAAACTTGCCCGCCGGTTCTCGGGCGGGCTTGCCCGCCAGCCGTTGGGCGGGACTGGACACCGAAAACTGAAACCTGCTCCTCCAACTTTTTTCGGGGCTCGCAAGCCACTGAACGGGAGGGACTCAGGTAGCATTTCCGGGGGCACAACACTGTTTTTCTTCGGCCATTCTGCTGCCACCGCCCTCAATAGAACTTCGTCTACTTCCCCCCAACCAAACCGCGCGGCGGCCACTGGCTCCCCTTGACCCCGCCGGCCGGCGGGCATATCCTCTGCGCAAGAGGAAGCGTTCATGATCATCTTCGGCACCACCGGCAAGGAGAAGCGCGTCGGGAGCGGGCGCTTCTTCTGCCCCCAGTGCCGGCAGGACGCCGCCTACGCGCACGTGCGCGCCTCGCGCTACTTCACGCTGTATTTCATTCCGCTCATCCCCATGGGCAAGCTGGGCGAGTACGTGGAGTGCGCGGAGTGCGGCAACCGTTTCGACGTCAAGATCCTGGACGTCCCGCCGGAGAAGATCCAGGCGGCGCTGGAGCCCTGGAGCTGCCCGGCCTGCGGCAACCGCAACCCCGGCGACCACCAGGACTGCCTGGCCTGCGGGGCGCCGCGCGGGGGATAAGCGAAGGAGAGCATCCATGGCCGAGCAGGAGACCAGGACTTTCAAGTGCCCGCACTGCAATGAGGTGATCACCATGACCGAGCTGGAGATCGCCGGCATGGACGCCTTGATGAGCCTGATGCCCGGCCCGCGCCTGCTGCACCCCGAGGGCACCACCTCCTGCAAGAAGTGCGGGAAGCCCATCGAGATCAAGGCCATCCTGGAGGGCCGCTACGACGTGACCTCGCCGTGGAAGGTGCTGCTGGGACTGCTGGTCGTGGCCGCCGCCCTCGCCGGCCTGTATTTCCTTTTCCGCGACTGATGGGTTCTCTCCGCGCAGGAAGGACCGCCCCGCCTTGACCGCGCTCCCCGCGGGGGCTACACTGTTCCCGGGAATCCTGTGGGAAGGAGGCATCATGAGAACGGTCAAGCTGACCACTGTTGTGCTCTTCGCTGCGGTCGCGCTGCTCGACGCGCGGCCCGCGGAGGCCGCCGACGCGATCGTCAAGCTCACCGTGGCCGACGAGAGCGGCGCCGGCCACGCCAATCACCCCATCACCATGGGCGTGCCCCTGCCCGAGGGCAAGGTGGCCGACGTCAGGAAGCTGGTGCTGCTCGACGCCGCCGGCAAGCGGGTACCCTGCCAGGCGAAAGAGGTTTCCCGCTGGCTGGACGGCAAGAGCGTCAAGTGGGTGCACCTGACCTGGCTGCAGTCGGTCAGGGCCGGCGGCAAGGCCGAGGTGACGCTGGCGGCCGCCGGGGCGCCCGTGCCCGCGCCGAAGACTCCGCTCAAGGCCGTTGCCGCCGGGAACAAGGTCACGGTCCAGACCGGCTACGTGAAGTTCGTGGTGAGCGGGGCGAACTTCAAGGGCTTCGAGGCCGCCTGGTTCGACGCAACGGGAAAGAACAGCTTCACCGCCGCCAATCAGGTGATCGGCGGCGCCGGCGGCGGCAGCAACCTCACTGTCGCTCCCAAGGAAAGCGTAAAGCTCGAGAATGAGCACCCCAAGGTCACCGGCGCTACCAAGAAGTACGCCTCGGCGCAGGACGCGGCCGGCAAGGTCGAGATCGAGGAGCAGGGCCCGCAGCGCGTGGTGGTCAAGGCCACCGGCCGGCACATGGCCGGCGGCGAGCACGCCCTGGACTACACCGTCCGCTTCTACGCCTACGCGGACTCGCCGGTGGTGCGGGTCAGCCACGTTTTCGTCTCGCGCCAGGGAGAGAAGGCCACCGACTTCCACTGGATGGCGGGTCTCGACTTCGACGTGCCCACCAGGCTGGCCGGCGGGCAGGTCTCTTTCGGAACCGAGAAGGCCGCGGTCTCTGCCGCGGCGCCGGCGGCCATCTTCCAGGACAGCTCCGACCACTTCGCGATCACCGCCGGCGGCAAGGAGCTGGCCAGCGGCAAGGGCAAGACCGCCAAGCCGCTCACCACGGGATGGATGGACCTGCGCAAGGGTAAGCTGGGCTTGGCCGCGGGCGTCAAGTGGTTCTGGCAGATGCATCCCAAGCGGCTGGCCGCCGACGCCAAGGGACTGGTCAGGGTCGGCCTCTACGCGCTGGGCGCGCGCCCGCTGGAGGTCTACCGCGGCCAGTCGCGGACCCATTACGTGACCTTCCTCTTCCACGACGGCGGGAAGGCTCCCGGGGCGCTCAACGCCTTCTTCGCCGGCGAGCAGCGCCCGCTGCGCGCCTGGGCCCCGCCCAAGTACTACTGCCGCGAGGCCATGGCCTTCGGTCCCATCGCCGAGAACGACCAGAAGCTCTTCGGCGAGGACTGGCCCAAGATCCAGACCCACAACGGCGTGATGCTCAAGTCGCTCAAGATGCTGCTGGGCAAGATCGACGGCAACACCTACGGCGGGATCACGCGGGACAGCTACGGCATCTATGCCTGGGGCGACCGCTACCACTGGGCCTGGAAGAACTTCGGCACCTCGCCGCTCAAGAGCCACCAGTGGCGGCAGAGTTGGGCCGGCAACTACTACGACTACCCCTACGCCATGCTCCTGCAGTTCCTGCGCACCGGGCAGAAGATATACCTGGAGCGCTACTGGTCCAGCGCCGTGCAGATCGGCGACGTGCACACCACCAACTGGCACCCCAAGAAGCATCTGATCGGCGGGTGCCGCTACTGCCCGCCGCGGAACTTCGTGGCCTACGACGGCGGCCGGGTGGCCACCAGCGTGGAGTTCAACCACTACAAGGCGCAGTCGGTCTTCGCCCACTGGTACATCAGCGGCGACCTGCGCAGCCTGGAGCACTGCCGGATGCTGGCCAACAACGCGCTGGACAACCACGCCCCGGACAGCGGCTGGGCGGCGCGCGGGGTGGGCCACCAGCTCTCCGGGCTGCACTGCGCCTACGAGCTGTGGCGCGATCCCAAGTACTTCAACCGCATGAAGGGCATGGCCTACAAGGCCATGGCCCAGTTCAAGAGGGGGCGCTACCGCAAGGGCGGCTTCCACGACGGGATCGCCAACGAGGGGCTCTGCTACTACTACTGGGTCAGCGGCGACCCCAAGGTACTGGAGACCTTCAAGACCGGCTTCCCCAAGAGCAAGAACAAGACCCGCTACCCGAACATGGCCTTCAGCGTGGCCATGACCTACCGCCTGACCGGCGACGCGCAGTACAAGGAGTGGGCCTGGAAGGCGCTCTCCCGCAAGAAGGTCAGCTCGCGGGTGCACAACCCCGCGTGTCAGTACCGGGGCAACGCCCACGCGCTCTTCTTCCTGTCCGACGTCAGCAAGGGCTGGAAGCCCTACACCGGCCCGATCGGCGACGGCAAGGGGCCCTAGCGGGTCGCGTCCCGGCCAGGGAACGGAAGAGAGACAGATGCGGGAACAGCTCTTGAGCTGTGTGCCCTCCCTAATCGGGGGCTTGGCCGTCCTGCTCCTGGCCGTGCTGGCCGGCTGCGCGCCGGCCTCCCCGGGGGCGAATGCGGAGGCGCCCGCGGACATCGTGGTGGATAATTCCGATCCCGGCTTCCAGTTCGTGCTCAGCGGGGACCGCTGGAACAAATCCACCCGCGACCCCGGCTTCGAGGGCGAGAACTATCTGTGGTGCAAGCCGCGGCCCAAGAACCTGGGCAAGGACATCGTCCGCTGGCGCTTCCGCGTGCCCCGGGACGGGCGCTATCGGGTCTCGGCCAAGTGGGTGGCCTCCAAGCCCGACGACCGGGCCACTGACGCGCCCTACACCGTGCTGCACCGCGACGGGCAGGCCCTGGTGCGGGTCAACATGGCCGACCTGGAGCTGGCCGCCAGGTGGAACGAGCTGGGGACCTTCGACTTCCTGGCCGGGCGCGACTACCGGGTGCTGCTCAACACCTACGCGGACAACACCGTGGTCGCCGACGCGGTCAAGGTCTCCTGGGCGGGCCCGCCGCGCCCGGAGCCGAAGGCCTCCGGGGAGTTCGCGAAGAAGTGCGCGAAGAAGGGCCGGGTGGTCTTCGCCGACGACTTCTCGGGGGGCCTGGGCGGCTGGACCTTCGAGGGCGCGGCGGAGACGAGGATCCGGGACGGCAGGCTCTACGTCAAGCCGCTCTACAGCCCGGGGCAGATGGCCTTCATGCGCACGCCGGCGCCGGCGGCCTTCCGGCTGGAGTTCGAGGTCAGGCCCATCTCGCCCAGCGGCTTCTGGCTGGTCTTCTTCTGCTGCCCCTCCCCCGCGAAAAAGGACCTCTTCGACCCCGATCTCAAGCCCCGCGAGGCCTTCTTCGACCACTACGTGGACAACCAGGAGTTCCGGTCCTACCACATCAGCTACCGGCGGAACGAGTCGCCCACCTGCAACCTGCGCAAGAACCCCGGGCTGGTCATGTTGAAACAGGAAAAGCTGGAGGGGATTCTGCCCGCCGGCAAGACCTACCACGTGGTGCTCTCCTACAAGGCCGGACGCATCAAGCTCACCGTGGACGGCAAGGTCTACATGGAGCACGGGGACGAAAAGGGCAAGGCCTACGGCGCGGGGCACGTCTGCCTGCGCAACCTCTACGAGTGCGAGACCGAGTACGACAACGTGGTGCTCTACGACCTGACGGACAAATAGGAGCCCTCCGCTCCGACTGGCCGCCCCTAAGTTCCTGCCGCGGGGAACATTACGCCCTCCCCGCGGTCTCTTCGGATTCCGGGAACATCTCACCCCCTCGGCGGGGGTATAATGTCGCACGGAGGAAGGCATGAGCTCTGACCGGGAATGCCTCGAGAATCTGGTTGTCGGCGGCGCTCGCCGCGAGGCGGCGCTGGAAGCGACCGTCGCCCGGCACGGCCGGATGGTCTACAACGCCTGCCTGCGCGTCCTGGGCGAGGCTCACGCCGCTGAGGACGCCGCCCAGGCCGTCTTCCTGGTGCTTATCAGGAAGGCCGGGCGGCTTTCCCCCCGGACCTCGCTGGGCGCCTGGCTGCACCGCACGGCGACCTTCGCGGCCCACAAGCTGGCCCGCAGTGAACGCCGCCGCGCCCGACGCGAGAAGGAGGCCGCGAAGATGATCGCCGAGAGAAAGCCGGAGGGCCCGGCCTGGGGCCGGATCTCCGCGCGGCTGGACGCGGCGCTGGGCCGCCTGCCCCGGCGCGAGCGCGAGGCGCTGGTGCTCACCTACCTGGAGGGCCGCTCGCGTCCCGAGGCCGCGGCGGAACTGGGCTGCCCGGAGGGCACGGTGGCCAGCCGGCTGGGGCGGGGGCTGGCCCGCCTGAGGAAGCTGCTGGGCGCTGAGCGGGTCGGGCTCTCGGCCGCCGCGCTGGGAGCCCTGCTCGCCGAGCGCGGGACGGAAGCCGCGCTGCCGGCCACTTTCACGGCGGGCCTGGCGGCGGCGGCCCAGGGGACCGCAGCTTCTTCGACGGCCATAGCGATAGCGGAGGGAACCATGAAAGCAATGACGATGGTCAAGATCAAGGTCGCCGCGGCGGTCGTCTGCGCGGCAACGGCGGTGGGCGTAGGCGGAGGCGCTGCGGTGAACCATCTGGCCGCGGCCGAGCCCAAGAAGGCGGCCAGGCCCAAGTTCCCGCTCAACCCCAAGGTCGCGGCCATGAAGGACAACACCTGGATCAAGCTGCCCACTCCCAAGGTCCATCCCGCGACGCGCTCCAGCTCGCCCTGGATGGTCTACGCGCCGAGTCTCGGCAAGGCCTTTATGTGGGGCGCCTGCGCGGGCAATTCCAGCACGAGCAACGACCTCTGGAACTTCGACCTGGCGGCCGGCAGATGGCAGCAACTGCTCAAGGCCGAGCCGGGCGTGAAGACGGACCCCAAGGTGCTCAAACTCAAGGACAACATGCTCATGACTCGTGATGAGAAGCCGCTGGGCGGGCACCAGTGGGGAGGCCTGGACTACGATCCCGACCGCAAGGTAATCTGGTACCTGCCCCTGAACTTCCCGCGCCAGGGCAGCAAGAACATGTTCCACGATTGCGGTGACAAGCTCAGCTTCACGCCCGAGGACTACAAGAAGGCGAACGCGGCTCTCAAAGGACCGACCCTCTGGAAGTACGACGTCGCCAAGAACAAGTGGAGCTGGGTTCACACCCAGGCACCCGGGAGGCTGCTCCAAAACGGGCTCGGGACCATCCGCTACTATCCACCACTCCGCAAGCTGGTGATGGTTTCTGACGGGGGAGACTACTTGGAGCGGTTCAAATTGTACGATCCCGATACCAGGAAGTGGTCGATGCTGAGCCTGACCATGAAAGCCAGTGCGCCGGACGTCAAGAAGCCGCCGAGATACGGCGGATATCACGCCCCGACCGTCTACGATTCGAAGCGCCGGCAGTTCGTGATCGTCAGCGCCAAGGGGACGTTGTTGGTGGACCCGGTGAAGAAGACGCTGGACCTGGTGATCTCGGAGGGGAAGACTCTCCCGGCCAACCTGGACGGTCCGGTGGGCACCTTCGTCTACGACTCGGTCGGCGAGACCGTCCTGGGCATTTTCGTCAACTACACGCAGTACCACAGCGCGAAGGCCCTCAAGGCCCGGGGGTTCCCGGCCGACCGCACCAACGTCTGGGCCCTGGATCTCGAGAAGAAGCAGTGGGGCCTGCAGCCCAAACCTGCCGACGGAGTACTGCCGCCGCTCAACGAGCGCACCGGCAACATCCATCACTTCTACGACCCGGTGCAGAACGCCACATTCTTCTTCCGTGGTAGCTACAACGGCGCGAATGGCGAGTGCTGGGTCTACCGCTACAAGCGGGCCGGAAAGAAGTAGCCCGAGGAGAAAATGAGGGCGTACCCCGCTCCAGCCCTTCGTCCCGCGCCAATCTGACACGGCCCTAAGCCTTTGCGGCGGGCCATTTTGGCACCCCGGGCGCACCTGTGCAGGGGTCCCGGAGTGGTCCTTTTGCCCAAGTGGCCCTGGAACATGGACTTGCAAGCTCGCCTGTCTCTGTTAGACTTGGCACGACGGTTGCGAAAGTAAGGAGTCTCGTTTCCGTCACGGGGGGGAGTCCAGCCTGACAGTTTTTTCGCTTCACTCAGCAGTAGTCATGGAGGAGTTACAGAATGGGGGCAAAACAGCTGTGCTTTGACCGCGAGTCCTGGAAGGCCTGCCGCGAGGGCGTCTCCAAGCTGGCCCGCGCGGTCAAGGTCACCCTGGGCCCGCGGGGCCGCAACGCGCTCCTGGACAAGTCCTGGGGCGCGCCCAACGTCACCAAGGACGGCGCCACCGTCGCCGAGGAGGTCGAGCTCGAGAACCCCTTCGAGAACATGGCCGCCCAGATGGTCAAGGAGGCCGCCAGCAAGACCTCCGACGACGCCGGCGACGGCACCACCACCGCCACGGTGCTGGCCGAGGC
>CAZONU010000229.1:0-8091 GCA_964581145.1 uncultured Planctomycetia bacterium
GTAGTAGTCCATGACCCCCAGCTTACCCTCGCGGAGCGCCTGGGCGAAGGCCTTGGGAATCTCGGCCTCGGCCAGGACCACCAGGGCGCGGTTCTTGCGGACCTCGGCGGCCTGCTCCTGCTCCTGGGCGACGGCCAGGGCGCGGCGCTTCTCGGCCTGGGCCTGGGCGATCTGCTTGTCGGCGTCGGCCTGGGCGATCTGAAGAGTGGCGCCGATGTTCTCGCCCACGTCCACGTCGGCGATGTCCACGCTCAAGAGCTCGAAGGCCGTGCCCGAGTCCAGGCCCTTGCTCATGACCGTCTTGGAGATGATGTCCGGGTTCTCCAGCACGTCCTTGTGGGTGGTCGCCGAGCCGATGGTGGTGACGATGCCCTCGCCCACCCGGGCGATGATGGTCTCCTCGGTGGCGCCGCCGATGAGGCGGTCCAGGGCGGTGCGCACGGTCACCCGGGCCTTGGCCTTGAGCTGCACGCCGTCCTTGGCCACCGCGTCGATGGTCCCGCGGCTGCGGGCCGGATCGGGGCAGTCGATGACCTTGGGGTGCACCGAGGTGCGCACCGCGTCGACCACGTCGCGGCCGGCCAGGTCGATGGCGCAGGCCCGATTGAAGTCCAGCGGGATGTTGGCCTTGCTGGCGGCGATCAGCGCGCGGATCACGTTGGGCACCCTCCCGCCGGCCATGTAGTGGGCCTCCAGGCCGTCGCTCGAGACGTTCAGCCCGGCCTTCACCGCAGCGATGCGGTTCTGGACGATCAGCGAGGGCGGCACCCGGCGGAGGCTCATGCCCACGAGAGAGAAGAGGCTGACGTGCGCGCCGCTGATCATCGCCTGGATGTAGAGCATGCCGTACCTCAGCAGCACGAACAGGAAGATCAGACATATGATCACTACAATGATGATGCCGATCGTGTAGAGCGTCCATCCCCCGGAATCCTGAACCGGGGCCGGCTGAGCGGGAAGCCGCGGCACCGCGCCCCCCAGGACCGTGGCCAACGTTTGAGCAGCGCTGAGTAATGTCACCTGAGGCTCCTTTCCAACCCGTCGCCTTCCGGCGCGCGCCGGCTAGACGGATTCCTTTCTGACCACCACCTTGGTGCCCTCGACCTTGAGCACGCTGATCCTGGCGCCCTCGTCGATGTAGCCGCCTTCGGCGACCACGTCGACCTTGCGGTCTTTTATCAGCGCGGTGCCCCCCGGCCGGAGGTCGGTGTGGGCGACGCCCGTCGCGCCGTCCAGGCCCTCCAGCGAATCGATCGGCTGGTAGGTGGCTTCCTCCACGTCGGACTTCTTGTGGGCCAGGGGGCTCCGGGGCAGGACCTTGAAGGCGGTCACGAAGGAGGCCAGCATGCCCACCACGTTCAGGACCACGAAGCCGGCGCCCATCGAGGCGCTGTCTCTGAAAGCGGCGTAGCAGCTGCCCGCCGCGCAGCACACCGCCACCAGGGTGATCAGCCCCATGGAGGGCACGAAGATCTCCAGGAAGCACAGCAGCATCGCCGCGACCAGAAGCGCAATGGCCCAACCCAGGGGAGTCAAGCTTCAGGCCCTCCTCACCACTACCCGGTTGCCGCTGGCCGACACTATCTTCACCGGCGCGCCGGCTTCAAGGAACTCCCCGTCGGAGACCACGTCCAGGAGCTTCCCGCCGAAGCGCGCCGAGCCGCCCGGCCGCAGCTTGGTGGTGGTAACCCCGGCCAGCCCCACGAGTTCCTCGACGCTCTCGGCATCGGCGGCCTGCGCGGCGGTGACCACCGCGCCGCCCAGGTCGGCCTTGAGCACCAGCCGCCTGAAGAGCGGCAGGTGCGGGAAGAAGCGCATCAGCAGGGCGATGCCCGCGGCCCCCCCGGCCAGGCCCCCAATCACGGGGTAGACGACCAAGGCGAAGAACTCCTTCCAGCGGAGCGCCGGGACGTCAATGGCCTTGGGCGGGTCGAAGAAGCCCGGCGGTATCCGCGCGGCGGCCATGCCCACGAGCATGAGGACGATGCCGGAAACCCCCGCGACGCCGAACCCGGGGATGAAGAACAGCTCCACCAGGAGCAGCACCAGCCCCGCCAGGAAGATTATGATGCTCAGCGGCCCGGCCGAGCCGGCCAGGTAGTTGGCCCAGAAGAAGGTCACCAGCGCGGTCAGGAAGATCGCCGCGCCGATCCCGGTGGGCTTCTGCATCTCGGTGTACAGCGCCAGGATGGCGATGCCGATCAGCAGGGCGGCCACCACCCCCCGGGAACAGAAACGGGCCAGCTTCTCCCCCCAGGAGGGGGCCAGCTCGACCACCGGGCGGCCGGAGAGCCCCGCGTGCTGGAGCAGCGCCTTGCGGTCGGCCGGCGCGGCCACGGCCAGCCCGTAGGCCAGGCACTCCTCCGCGCCGAAGTCCAGTATCTTGCCCTTCTTGACCACCGGGGACCTGCCGGTTTCCGCCAGGCGCCGGTCGCCGGTCTTCCTGACCAGCTTCTCGAATCCGTCCCGGGTGAGGAGTTGCGTCTCCTTGCCGTCGGTTACCTCGACCACCTCTATGTCCGGGTCGACCATGGCCGCGGCCAGGGCGGGGGGATGCCCTTTCTTCTTGGCGACTTCCCGAAAGAAGACCGTGGTGCCCCGGATCAGCTTCTCGGCGACTTTCACGCCCTCTTTGGTGATCTGGATGGGCAGCGCGGAGCCGATGGTGCTGCCCGGCTTGATGTAGATGTCATCGCAGGACAGGGCCACCAGCGCTCCGGCGGAGAAGGCCTTGTCCTTGATGAATATGGCCGTGCGCGCGCCCTTGAAGTCGGTGAGCAAAATGCTCATCCGCTCGGTTATGTCCACCCGACCGCCGTCGGTGGTTATCTCGATCAGGAACAGCGCGGCCTTCTCTCTTCGGGCGCGCGCCAGGCAGCGCTTCATGAAGACCAGGTTCCAGGAGCTGATGGCCCCGTCGCCCTCCTCGTCGCTGAGCTTGAGGACGAACACCGGCCCGGGGCCGGGCTCCGCCCGGCTCTTCGGCGGCGCGCTCTCGGCGGCGGCCTCACCGGCCAGGGCGGCGCCGCCGGCGAGCAGCGCCGCGGCGAGAATCAGCAACCCGGAGGCCTTCGAAGTCCGATGCAATTGGGTCTCCCCGTCCGACCCGATTATAACTCCCCCACCGGCAGCGCGCAAGACGCCCGCTGCCTTCCGTCAATTTAAGGATACCGCTTCGAGGCCCGCGCGGCCATTACAAACCCGGGGCATCTTTGGAATCGCCCGGCGGGGACATCGACTCCCCGGAGGAAGTTTCCGCCGCGGCGGGGAAGAATCTTCCGCCGGGTGAGCCGCCGGACCCTGCGGCGAAGGGAGCGGAGCCCGATCCGCCGGCCCGCGGAACGCGCAAACGGCTGCCGGACAGTCCGATGCGACTTCCGGCGGAAAACTTCTCCCCGGCGCCCCGGCTGTGGCACGGGCATTGCTCCCAGGCCGGTCGGCATAACCTGTCGGAGGAAGGCCATGGGCAAACCCGAACTCTCTCCCGGTGCGGCCGCCGCCTGCGGGCGGCTGGACGGCTTCGCCCGGCTGGCGGGCAAGGACCTGGGCCGCTGGATGATCGAGGTGGCCCGGCGCCTGGCGGCCAAGGGCCGCTGCCGGCGCACGCTGGAGCCGGCCGCGCGCCGCGCCCGGCGGAGGAGCGCGCGGAGATGATCACCGGCCTCTACAAGTCGGCCTGGGGCGCGCTGGCCGCCCAGATTCGCCAGGAAGCCGTCGCCAACAACATGGCCAACGTCAACACCACCGGCTTCCGGCCGGACTACGTAACCATGCGCAGCTACAAGACCCGCAGCGAGGCCCAAGGCCTGGCGGCCCGGCCCGACCGGCGGATGCTCTGGGCGGTCGGCAGCGGCTCCATGGTCGCCGAGACCCGCACCGCGCACAAGTCCGGCCCGCTGCGCCACACGGGAGTCAGCACGGACCTGGCCATCCGCGGCAGCCGCGGGTTCTTCGTGGTCGAGAAGGACGGCGAGCTGCGCTACACCCGGGCCGGGAACTTCCAGGTGAACTCCCGCGGCCAGCTGGTCACCGCCGACGGCGGCTGGCTGGTGCGGGACGCCGGCGGCTCGCCCCTGCAGGTGGGCGGGCCGGACTTCCTGGTGGACGCCGACGGACTGGTCCGCCGGCTGACCCCCGCAGGGGAACAGGAAATAGGCCGGATCGACGTCAGGGAGTTCGAGGACCCCGGGGCGCTCGTCAAGACCGCGGGGACGCTCTTCACCGCGCCGGAGGGCGTCGAGCCGCTCAGCGCGCCCGCCGAGGCCAAGGTCCAGCAGAACTTCCTGGAGATGAGCGCCACCAACGCGCCCCGGACCATGATCAACATGATAGAGGCCATGCGCTCCTACGAGGCCAACCTGAACTTCGTGCGCATGCAGGATCAGCTCCTGGGCCGGGCGGTCACTGAGATCGCCCGCCTCGGCGGCTGAAGGAGGTAGCCGAAATGCTCAGAGCCCTTTGGACCGCAGCGGCGGGCCTGCAGGCCCAGCAGCGCAACGTCGACGTGACCGCCAACAACCTGGCCAACGTCAACACCACCGGCTTCAAGCGCCAGCGCAGCGACTTCCAGGACCTCTTCTACGCGCGGCTCAAGGAGCCCGGCACCCGCTCGGCCGCGGCCGGCGGCTACATCCCCGGCGGCATCCAGGTGGGCCACGGGGTCTTCAACGTGGGCACGCCCATGCTCTTCACCCCCGGCACCCCGGTGCCCACCCAGGACCCCCTGCACCTCATGCTCATGGACCGGATCAGCTTCTTCCAGATCCAGCCGCCCGCGGGAGGGGACCCGCTTTACACCCGCGACGGCTCCTTCCAGATGGATGCCAACCGGGAGATAGTCACCAGCCAGGGCTACAAGCTGTCTTCCAGCATCACCGTGCCGGAGGACGCCGTAAACGTGAGCATCGGCCGGGACGGCAGCGTGCAGGCCATCTTCGCCGACGGGACCTCGCAGAACATAGGCCAGATCGAGCTGGCCACCTTCCCCAACCCCGGCGGCCTGCGCCTGCTGGGCGGGAACATCTACCAGAAGACCGCCTCCAGCGGCGAGCCGGACGACGGCAACCCCGGCCAGGACCAGTTCGGCGAGGTGCAGTCGGGCTACCTGGAGTCCTCCAACGTCCAGGCCGCCGAGGAGCTCATCAGCCTGATCAAGGCCCAGCGGGCCTTCGAGATGAACAGCCGCACCATCCAGACCGCCGACGAGATGCTCCAGACCACCGCGGCGCTCAGGAGGTAGGCGAATGGGCAGACTGGCCACGGCGATCCTCGCGATGCTGGCCGCCGCCGGCGCGGCCGCCGGCGCCGAGCAGCCCGGGCTCTCGGTGACGCTGCGCCCCGCGGCCCGCGCCGCCGGGCGGTTCGTGCGCCTGGACGAGATCGCCGGGCTTTCCGGGAAGCGCGCGGCCGAGGCCGCCAAGGTGCTCCTGGGCCCGGCGCCCCGGGTCGGCGCGCGCGCCAAGCTCACCCGCGGCGAGGTGGCCTGCCGCCTGGAGGAGGAGGGCTTCGACCGGCGCGGCTTCCGGCTGGCCGGCGCCGGCGAAGTGGTCGTCCGCCCCGCGGCCGAGAAGGATTCGGTGATAAGGGCGGCAAGTGCGGCCTCGACCGGAGGCCAGCCCCGCGCGCCCCGCACCGCGCTGCCCGCGCTTCAGGAAAAGGTCGCCGGCTGGGTGCGGGCCTCCCTGGCCGAGCGGCTCTCCTGCGAGCCCGAGAGGCTGGAGGTCCGCGTCAGCCGGGTGCGCGGCGCGCTGCCCTGGGGCCGGCTGACCCCCCGCGTGCAGTGGCCGGCCGGCGCGGTGCGCCTGGGCCGCCAGCGGGTGGGCGTGGCGCTGCTCAGCGAGGGCCGGCGCGTCGGGCGCCTGGACGCCTGCATCGAGACCGCCGCGCGGCTGAAGGTGCTGGTCGCGACCCGCAACATAGGGTGCGGCGAGCGGCTCCTGCCCGGCGACGTGAGGCCCACCGAGCTGCGCCTCACCGACCTGGGCGCCAGCTACTTCCCCGGCGCGAAGGCGCCGGTGGGGATGTGCGCCGCGCGGCCCATCAGGGCCGGCGAGGCCCTGCGCCCCAGGATGCTCAAGAAACAGAAGCTGGTGCGCCGCGGGCAGGCGCTCACCGTGGTGGCCGAGGTCGGCGCCATACGGGTCACCGAGAGGGCCGTCGCCAAGTCCGACGGGGGGCTGGGCGACATGATCGTGGTCGAGCGCGCCGGCAAGCGGCCGCCGCTCACCGTTCGGATTACCGGCAACGGGATTGCGAGGGTGGACTGAATCATGCCGAGAAGAATATCGCTGCTGGCCCTGACGCTGCTGGCCCTCTCGGCGCTGGGAGCGCGACGCGCCCGCCCCGGCGAGCCGGGCGACAAGGAGGCCGAGCGGGCCGGCGAGGACAGCATCTGGGGCGCGAGCACGACCAACCTGCTCCGCGAGAAGGAGGTCAAGGAGCACGACCTGGTGACCATCGTCATCAAGGAGAGCTCCAAGAGCAGCACCAAGCTGGAGACCGACCTCGAAAAGGACACCGAACTCAGCCTGGGGCTGGCCAAGGCCATCAGCCTCAAGAGGACCAAGGGCGGGGTGACCTACAAGCCCTCCACCAAGACGCCGGAGCTGGACATCAAGCACAGCCGCAAGCTGGAGGGCTCGGGCGAGATAGCCCAGGACACCAAGTTCGAGGCCAAGATCACCGCCGAGATCATCGAGATCTACCCCAACGGCACCTGCCTGCTCGAGGCCCGCAAGCGGGTGACCATCAACGAGGAGTGCACCACGCTGATCCTCACCGGGCGCATCCGCCCCGAGGACATCAAGAGCGACAACACCGTGGACTCCGACCGGGTGGCCGACTCGCACATCCAGTACCGGCCCAAGGGCGCGGTGGCCGACGCCAACAGGCGCGGCTGGCTGCACCGGCTCTTCGACTTCGTGAACATCTTCTGAGGGGGACCAGGCAGTGGGCAAGCTCTTGATCTCAATCGCCGCCTGCGCCGGCGCCCTGCTGGCCTCCCGCCCCGCGGCGGCCAGCACGGTGGGGGCCGTGGCCAGCCTCAAGGGCCAGCGAGAGCACAAGATTCTGGGCGTGGGCCTGGTGGTCGGCCTGAAGGGCACCGGCGACAAGGCCCGCGAGACCCAGAAGCGCATCGCCATGCTGCTCAAGCGCCTCAAGTTCAACCCCGACCCCAGCGACCTGGCCTCCAAGAACATCGCCATGGTCTTCGTCACCGCCAAGATCCGCTCCGACATCCCCAAGGGCAAGACCATCGACGTGGCCGTCAGCTCCATGAGTGACGCCACCAGCCTGGCGGGCGGGAGGCTGCTGCCCACGCCGCTGGGCACCGACAACACCGCGGTGGTCTTCGCCCGCGCGCAGGGCCGGATCTCCATCGCCGCCGGCGGACACACCACGGCCGGCACCATCACCGGGGGCGCCACGGTGGAGAAGGAAATCCCCTCCAAGGCGCTGGAGAGGTTTTATGTCAACTCGAAGGGCGCCAGGGTGCGCTGCGTCGACCTGCTCCTGCACCCCAACAAGGCCGGCTTCCAGCTGGCCAACGAGATCGCCGGCAACATCAACATCGGCCTGCGCCGGCCCAAGGACGCCCCGGTGGCCAAGGCGCTGGGGTCCACCCAGGTGCGCGTCGAAGTTCCCGAAGACCGCGCCAGGAACCTGGTGGACTTCGTGCAGGAGATACTCAACATGCCGGTGGTGGACGACCCCGCGGCCAAGGTGGTCATCGACGAGAGCGAAGGCACGGTGACGAGCGTCGGCAAGGTGCGCATCAGCCCGGTGACAATTGCCGCGGCCGGCCGGCACATCGTGATCAGCAAAGAGGAAACCCTGGAAAACCTCCAAGAGGTCGAGGGCATGTTCAATCGCGTAAGGAACCCCACGACCAACACCGAACTCATCACCATCATCAAGGCGCTGGAGGAGGCCGGCGCGCTGCAGGCCAAACTGGTCGTCAAGTAGGAGCCAAGCGAATGGACCTGGCCGCGATCAGCCACGCGCTCAGCCCCCTGCCGGCCCCGCGCGAGCCGGCCCCGGCGAGCCCCGCCGCCGACGAGAAGGGCTGGGAGGCGCTGCTGGCCGCCGGGC
>CAZONU010000230.1:0-8029 GCA_964581145.1 uncultured Planctomycetia bacterium
TTCTTGGCCTCCGGCTCCAGCTTCTCCAGGCCCCGGAAGGTCACCTGCAAGACGGAGCCCTCCTGGACGGTCAGGAAGCCCCGGTCGCAGCCCTTCTTCTCGACGAGCTTGCCGCTCTCCAGGTCCCAGACGCGCCGCTCGTTGCGCCCCCGCTGGTAGACGGTCGCCGCGGCGTGCTGCTTCCCGACCAGCACCGGGCTCATGTAGGAGCCGGCCGGCAGCTCGGTCCGCCAGAGCAGCTTGCCGGTCTCCCCGTCGTAGGTGGCGGCGGAGTACTTGCGGGTGCGGCGGTCCTGGTAGGAGACCATCACCTTTTCGGTGCTGGCGGCGGGCTCCGGCACGTAACCCATCCTGATGTACTGGTGGTCCCGGTTGTATATGTAGCCGCTGACCGAGCCCGAGCCCCAGAGCTTCTTGCCGCTTTCCAGCTCCCAGGCGGCGACCTTGACGGTCTGCTTGCCGCGCGTGTAGGAGTAGGCCGCCGCCACCACCCGGGAGTCGTCGACGGCCAGCAGGCGGTTATAGTTGCTGCCGGAGCTGTTGCGCCACTTGAGCTTGCCCGTGGCGGTGTCGAAGCAGTGAATGACGTTGTTGCTGGCCACCACCAGCAGGTCGCCCCGGACGCAGACCTGCCCCCGGGAGGACGACCCGGAGATCGGCGCGCTGAAGCGCTTCGAGCCGTCGGCGATCTCGTAGGCGGTGACGGAACTCCGCCGGGTCCTCATGTCGTAGCCGACCGCGAACAGGGTCCCCTCGGCCAGCACCAGGCCGGTCAGGTTGCCGGACTGGGCCTTGGTGGACCAGACCTGCTTGCCGCTGTTCTCGTCCAGCACCACTATCTTGCTCTTGTAGACGGTGCGCCGGAGCTTGGCGTCGTAGACCCGGGAATAGGGAGCCGCGGCCACCACGCCCTCCCCGGCGGCCAGGTTGCAGGTCTGGGAGTAGACGCGCATGCCCGGGGGCGGCTTCAGAATCTCCGACTCCCAGAGGGTCTGGCCGGTGGCCGGGGCCAGGCCCACCAGCTTGGTGCCGCTGGCGATCGCCACCACGCCCGAGCTGGCCACCGAGTTCACCTGGTACATGTTTCGCCCGAAGGCGCTGAAGCCCGACTTCTTCCAGATGGTCTTCCCGGTGGTCAGGTCCACGGCGAGGACGTCCCGGGCGTTCTGCCGCAGGAAGGCGGTGCCGGTCAGGTCGTGGATGCTGGCCTTGGGGATGAGCATGGAGCTGCCGCCCGGATTGACCTTCCAGGCGGTGGCCAGGGGCGCGCCCAGCTCCGGCAGCGGCGAGCTGCTGCCGGTCAGCCGGCCCTTGGGGATGTGGGCCTCCACGAAGGCCTTCACCGTCCAGGTCTTGCCGCTCAGGTCGAAGCTCTGGTCCTTCCATCTGCGCATCATCCGGCGCATCATGGACCGCGAGAGGGCCTTCATGCCCTGGGCCTTGTAGCACAGGGCCAGCCGGGCGCGGACCTCCAGCTTGCGGGGCGACTTGGGCCGTTTCCAGAGGTGCTCGCGCAGGCGCGCGGCGGCCTCGCCGTGCTTGCCCGCCGCGGTGTGGATCTCGCTGAGCAGCACGAGCGCCGGGGACACCGACTCGCTGTTGGGGTACTCCTTGAGCACCCGGATGGCCGTTGCCGCGTTGCGGCCCTCGCCCGCCTTGCGCAGCAGCGCGCGGGCCTCGACGTCAAACTTGGCATAGACCTCGCGGCCGTGGTCCTTGATGAGCCGGTCGATCTGCGCCTTGGCGAAGGGCCCGGACATCACCCGGCCCGAGGGCCCGGAGTGGGTCTCCTGCGGGTAGCGGGCCAGCGCCGTCTGGTACTCGTTGACGGCGGCCGGCCACTCCTTGAGGCCCTTCCGGCAGCGGGCGAAGCGCATGTGGTCGGTCATCCGCTCGCGGTCATCCTGGGCGTACTTGTGGGCCTCCCGGAAGTCCCTCATGGCCTCGGTGAACTTGCTTTCCTTCTCCAGCGCCTTGCCCAGGCGGGAGTGGCTCTCCCATATCTGGCGCTTGAGCATGGGGGCCAGGGCCGTGCCGCGGATCCGCTCGCCGGGTTTGACCCGGGCCAGGGCCGCCTTGAAGTAGCCGGACGCCTGGCGGTACTTCTCGGCGGAGAAGTGCACGCTGCCCAGCTTGGCCCGGGGCTCAGCGGCCTTGGGATCCTTGGCTATCAGCTGGTTCAGCTTGCCGACGATCTCCTCCCAGGCGAAGTAGCCGCCGACGGTGCTCTTGCCCACGCTGACCAGCACGTCGTCGGAGATGGCCAGGTTGCCGCTCTCCGTGGAGCCGCTCTTGAAGCGGTAGCTGGCCTTGAGCTTGCCGGTTCTCAGGTCGAAGCGCTGGAGGCGCGAGGCCGAGGGCACCACCGCGAAACCCCGGCCGACCAGGCCCAGTCCGGCCTCCTCGTCGGCCAGCAGCCCGCGCCACAGGCGCTTGCCGGTCCGCGCCGAGAAGGCCACCACCTCCTTGCCGCCGGAGCACACCAGGGAGTCGCCGCTGATGCCCACCAGGCGCTTGAGCTTCCCGCGGCGGGACTTCCAGATTATGCGGCCGGTGGTCAGCTGCAGGGCGAGGAGGTCCCGGGAGTCCTGGGGCGCCATGTAGAGCACCCCGTTCCTGACGATCGGCGCTGAGGGCGACCAGATGTCCACGCTGGTCCGGGTCTGCCGCCCGAAGCGGTCGGTCTTGTTGGTGGCCTCGATGCGATCGTAGAGGTAGACCCACAGGAGGTCGCCGCTGGCCGCGTCCATGACTCCCACCGCGCCCAGGTTGGTGGCGAAAGCCAGCAGCCCCTGGCTCACCGCCGGGGGCAGCGCGTCTTCGGCTATGGTCTGCGCGTTGTAGTAGTAGCCGGTCCGCATCGGGTAGCCGGCGCAGATGAAGGTCTTCCACACCAGGCGGCCGTTGGTCGCGTCGAAGCAGATCATGTAGGCGTCGTTGATCGAGCCGCGCTTGATCGCCGGGCAGTAGACGTAGCCGCCGGAGTACACCGGCGCCGAGACCAGGTCCACGCTGCGCAGGAACTCCCTGGTCTTGGCGTTCTCGTGCTGGCCGCTCTCCCACTTGAGCTTGCCGCCGGTGGCCGCGTAGGCCCGCAGCGTCACGCTGCTCTTGAAGGTGGTGTTCTGGTTCCTGAAGCGGTAGCTGGTGACTCTCTGGGGAGTGCCCATGGCCACGAAGACCTTGTTGTCGCCGATGGCCGGGAGGGTCATCCGGCTGGTCGGCAGCTTGTCGTTCGGGCTGCCCTTGGACGCCCGCCAGATCATCTGGCCGCTCTCGACCTGTACGGCGATGACGTCGTTGTCGCCGGCCAGGAAGACCATGCCCCCGCCGCAGACCGGATACCGGCGCGGCACGGTGGCGGGAACAGCGGCCGCCCGGCGTCCGGAGTAGCGGGGCTGCTTGACGGTTCTGGGCGTTCCCCCCAGGGGGAGTTTCCACTGGCGCACGCCGGCGTCGACCATGCGCGCGACCGGTTGGTCGTGAGCCGCGCCGCCGCCGATGGTCGGCCAGAAGCCCGGCTGGCCCCGGGCGGCGGTGGCCGGTCCGGCGGACTTCAGGCGCTTCTCGATCTCGTCGGCGACCAGCAGCTCCTTCCGGCCCACGCGGAGCTTGGCCAGCCCGCTGGTCTTCCTGAGCGTGGCCAGCAGCCGCTCGCCCTCCGCGCGGCGCCCGGCCTCGGCGGCCACCAGGGCCGAACGGGCCAGCAGCGACGCCCGGCTGGCTTCGCTCCAGTCGGGGTACTCGGCCATGAGCCGCTGCCAGTAGTAGATGGCCCGCCCGGGTTGGCCGCGCGCCCGGGACCACTCGCCGAGCAGATAGAGCGCCCGGGGAGCGGGCGGGAGGCAGGGATAGTTGGTGGAGATCTCCTCCATCTCCGGTCGGGAGAGAGACGCCAGGGCGCGCCGGTAGGCCAGCTCCGCCTCGCGGTTCTTGAGGATTTTGTAGAGCTCCCGGCCCTCCTTGGGGAGCCCGGCCAGCTCGCGCCGGACCAGCACGCGCATGGGCAGGTAGAGCCGGTCGGTCTGGGCGTATACGGTGTGGCCGTACTCGCGGGCCACCTCCAGATACTTTTCGATGGCCATGCGCCAGTTGCCGCTGTCCTTGGCGCGCCAGGCGGCGCGCATGATCCCGGAGGCCTCCTCCTCGGTTTCGAGGTAAACCCGGGGGTCGAACTCCTCCTCCTTCTCCTGGCCGGCAGCGGCCGGTGCGACCGGGGCGGCGAGCAGCAGCACGAGAGAGAGGGCGCGGAGCAGGGCGCGGCTGCGGGCACTGAAGCGGTCAGCAATCACCATGGAGCCCCCCACGGGCAGGGCGAACTGCCCTCATTTTGAGGAAAGGCGCGAATGTCCCCAGGGATGAGAAACCATGAGGGTTCTACAACATCTATATTATGGGGCGGTCACCTCGCAAAAGACCGAAAAACTCCCTTCGCATCCCCCTTATTCTGGGGGCTTTGCGCCGGATTCCGGGCCCGGTTCCGGCCCCTTGGCCGGCACCAGCAGCACCGCCGAGTCCGGCGTGGAAACCAGCAGCCCGCGGGCCGTGGCGCTGACCCGCCCGCCGCCTCGGCCCCGGTACCAGGTCCGGGCCGGCTGGTTGCCCTGGGCGTCGATGCGCTTGGTTTCGGCCCATTCCCAGAGGGCCTTGCCGCCGTCGAGGTCGAAGAGGCGCAGCACCGTGCTGACCCGCGTGGCCTTGACTTCGATCTGCGGCCCGCGCATTCGGCCCCACCTGTCGCGCCGCTGCTCGATGACCTTCCCGTCCTCCCCCAGCTGCTCGACCTTCATGAAGGCGCAGGCCAGGTGCCGGCGGCCGGCCGCGCGGGTGTGCCCGCTGGGGACGAAGGGGCTCTTCCAGAGGAGCTTGCCGCTCTTCATGTCCCAGACCTTGAGCTTGGGGGTCCGCCGCGCGTAGGGGTTGTAGTGGGTGCGGGTGGTGTTCTCCAGCATGATCAGGCGGTCGGCGAGCGCGTTGGCGCCCTGCTGGCCGTATTGGTAGTAGCTTCGGTAGTAGCGGCTGGTCTGGCCCGAGGAGTGCTTCCAGAGGAGCTTGCCGCCCCGCGCGTCCACGGCGGCGATCTCCTCCCGGTAGACCCCGCCGGAGCGGACCTGGATGCCCACGATCAGCTTGCCCTCCTCGTCGGAGGCGGCGCGCAGGTTCCAGCGGCCGGTCCCCACCCAGGCCTTCTTGCCCTCCAGGTTGAAGGCGGCCATCTTCTGGCTGCGGTCCCGGCAGACCAGCCGGTCCCGGAAGAGCCCCACCGGCGAGACGTCCTTGGCCTCGAAGCGCCGGGTGACCTTCCCGGTGGTCGCGTCGATGATCATGAAGGACGTCTTCTGCTTGGTCCGCTTGGGCCGGTAGGTCTGCGGCTTGTAGGCCCAGGCCGCCAGGCGCCCGTCGGCGGTGCGGCTCAGCCCGTCCGAGCCCTGGCCGTAGGAGTACGACCTGCCGGTGTTATCCTGCTTGGCGACCAGCAGCGTCCAGAGCTCCTTGCCGTCGTCGACGGAGAAGGCCCGGATCAGCTTGCGCTGCTCGCCGCTGCCCAGCTGGTCCACCTTGCTGACCGACTCCCAGCAGGCCAGCACCCCGTCGCCGGCGGAGTAGCGCCTCCGCCCGCCCGCGGTGTACCGTCCGCCGTAGTAGACGTTCCGGGTCCCCTCGGCGCGCACCTCGGCCTTCCAGCGCAGCTTGCCGGTGGTCCGGTCCACCGCGGCGCGCTTGCGGCCTATGGTGACGATCACCGCGTCCCCGTCGATGCGCACCTGCTCCCGGCCGGGGTGCTGATAGGCGTTGAGGCTGCCGAGCCCCGCCTTGTCGGGCTCGAAGCTCCAGAGGGTCCTGCCGCTCCCCGCGCCCACCGCGGTGATGCGCCCCGCACCGATCAAAACCAGCTGCGAGTCCCCGGCGCAGCCGGGCACCAGGACCGCCCCGGCCAGCTTCACCCGCCACTTCTCGACGAGGGGAGGCGCCGCCGCCGGCCGCGGGGGAGGGGCGAACTCGCCGGGGGCCACCTCCTTCCCGTCGATGGCGAGCTTGCCGCCGGTGGCGGCCAGCTGGCGGGCTATCTGCCGGGCGGCGCCGAAGTAGCCCCGGCGCGCGTAGGCCACCGCCAGCCGGGCGCAGGCCTCGTTGGCCTCCGGACCGCTGCCCTGCAGGAAGATGTGCCGGCGCAGGCAGCGCAGCTCGACGTCGTGCTTTCCGGCCTTGGCGGCCAGCTCCGCGGCCAGGAGCAGCGCCTGGCCGGCGGCCTTGCTGTTGGGATAGAGCCCGACCAGCTTCTGAGCGAGCTCGGCCTTGCCCGACTCGCGGGCCTCGGCCAGGAGCTTGGCGGCCTCTGCCTCGTACTTGGCGTAGGCCTCGGCGCCGAGCTTCTCGAGGAGGCGTGCGATCTCGCCCTTGGCCAGCAGCCAGGCGCGCAGGCGCGAGCCGTCGGGACGCCCGCAGGGTGCCTCCGGGTGCTCGGCCAGGAGCTGCTGATAGGTCGCCAGCGTCTCGGCGGGGCGGGCCAGCTTCTCCAGGCAGCCCGCCCGGGTCAGCAGCGTGCGGGGCGCGTGCTCGGCGTCCGGGGCGCACTTCAGGGCGGAGTCCAGGTGCTTCAGGGCGGCCCCGTGGTCCTTCCTCCTGATGGCCTCCTGGGCCCCCTGCCAGTGGCACTGCCAGAGCTTGCCGCGGATGGCCGCGGCCAGCGGCGCGCCGGCGTAGCGCTCCCCGGGCTTGACCGCCTTGAGGGCCGACTCCAGCGTGGCGATGGCCTGCTTCCTCCGGCCGCCGGCCAGCTCCAGCGCGCCGGTCAGGAAGCGGGGCAGCGCCGCTCCGGGGTTCTTCTTGGCCCGGGCGATGAGCCGCCTGGTGACCGCGTCCAGGTCGCAGTAGGCGTTGATGTGCGTGGCGCTGACCGTGTAGACGTTCTCCCCGTGGACCAGCACGTTGCCGGCCTCGCTCTTGGGGTCTTTCCACTTGTGCTGGAAGAGGGGCTTGCCGTCCAGGTTCAGCACCTCCAGGCCCCTGGCGGTGCTCACCGCCACGTAGTCGGCGCCCATCGCGCCGTGGCCGATGACCCGCCCGCTCAGGCGCCTGCGCCACAGGGCCCGGCCGTTGGCGAGGTCGCGGACCACCACCTGGTCGGCTCCGGTGAGGACCACCTTGCCGCCGACCGCGCCGAGCAGCCGCCTGAGCCCCACGCGCGGGGCGCGCCAGACCAGCCCGCCGGTCTCCGCGTCGATGGCTAACAGGTAGTCGCAGTCCTGGGGCGCGGCGATCAGCAGTCCGCCGGCCAGGACCGGGGCGCAGGGCTCCCACATGTCCGCGGTGCCCCGGTCGGGCGGCTTGTAGCTGCTCCTGCCGAGCATCACGGCCCGGCGGTCCGGGAGCTTGCCGTCGCCCGGCGAGTGGCGGGGGTAGAGGCGCAGCCACTTCAGCCGCCCGTCCTCGGCGTCGGCCGCGGCCACCGCCCCCAGGTTGGTGACCGCGTAGACGGTCCTTCCGGCGACCGCCAGCGGCTGGCCGACCTCGGACAGCGGCGCGCCCTGCATCCCGCCCCAGCCTAAGTTCCGCGGCATGAGGCCTCTCACCGGCGCGGCCCCGCACAGGAAGATGCGCCAGAGCAGCTGCCCGCTCTTGGGGTCGAAGGCGGCCAGCTCGTACTCCGGCTGGGTCGAGCGGCGGATCAGGCCGCTGTAGACTCTGCCCTCGGCCAGCACGGGGACGCCCACGAGGAGAGTGCGCTTCTCGGGGACCTTGACGCCTCGGGGGGCGTTGGCGACCACCCCGTCCGCGACCTTTTCCTCCTCCGCCTCTTCCTCCTCCTCGGTCTTGGGGATCTCCAGCGGGGCCTCGACGCGCTCCCGGGAGCCGAGCTTCCTGCCGGTCAGCGCTTCCAGGACCAGCAGTCCGGAGGCAGTGGAAGTGGGCCGGTAGTAGTAGCCGCTGCCCAGGGCCACCTGCCCCTGCCGGGCCACCAGCGCCCGGCAGGTCAGGGCCGGGCCGGCCAGCCCGCAGCCCACCGCGACGCCCTTCTCCCCTTTGG
>CAZONU010000231.1:0-8029 GCA_964581145.1 uncultured Planctomycetia bacterium
GGTATGGTGCGTCGATAACCTCCACCTCGGACGCGAAGAGAACGTCGCGCAGTTGCGCGACCACGACCGCTTCCATTTCCGCCGCGTCGACGTGCTCGACCGGCCGGCCCTGGATCGGGTCTTCTCCGAGTCCCGGCCCGAGATGGTCTACCACCTGGCGGCCAACTCGGACATCCAGCAGGGAAGCGCCGACCATGAAGTCGACCTGCGGTTGACCTTCTTGACCACGGTCGAGACGCTCGAGGCCATGCTTCGCCACGGGGTCACGCGGATCTTCTTCGCCGGCACGTCGGCCATCTTCGGCGACACCACCGACACGCTCCACGAGACGTTCGGGCCGTTGCGGCCGGTATCGTTTTACGGTGCGGCCAAGGCGGCGGCCGAGGCGTACCTTTCGGTGCTCGTGCACAGCTACGGTTTTCGGGCGTGGGTGCTGCGGTTCCCCAACGTCGTGGGCGAGCGATGCACGCACGGCGCCGTGCACGATTTCATTGCCCGACTCCGCGACGACCCCGCGTGCCTGGACGTGCTCGGCGACCGGCACGAGGCCGAGGACGCCGCCCAGGCGGCCTTCCTGGTGCTGGTCCGCAAGGCCCGGGGGCTCTCGCGCGGAACGGTCCTCTCGGGATGGCTCTTCCTGACCGCCCGGAACGCGGCGCGCGATGCGCTCAAGCAGCGCGCGCGCCGGGCGCGCAGGGAACAGGAGGCCGGAGAGATGAAAGCCAGGGAACTTCTCGAAGAGGCCGTCGGCGCGGCGGAGCTGCGCGGCCGGCTGCACCCCGCGCTGGCCGCGCTGCCCGCGGCCCAGCGGGACGCGCTGCTCTTGCGCTACGTCTACGGGCTCTCGCAGGAGCGCGCCGCGCGGGAGGCCGGCTGCCCGCCGGAGACCCTGCACTCCCGGGTCAGGGCCGGGCTGGCCAGGCTGCGCCGCAAGCTGGGCCGGGCGGGCGGCGAACTGCCGGCGGCGGCCCTGGCCGGGGCGCTGGGCCGGTGCGCGGCGGTCGAGGCCCCGGCGGGCCTGGCCGCGGGCATCAAGGCCGCGTGCCTGGGGCAGGCGGCGGCTTCGGCGGCGGCGCTCTCGATAGCGGAGGGGACGGTGAAGGCCATGACGTTCGCGAAGGTCAAGATCGCGGCGGCGGCGCTCGCCGCGGTCGCGGTGCTGGGCGGCGGGGGAATCGCGGTGGTGAACCGCCTGGTTGCGGCCGAACCGGTGACCGCGTCGAAGCGGGCCGCGACGATCCCCGCCGGTCCGAAGGTCGCGACGAAGAAGGTCGCGGCGATCCCCGCTGGCGCGAAGATGATCCTGGGCCAGGGCAGCCCCTGGCGGCGGTACGTGCACCTCAGCAAGCCGGTGGTCCCGGCGAAGGCCCTCCAGGCCGAGGCGCCCAAGGTGCTGCCCATCCGCAAGCTCCACGGCGGCCGGCCCACCCCGCGCATCCAGCACCTGGAGAACTCCCCGCCGCCGGCGGGGTGGACGCACCCCGGCTTCGACGATTCGGACTGGCCGCGCTCGCGCGGCAATCTGCTCAAGAGCCCGCACGTCTCCACGGGGATGCTCTGCCTGCGCGGCCGGTTCCTGGTCGCGAACCCCACCGCAGTGGGGGGGCTCTACCTCTCGATGAAGTTCCGCGGCGGCGCGGTGGTCTACCTCAACGGCCGCGAAGTCGCCCGCGCTCACCTGCCCGAGGGCAAGATCACCGCCGCGACCCCGGGCCGGCCCTACCCCGACGAGGCCTGGGTCGACGCCGCCGGCAAGATGCTGCACCTGCCCGGCAAGATCAAGAAGGCCGACGACAAGGCGCGGATAGCCAGGCGCGACCGCAGCTTCGGCCCGGTGGAGATCCCGGCGAGCGCGCTGCGCAGGGGGACCAACGTCCTGGCCATTGAGCTGCACCGCAGCGACTACCACCCGGTGGCCCTGCGCTGGTGGCAGAGCAAGAACCTGCATTACGGCCTGGTCAAGTCCTGGGCGCCGGTGGGCCTTCGCGAACTGCGCCTGGCGGCGGCCGGGACCGGCGCGGAGCCCAACCTGGTCCGGTCCGAGGGCGTCGCGGTCTGGAACTCGGACGTCCACGGGGACGTCTTCGACATTCCCTTCGGCGGGCCCGGCGGGAAGCTCCGGCCGATGCGCATCGTCGGCGCGCGCGGCGGGGTCTTCTCCGGCCAGGTGGTGGTTTCCAGCGGCAAACCCCTCAAGGGGGTGAGCGCCAGCGTCAGCGATCTGGCCGCGGAGAAGGGCGGGGCGAAGATCCCGGCCTCGGCGGTGCGGGTCAGGTACGTCTCGGAAGGCAACATCAACCACCACGACCGGCTCGGCCGCCGGACCACGGCCTTTAACGTATTGGAGGAGAAGGCCCCGGCGGAGGTGAAGCCCAGCAGCAAGCTCAACCACTGGAGCCAGCGGAAGGTGCGGACCGCCATGGGGCTGCAGGGGGACCCGCTGCCTACCGCCGCGCAGCCGGTCATGGTCATCGTCGAGGTCCCCCGCGACGCCGCCGCCGGCGAGTACCGCGGCAAGCTGAAGCTCACGGCCTCCGGGCTGGCGGCCGTCGAGGTGCCGGTGCATCTCACGGTGGCCGGCTGGACCGTGCCGGGGCCGCGGCAGTTCCGCACCCGCGTGGGCGTCTTCCAGTCGCCGACCACCCTGGCGCTCAAGTACAAGGTCCCGGAGTGGTCCGAGGCGCACTGGAAGCTCATGGAGAAGAGCTTCGAGATGCTCGGCGAGGTCGGCAACGACCTGGTCAATATCCCGGTTTCCAACCAGACCCAGTTCGGCAACGACGAGGGCATGGTTTGGTGGGTGCGCAAGGCGGACGGGGGCTACGGGTACGATTTCAAGGTGTTCGACCGCTACGTGAAGCTGGTCAAGAAGCACCTGGGCGTGCCCCGCTACGTGGCCCTGCACGTCTGGCACGCCGGCGCCTGGAAGACCAAGCCGGTCACCGAGAAGAACGAGGTCACCGTCATCGACGCGAAGACCGGCAAGCGCGAGGCCATGCAGGTGCCGGTCTTCGGCACGCCCCAGAGCAAGAAGTTCTGGACGCCGGTGCTCACCGAGATCAGGAAACGCTTGGCGAAAGAGGGCATGGAGAAGTCGATATGCCTGGGGGTGCTCAGCGACGGCACCGCGCCTCCGGCGGTCTTCACGATGTTCCGCGAGATCCTGCCGGCGGCGGGCTGGACCCGCGGGTGCCACAGCGTCACCTTTTCGGACAAGCCCTACAACCTCAAGGGCGGCGGCAAGTGCGTCTACCACGAGTTCTGCTACGGGCTGGGGCTGTCGGACCCGGCCAGGAAGTTCCCGCGCATCTGGGCCATGACCGGCCCGGGCGCGGCCTGGTTCCGCGGCGAGAAGGACTACCGCCTGCCGGCCTTCATCTACCGGACCATCCCGGAGCGGGGGCTCTATTGTGGCACGGGCGGCGTCGGCCGGCTGGGCCTGGACCTCTGGTCGGTGCCCTTCAAGTCAAAGCGAGGCAAGCCCGAGCACTACGTGCTCTTCAACCGCTGGCCGCACTCCAGCGTGGCCGGCCACGGCGACCCCACCCTGGTGGGCCTGGCCCACGCGGGCAAGGACGGCCCCCAGCGGACGGTCCGGTTCCAGCTTTTCCGTGAAGGGCTGCAGGAGGCCGAGGCGCTGATCTACATAGGAGAGGCCCAGGAGAAGCACAAGGCCCGGCTGGGCGCGGAGCTGGCCGCCGAGTGCCGGGGGCTGCTCGTTGAACGCATCAACGTCTGCCGCATGACCCAGGGAATCACCGAGCGCTTCTACGCCGGCTGGCAGGACCGCTCCGCGAGGCTCTACCAGGCCGCCGCCAAGGTGTCGAAGAAGCTGGGCGGGAAGTGAGGGGGCCGGGCGGCGAGGTCACGGAACCGGCGTCGGCCCACTCGGCCGGCACGCGCACTTGCTGCGGCGGGTGCCTGGGTGCGGACAGCAGGTGGACTGCGCGGCGGCCCACTTCCTCGAAGTTCATCCGCGGGCCGCTGAACTGGGTGAAGCCGGCTTCCCGGCCCTGCAGGCAGACCACGCTCAGGTCCCGGGGGAGCTTCCTGCCCGCTGCCTTCGCGCCTTCCGCGACGAGTTGAGCCAGCATCCCCCCGGCAGCGACCACCGCGGTTAAGCGCGACCTGGCCCGGACCACCGACCGGATCGAGGCGCTTCGGGAAGTGTCGCTTGGCAGGACGTTGACCACCTCGCACGACCGGCGGGGAATGCCCGCGTCCTTGAGGGCCGCGAGGAAGCCTTCCTGCCGCTCCACGGAGTCGGGGTCCACCCGGCGGGCGTTGAGCTGAATCGTCCTGACAAAGGCGATGCGGCGGTGCCCGCGGGCGATCAGCCGCTCGGTGGCCTGCTTCGTGGCCGGGGTGTTGTCAACCGTCACCGTGTGGACCTTGCGGCCGGGTGCGGGCTGGTCGACCAACACCACTGGTACAGCCAGCTTCTCGTAGCGGGTCAGCACCGCGTCGGTGAAGACCCCGGCCAGCAGGGCGCCGCGCAGCGGGAGCCGCAGGGCCTCGGCCGGCGGGTAGCGGAAGAACTCACCTCCGGGCACAGCCAGCAGCGGGGCGCGCAGCTCGCCGGCGCCGATCTGGATACCGCGCAGCAGCTCGCCCATGTAAGGATTTCGGTAGACGGCGTCCAGTGGAACGCTGGATATCAGGAGAACCGTGCCGTCCAGCGGTCCGCACCGGGAACCGGTCGCGGCCACCATCAGGCGCCGGCCCTCTCCGGACCGGATCCAGCCCGCGCGCTTGAGGAGGTCCACGGCCATGCGCACGGTGTGCTGCCCCACGCGATAGCGACCCGCCAGCCTGCGCAGCGCCGGCAGGGGCGTCCCCGGCGGCCACTGGCCTTTGCGGATGCGGCTTCGCAGGTCGTCGGCGACCCGGCGGTGACGGCAGTGGGGGCTGACCGGGCGTCCCGGTGTCCGAGGTTTCTCGGCGGCCATATCCGGCATGCTACGGAGGGGTCCGCCGGGGCGCAAGGACAATTTACGGCGCAAAACCGCGCACTTTCCGGAAGGCGCAGCGCCCTGCGCCCTTCCGGGTGTATGCTATATAGTAGGCGGGCACCCCGGAGGAGGCCGAGCCATGCAGCGCATCACCTTGAAACTCACGGCCGCGGCGTTGTGCGCGGCGGCTGTGCCTTCGGTCCGGGCAGCGGAGTCGGCCAAGGGGGGCAAGGTCACGCCGGTTTTGCCCCCGGACGCGAAAGTGGCGAGGCTGCTGGCCTCGCTGGGCCCGGGCCAGTCCGTGCTGCTGCCGCCGGTTAAGACGACCGGCGATCTCAACGCAACCGCCAAGAAGTACCGGCTGGACAAGAAGGGGCCGGGGGGACGCGACTACTGCACCCAGATGGTGTGGATGTCCGACCGCAAGCGAGCCATCTTCACCGGCGCCAATCACGGCGTACCCCACCGCTTGAATGACGTCTGGGAGTACGACCTGTCCAGCAACACCTGGGGCTGCCTCTACGGTCCCGACGACCTCGGCAAGAGCGGGAAGGTCTGGGGCGGGGTCTGGAAGAAGGTCACGCTCAAGGACGGTGTCCTGCGCACCGCGCGCGGCGGCCCGGCGATCATGGGCCACCAGTGGTGGCAGTCTACCTACGACCCGACCACCGGCACCATGTACTTCAACAGCCAGTGGCCCGCGGGTTACTTCAGCGCCGAGATCAAAGAGAAATACATCAAGAGCGGCAAGCACACACTCTGGTCGTTCAAGCCCGCTACCGGCAAGTGGGAGCCGGTCAAGACCAAAAAGCCCGCCCCCAAGCCCGGCGTGCCCATGAACAAGTACTTCGAATACGTCCCGGAGCTCAAGGGCTGCGTCTTCGTGGACGCCAGCGGCTACGCCGCGGGCACCTGGCTCTTTGATCCAGCGGACAAGTCGTGGAAGGAACTCCTGCCGGGCCCGGCCAAGGACAAGGTCGCGGGCAAAAACCCCGACCTGCCCCATCGCCTGGGGGTGATGGCCTACTGTCCGGGCAAGGGCTTGCTGGTGGGCGCAACCGTGAGCGTGAAGGGCGTCGGCCGCACCGTTCATTACGACATTGCCGGGAATAAGTGGACCCAGACCGCCACGGGTACTGACACTCCCGCGGCCCACGTGGCTTTCACTCCCTGCGGGTACGACCCGGTCTCGGGCTGCCTGCTGCTCTGGGAACCCGAGCACCGCTTCCAGAAGAAGGGCAAGCGGAATGCCCTCTGGGCCTACAGCGTTAACGCGAAGAAGTGGAACAAGATCGTCCCCCGGGGTCCGCTGCCGCCCAAGGGCAAGCCAATCGGCTACTTCGACCCGGAGCGCAACGTGTTCGTGGTGTATTCCAGCGGGCCCAAGAGCGCCCAGGTCTGGATCTACCGTCACAAGAAGAGGACCAAGTAGGCGAAGCCTCTCCCGGCGAATGAGGAGACTGACATGAGCGGCAGTGGCATTACCCGGCGCGAGTTCCTGAAGCACTCCGCGATTCTCGGCGGGGCGGCGATGCTGGCGCCCTCGATGCTCTGGGCCGGGGAGAGGTCCGGCGCGAGGCCGAACGTCATCTTCATCCTGACCGACGACCAGCTCCGCGGGCAGTTCGGCTGCTACGGGGGCAAGGGCGGGCTGACGCCCAACGTCGACAAGCTGGCCGGCGGCGGCGTGAAGTTCACCCACGCCTGCTCGACCTCTCCGCTTTGCTCGCCGTCGCGGGTGAGCTGCATAACCGGGCGCTTCGCGGGGCGCTTCCGGCCGTACGTCAGCAACGGCTTTCACTTCCCGGCGGTCCAGCCCACCGCCGGCAGCATCCTCAAGGCCGCCGGCTACCAGACCGCCTTCGTCGGCAAGCTGCATGCCTACATCGACGGCCTCACGGGCGTGCGGGAGGTGGGCAAGCGCCTGAACAGGATCGGCTTCACCTACGCGGAGAAGTCGCACATGACCCGCTTCAAGAAGGGGGACCACCTCAAGCACCAGGAGGAGGACTTCGACGCGGCCATCAAGTTCGTGACCGCCAACAAGGACAAGCCTTTCGCGCTGTTTCTCTTCACCACGCTCACGCACGGGCCGGGCGAGGCGCCCAAGAAGTACCTCGACATGGTCAAGGGGGCTGGCGGCAGGGCCAAGGTCGGCAAGGCCATGTACCTCTGGCTGGACGACCTGGTGGGCAAGCTGGTCGGGACGGTGGACAAGCTGGGCATCCGCGAGCGGACCGCGATCTGCTTCGCCGGCGACCACGCGCCCTCCTTCTGGGGCGACGTCCGGGGAAAACTGCATCCCGGCGACCGCTGCAAGGGCACGCTCTACGACGGGTGGGTGCCGCAAGTGGTATCATGGCCCGGACACGTCAAGAGGGGCCTGGCCGTGGGCGAAGTCGTCCAGAACATCGACTTCCTGCCGACCTTCCTGGATGTTTGCGGCGTAAAGCCCCCGGCCGCCGCCAGGCTCGACGGGATGAGCTTCCTGCCGCTCATGCAGGGCAAGAGGGTTAAATGGCGTGAGGAGGCTTTCTTCGAGATGGAGCCGGGCCGCGCGGTGAGGACCGACCGCTGGAAGTACATGGCCATCAGGCCGGTGAAGGGAATGCACGCCAAGTTCGAGAAGTATCTCAGGCCCTACGGCGGCGAGCGGGACCTGCTCTTCGACTTGAAGAAGGACCCCACGGAAAAGAAGAACCTCTTCAAGGACCCCAAGTACGCCGCGACGGTCAGGGACATGCAGGCCCGACTGCGCAAGCTCTGCGCGGGATACAGCTACAAGTACGCGGAGTTCGGAGGCGGTGGGTCATAGAGAAAACCCGGCCGCGGGGATGACCCCCGCGACCGGGCTCTTTGGCTGGCTGAAGCGCTGCCGGGCTAGCCGGCGGTGATGGCGTCGACCGGGCACTCGTCGACGCAGGCACCGCAGTCGGTGCAGGTCTCGGCGTCGATCACCGCGACGTCATTCACCTTGATGGCGTCCACCGGGCAGACGTCCGCGCACGCCCCGCACGCGGTGCACTCTTCGGCATTGACCTTGGCTGGCATCTGCTTCCTCCTAGTTACTGAAAGCC
>CAZONU010000232.1:0-8027 GCA_964581145.1 uncultured Planctomycetia bacterium
GCGAAGCTCGGGAAGGGGCTTGTCGACAACGGGCATTTAGGGTTCGTCCTCCAGGAGGTGGCCCAGCTTGTCGCGCTTGGTGGAGAGGTAGCGGCGGTTCTCCTCGATGGGCGGGATCACTATGGGCACGCGCTCGACGACCTGGAGGCCGTAGCCGGCCAGGCCCACGATCTTGCGGGGGTTGTTGGTGAGGAGTCGCAGCTTGCGCACGCCGAGATCCGCCAGGATCTGCGCGCCGATGCCGTAGTCGCGCAGGTCGCAGGGCAGGCCCAGGTCCTCGTTGGCCTGGACGGTGTCCCGGCCGCAGTCCTGCAGGGCGTAGGCCTGGACCTTCTTCTCCAGGCCGATGCCCCGGCCCTCCTGGCGCATGTACAGCACCGCGCCGCGCTCCTCGCCGGCGATCATCTCCATGGCCCGGCGGAGCTGCTCGCCGCAGTCGCAGCGCAGCGAGCCGAAGACGTCGCCGGTAAGGCACTCGGAGTGCACCCGGACCAGCACGGGCTCGGCGCACTCCGCGCGCCCGGGCTCGAGATCGCCCTTGACCAGGGCAACGTGGCTCTCGCCGGTGAGCGCCGACTGGTAGCTGTGGATGCGGAACTCGCCCCAGGCGGTGGGCAGCTTGGCGGAGCTGACCGCCTCGACCAGCCTTTCGGTCTTGCGGCGGTGCTCGATGATCTGGGCCACCGAGCAGATCTTGAGGCCGTGCTGCGCGGCCATCTCCCGCAGCTGGGGCAGGCGGGCCATGCTCCCGTCGGGGTTCATCACCTCGCAGATCACCCCGGCGGGGGCCAGCCCGGCCAGGCGGCAGAGGTCCACGACCCCCTCGGTCTGCCCGGCGCGGACGAGGGTGCCGCCCGCGCGGGACCGGAGCGGAAAAACGTGCCCGGGGCGCACCAGGTCGGCGGGCGCCGCCCCGGGCCGCACCGCGGTCCGGACGGTGTGCGCGCGGTCGGCGGCGCTGATCCCGGTGCTCACCCCGCTCTTGGCCTCGATGCTCACCGTGAAGGCGGTGCCGAAGCGGCTGGTGTTGTCCGCGGTCATGGGCGGCAGGGCCAGCTCGTCGCACTTCCCGGGGGTGAGCGCCAGGCAGACCAGTCCCCGCCCGTGGGTGATCATGAAGTTGACCGCCTCGGGGGTGACCTTCCCGGCGGCCATGGCCAGGTCGCCCTCGTTCTCGCGGTACTCGTCGTCGACCAGCACCACCATCCGGCCGGCGCGGAACTCCTCGAGGGCCTCTGCGATGCTGGCGAAAGCCTGGGACATGGGAATGCCTCCCCCCCTCACTGCCGATTGTAAACCCCCCAGGGGCCGGATGCAAGGCGGGCCGGCCGGCCGGCGGGCCTTGACCCCCCCGCGCGGGGGAACTACCATGCCCGCCAGAGAGACGCCGCGAGAGGGAGGAAGAGGGGCGATGCGCAAGCGCAAGCTGGGCTGGACCGACCTGGAGCTGACCACGGTGGGCCTGGGCACCTGGGCCATCGGCGGCGGCGGCTGGCAGTTCGCCTGGGGCTCGCAGGACGACGCCGACTCGGTGCGGGCCATCCTCGCCGCCCTGGAGGCAGGGGTCAACTGGATCGATACCGCCCCGGTCTACGGCACCGGCCACTCCGAGGAGGTGGTCGGCCGGGCCCTGAAGGAATACGGGCGGCCGGTGATCGTGGCCACCAAGTGCGGCATGCGCTGGGACGCTGAGCGCGCGATATACAGGAGCCTCAAGGCCAAGAGCGTGATGGCCGAGTGCGAGGCCAGCCTGGGGCGCCTGGGCGTCGAGCGCGTGGACCTCTACCAGATCCACTGGCCCGACCCCGAGGCGGATATCGACGAAGGCTGGGCGGCGGTCAACAAGCTCATCGAGCAGGGCAAGGTGCGCTGCGGGGGCCTCTCCAACTTCAGCCCCGCCGAGATGGAGCGGGTGGAGCGCTACGGGCGCATCGCCTCGCTGCAGCCGCCCTACAGCATGCTCCGCCGCGGGGTCGAGGCCGAGCACCTGCCTTACTGCGCCGGGAAACAGATCGGCGTCGTGGCCTACAGCCCCATGGGCAAGGGCTTGCTCACCGGCAAGATCACCGCCGAGCGTGTCAAAACTTTCGAGGCGGACGACCACCGCAGGCAGGACCTCGTGTTCAACGAGCCGCAGCTCTCGGTCAACCTGGAACTGGTGGAGGGCCTCAAGACTCTCGCCGGGAAGAGCGGCCACACTCCCGCCCAACTGGCGGTCGCCTGGGTCCTGCGCCGGCCGGAGGTCACCGCGGCCATCGTCGGCGCGCGCCGGCCCGAGCAGATCAAAGAGACCGCCGCGGCCGGCGACTGGGAGCTTTCGGAAGAAGAAATCGCCGGGGTCGACCGCCTGCTCGCCGAGCGCGAGAGGGCCCTGGAGAGCTAGCCGGAGATGGGCTGCGTTCACGGTCACGTTCACGGCGGCCCGCCCGCCTACGGCGACCCGGAGCGCGCCCGCCAGGTCAAGCGGGTCACCTGGGGGGCACTGGCCGCCAACGTGGTCATCTCCGCGGCCAAGCTGGCCGCGGGCATCTTCGGGCACAGCCAGGCGCTGGTCGCCGACTCGGTGCACAGCATGTCCGACTCGGTCACCGACGTGGCCGTGCTGGTCGGCGTCCGCTACTGGTCGGCGCCGGCCGACGCGAACCATCCCCACGGCCACCGGCGCATCGAGACCCTGATAACCGCGGCGATAGGCCTGCTGCTCTTCGCGGTGGCCGGGGGCATCGTCTACCACGCGATAGTGACCCTGCACCAGGAGGACGAGGGCGTCCCCGGCTGGGTGGCCTTCGCGGCGGCGCTGGTCTCCATCGCCGGCAAGGAGGGGCTCTACCGCTGGACGGCGGCGGTCGGCCGGCGCATCCGCAGCCCCGCGGTGGTGGCCAACGCCTGGCACCACCGCTCCGACGGGCTCAGCTCGGTCCCCGCGGCGCTGGCGGTGCTGGCCGCCAGGCTGCTGGGCCCCGAGTGGGTCTTCATCGACCACGTCGGCGCGGTGGTCGTGTCGCTCTTCATCCTGCGGGCCGCCTGGCGGATAGTCAGGCCCGCGCTGGGCGAACTGGTGGACGTCGGCGCTCCCCGGGAGGAGCGGGAGCAGGTCCAGAGGATCGCCGAGGCGACCGCGGGCGTGCGGGCCGTGCACAAGCTGCGCACCCGCTACTCGGGCTCCGGCCTGGAGGTCGACCTGCACGTCAAGGTCGACCCCGAGCTCAGCGTCCGCGAGGGACACGACATTTCCGAGGATGTCAAGCGCCGGCTGATAGCCGAGGGCCCGGGGGTGCTCGACGTGGTGGTGCACCTCGAACCCCAGGAGGACGGCCCGGGCGGCGACGCACCGGCCGGAAAGGAGCATGCCCGTGAGTGACCGACCCCACATCGTGATCTTCAACCCCGACCAGTTCCGCGCCGACGGCCTGGCCCACGCGGGGAACCCCTGCGCGGTGACCCCCAACCTCGACCGGGTGAGCCGGGAGGACGGGGTCTCCTTCACCAGCGCCTTCTGCCAGAACCCGGTTTGTACGCCCAGCCGCTGCGCGTTCATGAGCGGCTGGTACCCGCACGTCCGCGGGCACCGCACCATGCACCACATGATGCACGGGGACGAGCCGGTGCTGCTGAAGGCGCTCAAGGAGAATGGCTACTTCATCTGGTGGGGCGGCAAGAACGACCTGGTCCCCGCGCAGCTCGAAGGCTGCTACGACGACTGCTGCGACGTGAAGTACCGGCCCGAGAAGCCCCCCCGCCGGGGCCTGCACGGCGACCAGTCATGGCGCGGCGAGCCGGGGAGCGACAGCTACTACTCCTTCTACGCCGGGAAGCTGGAGGCGGCCGACGGGGAGCGCTATTACGACGGCGACTGGGCCAACGTCGAGGGCGCGGTCGAATTCATCCGGAACCGCCCGGAGGACCGGCCGCTGTGCATTTACCTTCCGCTCACCTATCCCCACCCGCCCTACGGCGTCGAGGACCCCTGGTACAGCGCCATCGACCGTGCTAAGGTGCCCCCGCGCATCCCGGCGCCGGAGGACTGGGCGGGCTGGCCCAGCATGCTGAAGGGAATCAGCGAGAGGCAGGGGCTGGAGGGCTGGACCGCGGAGCGCTGGGCCGAGCTGCGCGCCACCTACTACGGCATGTGCGCGCGGATCGATCACCAGTTCGGCCTGGTCGTCGAGGCTCTCAAGGAAGCGGGAATCTACGACGAGGCCGCCATCTTCTTCTTCGCGGACCACGGCGACTTCACCGGGGACTACGGCCTGGTCGAGAAGAACCAGAACACCTTCCAGGATGTTCTCACCAACGTGCCCTTCGTAATCAAGCCGCCCGCCGGGATCCCGGTCGAGCCCCGGGTCAGCGAGGCGCTCGTGGAGTTGATAGATTTCCCGGCCACCGTCGAGGCTCTTGCGGGAATAACTCCCGCGCACACCCACTTCGGGCGGTCGCTGCTGCCCCTGATCGCCGGCGAGGCCGACGAACTCCGCGACGCGGTCTTCTGCGAGGGCGGGCGGCTGCACGGCGAGCGCCACTGCATGGAGCTGGAGAGCACCAGCAGCCAGGCGCCTTCGGGGCTTTACTGGCCGAGGGTCAACCTCCAGTCCAGCGAGGGGCCCGAGCACACCAAGGCGACCATGTGCCGCACGCGCGAGTACAAGTACGTTCGCCGGCTCTACGAGTCCGACGAGCTCTACGACCTGAGAGCCGATCCCCGGGAAACGGTCAACCGCGTCGAGGACCCCGCGCTGGCCGGGGTCCTCGCCGAGATGAAGGAAAGGATGCTGACCTTCTACCAGGAGACCTGCGACGCCGTGCCCCACGAGACCGACGAGCGGTGAGGATCGCTCAACTCTTGATGACCTGTTTGTAAACGGCTTCCAGCCGCTCGACGTGCCGGGCGGGCCCGAAGAGCTCGCGCTGGCGCCCCTGCCCGGCGCGGCCCATCCGCCGGGCCTTTTCGGGGTCGGCGAGCAGCTCGCTGACGGCCGCGGCCAGGCCCTCGACGTCCCCCGGCTCGACCAGGATACCGGTCTCGCCGCCGGCCAGCCACTCGGGGATGCCCCCGGAGCGGTAGGCGACAACGGGGAGAGCTCTGGCCATGGCCTCGATGCCGACTATCCCGAAAGGCTCGGGCCACAGCGAGGGAACGCATAGCAACGAAGCTCTGGCGTAAAACGGCTCGACGTCCTCCTGCCAGCCGGCGAACTCGACGCGCCCGCCGAGAGCCAGTTCACCGACCAGCTTCTCGGCCGCGACCCGGCTCGGCCCGTCGCCAACCACGACCAGGCGCCAGGAGGTCTTGATCAGCGCCAGCGCGCGGACCAGGTCGTCCAGGCCCTTCTCGGGCATGATCCGGCCGACGAACAGGATTTCCGGAGTCCCTTCCGCCTCGGCCGCGCGCGGCGAGGCCCCCGCCTGGGGAACGAAGCAGGGCAGCACCTCCACCCGCTCGGCCTGCAGGCCGGCCCGCAGGAGCGAATCCCTGACCCAGCGGGACGCCACCAGCAGCTTCCTCATCCGCGGCCCGGCGGCCAGCGCCGCCCGCGAGCGGCGGTAGCTCCACAGCGCGTAGAAGGGGTTCTTGCCCGGTCCGCAGGGCGCGGCGTAGTAGTGCCACAGACAGGGGGGCCCCACCGTGCGCATGCAGGCGCGCCGGGAGCGGCGCAAGAAGCGGGATCCGCCGGCGGCGCAGGTGAAGTCGAGGTGCGAGTGCTTGAGCGTCGGCCACCTCTCGGCCAGCGCCAGGGCCAGCGGGAAGTTGTTCATCTCGTGGATGTGTACGAGGTCGGGCGCGAACTCCGCGGCCAGGCGCAGAACCTGCTCGGTCTTCTCGCGGGGCGCGCCGAAGGCGTGATAGCCGGGGGCGGTGCGGGTTTCGGCGGGCTGCGGCCAGCCCTCGCCCGGCGCATCACCCCCCAGGGCCAGGACCCGGTGGCCGCGGGCGGCGAGCTCCGCGCACAGCCTGTGCAGGTAGCTCTCTACGCCGCCGGCCGAGGAGAGGTGCCGGGAGAGATGCAGGATTTTCAAGGGCGAGCTTCTTCTCCGCGTTCCGGTCTGGGCCGTGTCCCGTCCGGTGCCATTCTATTGCCCCGCGGTCGGGCTGGCAAACGCGATCCCTACCGGTCTTTCCCGTGCTCGGCGACTCGCAGCCGCCAGAGGCCCAGCCGCCTCCCGCCCACCGGCCGGTAGCCGCCTTCCAGGTCGAAGCGGCCGGCGAGCTCCCGGCGGAGCACATTCCCCCAGCCGTGGAAGGTGCTGCCTTCCCGCTTGACCACGTTGACGAAGTAGGCCGGCCGGCCGGAGCCGAGGTGCGCGGCCAGCCGGTCCCAGTCGCGGGCGCCGTAGTCCATCACCGCCCGCCGGCCAGCGCCAGGTTGCCGGCCTCGTCGCTGGCCAGGTACATGGGCGGGAAGTAGATGGCCCAGGCCGGCACGGAGGCCGCCGCCGCGGCGACCGGGGCGGTTCTTTCCAGGCGGCCGGTTCTCACGCTCGGTCCCTCAAGAGCGCGGCGCGCGGCAGTGGGGGCCGCGCGCCGCGATGACTGTTTCTGCTTCCCGCCCGTCAGCGGTCGAAGAACTTAACCTTGGAGGTGCGCTCCGCAGTGTTCACGCCGGTGAAGATCACGTTCATCTGACCAATGACCTCCGCGACCTTGGCCAGCGGCGTCTTGGGCATGAAGATCACGTCGCCGGCCTGGAGCGTGATGTCCGCCACCTTGCCGCGGCGGACGTCGCGGGCGTTGATCGGGATGATCCTGGGCTGGTTCATGCGCCCGCGGACGATGAAGCTCTTGCGCTCCCAGGCCGCCTCGGGCACGTCACCGGCGGTGATCAGGGCCTCCAGGAAGGTGATCGACTTGCTGTAGCGGATCACGCTGGGGTGGCGCACAGCGCCGACCACGAAGATCTTGTTGTCCAGGCTGATCGCCGAGGCGATGTAGACCCGGTCGTTGGGCTCGAGCAGCACGTTGTTGATGGCGATCTCCCGGGCGCCGGCGGACTTCCTGCCGAAGAGCTTCTCGAAGTCCACGTCCAGGAACTTGTCGCCGCGGAGCACGAAGGACTGACTGAGGTCGGCGATCTCCGTGAAGCGCTCGCCGAAGCGGGAGGTGCCCAGGGGGATGCCCCCGGCCTGGGCGATGACGTCGACCAGCCGGGTCTCGTTGTTGATCTTGTAGGTGCCGGGGTGCGTGATTATCCCGGTGACCGACACGAAGTTCCCGGCGGAGTTCACCAGGCTGATGAAGACGCTGTCCTTGATGAACTCCTTCTTGAAGTCCTTCGCCAGCTCGGTGGTGATGGCGGCCTGGAGTTCCTTGAGGGTCCGCTTGGCGGCCATCACCTCGGTGGCCTTGTAGTAGGAGATGCGCCCGTCGGGCCCCACGGTGACCTTCTTGGTCATGTCCTCGCCCCACACCCCGATCTCGACGACGTCGCCGTTGCGCAGGCGGTAGACCTTGGCGGTGCGCGGCAGCGCCGGGCCGATCTCCCGGTCCGCCGAAGCCAGGCCGGGCTCGACGATGCGGGCGCGCACGTTGGCCCCGGTCACGTCCACCGGCCGGCCCAGCCGGGCGGCGGGCTCCTCCCGGCAGCCCAGGCAGAGGGCCGAAATCGTCACCAGAACCGGAAACAAGTTGAGATTGCGCATTGCCCATGCCTCCTACAGGACCTCGGACGGTCCAAACCTCCGCGTCTTTATCGGACATGGGGCCGGATATATTTAGGAAAAGTGGGGAAGGCCCCCCCCGGGGCGCGGTCAGGCCCGGCGGCGGGCCGCGGCGGTCTCGATCAGGCCGCGGGCCACCAGCAGGAACGAGGCGGCCAGCCCCGCGGCCAGCGCCCCGGCGATGATCGGGCCCAGGCGGTCGGCGGCCGTCCCGCCCTCCGGCGAGAAGCCCGCGGCCAGGACCATCTCGCGCTCGGCGACCCACAGGCGGGTCAGGCCCAGGAACTCTCCCGCGGAGAGCCGCTGAATCTCCGGCAGGCGCTCGCGCCTGGCGGCGGCCGTGCCTCTGTCCAGGCACCGCCTGTTTGGTCTCG
>CAZONU010000233.1:0-3137 GCA_964581145.1 uncultured Planctomycetia bacterium
GCTCAGGATCCGTGCGCGCCGGGCGCGGGCGGCCTTCGTGGGCGTCGAGGACGGCCGGCTGCTGGTCAAGTTCTTCGGGCGGCCGGCGCGCGAGGCGGCCGCTGCGCTCGGGCGAAGAAGCGCGCCGCGCTTCCCGAACCCGGAGACGTTCACCTTGGCAGTCCCCAAGAAGTCCGCCGAAGGCCAGGCGCTATTCAAGTGGGTCGGCGGGATACTTGAGAAGCTGAAGGTCGAGGAGTAAAGCGTGGAACTGCTCTGGGACCTGCTCCGCGAGCTGGGCATCCTCAGGAAAAAGAAACCCGGCGAGCCCAAGAGGGCCGGGCCGCCGCCGGCCGAAGAGGCCCCGCCCGACCCGGCCACGGGCGCCAGGGAGGCCATTGAAAAGCAGGACCCCGCAGCGCTGGCCCGGGCCCTCAAGCGGATGATGAAGGACAAGTAGCGGGCTTTCCGAACACGAGGGTTTTTCTCGTTTTTTATAAAAGCCCCCCGCCTCCGCGCCTAGATATACGCGTGTAAGGAAGCGGCAGTCCGCCGCCCTTCGCCCCAGGTCCGGGGAGCCTGTAGCCCCCCGGGCAACGCGGACCGGCCGGGGGCCGGGAGAACCCCTCCCTCGCGCTCCCGGCCGGTCCAAGCCCCACAATAACAAAGACTTATATTCCCTGCCCGGTCGCAGGGGGGGATCGCCCTGAAAGCGGACCTCCCGAGGCCGGGCAGTGCGTTCCCTTTTTTCGCTCCTCCGGGCCGGGTGGGGCAAGAGAGGCAAGCCCCTCAAAGAGCTGAAGCCGGGCCTGTACCTGCGAGGCGGGGTGGAGATCGAGAAGCGGCACGACGCCGAGCCCCTGACGGGCAAGCATCCGGCATGGCCGGCCGGCCTCACCAGCATGGGCGGCGGCAAAGCGGCCCGAGTGCGGGGAGCTAAGCGGGGCCGCAGAAGTTTTCAGGGAGTGCGCATGTCCCCAGGGGCCGGAGCCGGGGCGCAGGGGGCCTCCCTCCCTCTCTAGTTGTGGGAGGCCCCCGGCTGTTTCTCTTCGGCACTGCTGCGCCCTCGTGCGGCGGCCGGCTCGCTCGCGCGCCGACTCCGTCCGCACGCCGGTTTGCACAGCCGCCGGAGGCCTGCATGTTCTCCAAGGAAAGCACCGGCCCCCTTCGTGAGAAAGCGAGGGGGCCGGTGCGGGGGCGCGGCTTCGGTATCAGAACTTTTGCGGACCGACTCAGTCCCCCGGGGGCTTGACGGCCGCCCCGTCCAGGGCCAGGACCTTGAACGTTCTCCTCTTGCGGCGGCCGGTGAGGATTTCCACCGACCGACCGGCCAGCAGCTTCTCGCACTCAGCCAGGCGCTCCGCGTTGATTATCAGGTAGCGCGGTCCCTCTTTGGCGAGCTCCGCGCGCAGGTTCTCCGGGCCGTAGCTCTTCGAGGGGATCTTGCGCACGCTGCGGTCCAGGCAGTAGACCGCCTCCGCGGTGGCGGGAACGTCGTAAGTCAGGACCGGCGCGCTCCCGTCGATCATCCTCGGGGCCGCGCGCCGGTAGAGTTCGCCCACCCGGGCCACCCGGTCGCGCAGGGGGATGGCCCCGCCCCAGTAGCAGCCCTGCACGAAAGCCACGCCCAGCGCGGCGGCGGTCACCGCGGCGGCCAGTTTCTTACGCAAGAGCAGCAGCAGCGCCGCCAGACCGCCCGCGGCGGACAGCGCGCCCGCCAGCGCCACCAGCCCGGTGAAGCCGGGCTGCCCGCGGTACTCGGCGATGTTCGGAACGGGGCGGGAGAGCGGCGAGGCGCCCGGCACGGCCAGCTCGATGACCGCAGCCAGCGCCAGGCCCAGCAGGCCGACCGCGATAACCAGCGGCACCGCCGCGGCCAGTCGCCGGACCCAGGGCGCCTCGCTCCCGCGCGCGCAGGCCCGGTCCAGGGCCCACCCGGCGGCGACAGCCAGCCCCGGATAGGCGGCCAGCACGTAGAAGGCGCGGGTCGTCCCCCCGGGAGCATTCCCGCCCAGCGGAACCCACCCCACGATCAGCGCGAAGACCGCGAAGGCCGCCAGGCCGATCCACTTCCAGTAGCGCTCCCGGCCGCGCATGAAGAGCACCACCAGCAGCGCGATCAGGAAAACGCCCAGCCCTACCCAGGGCCAGACGCCCAACTGCCCGGTCGCGCTGAAGAGGCCGACCACCGCCCCGGCCCAGACCATCGGGAAAGCCAGTTCGGTGTTCTCGGCGGCCCTGCCCGGCTCGGCCGGCCGGCGCCCGAAGCGCCGGAAAGCCAGCAGGCCCGCGGGCACGAGCAGCGTCCAGGGAGCCATCCCCTGGGGAACGCTGGCCGTCAGGTACTTCCAGGGCACGTCCAGGTAGTCGAAGCTGCGGAAGAAGCGCGCGTAGTTCTCGTGGCGAAAGAACTCCGCCAGCGCCCCGGCGGCCTCGCCGCCGCGCAGGGCGACGGCCAGGTACCAGGGCCCGGCGACCAGGACGGTCACCAGCGTGCCGGTCAGCGGCAGCAGGCCGAAGAACGAGAAGAAGCGCCCCTCCCAGGCCAGCCACGCGGCCATCACTCCCAGCGGAAGGACCAGGCCTACCGGGCCCTTGGTCAGCACGGCCAGCCCGCACGAGAGATAAGCCCCGAGGAGCAAGAGACGCCGCCGGCGCTTGGCCTTGACGTCGAGAGACAGGCGCAGCAGGGCGATCGCAGCAACGACGAAGAAGGTCAGGGGCATGTCGCACAGCACCGTCCGGCCTATCTGCGGAAAGAGCCACGATGTGGCCAGCACCAGCCCGGCGAGAAGTCCCGCCCGCCGGCCGTAGAGCCGCGCGCCCAGCGCGGCAGTCACCAGCACGGCGCCCAGCCCGGCGAGCACCGGGCCCAGCCGGCAGGCCAGGGGGCCGACGCCGAAGATCAATGAGAAGAACGCGCAGGACCAGTAGAGCAGGGCGGGCTTTTCGAGGCGGACCTCGCCGTTGTAGCGCGGCACGGTCCAGTCGCCGCTCCGGAGCATCTCGCGGGCGGCGGCGGCGTAGCGCGGCTCGTCCGGCCCGGTGATCTCCTGCCCGCCGTAGTTCAGTCCCGTCGCCAGCAGGAAGGCCAGCGCGGGGAGCCCCAGGACCAGCGCGAGCGGCAGCGGGGCGTCGTTTCCCGGGGCAGTCATCGG
>CAZONU010000233.1:3147-8008 GCA_964581145.1 uncultured Planctomycetia bacterium
CGGCCCGCCGGGTTCCCTGGCGGCCCTGACCTCGCCGAACTGGGAGAGGTCGATCTTGACGGGCCCGCCGACCTTCCTGCCCTCGGCGTCCAGCTCCTGGACTTCGGCGAGGGTGCCCTCGATGTTCAGAATGCGCACGCGCACCGGGGCGCCGCCGCCCCGGGGGACCAGCTGGCCCACCCGGCCCGGTTCGGGCTTGGCCGGAGGGGGCTTCACGCCGTTGACGACCGGGGGCTTGCCGCCGTTGACGACCGGGGGCTTGCCGTTCTGTGGCCCCTCCCGGCAGCTCTCCGCGCCGAGGAGCGCGACGGCCAGCAGCACGCCCAGCAGCGCGGCCCCGCCGAGGATCATCGCGATCTGCCGCTTGGAAGGCTGCCGGCGCACCGAGTGCTGCCTGACCGTCGGGACCGTCGGCGCTCCCGGCGCGGGCCCGCTGGCGGTCATGGGAGTCACGATGGTCCGGGCGGTGGCCGGCAGGCCGGCGGCGGCCAGCTCGGCCAGCTCCGCGGTGTGGCCCACGCGGACCAGGTCCGCGGCCATCAGCGCCGCCGAGCCGTAGCGCTCGTCGGGGGTCTTGGCCAGGGCCCGGGCGACGATGGCGTCCAGCGCGGGCGGGAGCTCCGGGCGGCCCGCGGAGAGCGGCGGCGGGGCGGCCTCCACCTGCTGGCGGAGCACGGCGATGGCCGACTTGCCGGTGAAGGGCATCCGCCCGGTGAGCATCTCGTGGGCCATGATGCCCAGGGAGTAGATGTCGCTGCGGGCGTCGGTCTTCCGGCCCTCGGCCTGCTCCGGGCTCATGTACTCGGGGGTGCCCAGTACCACCCCGGCGCTGGTCAGGGCCGGCTCGTCCGCGCGCGCCGAGCGGTCCTTGGCCAGGCCGAAGTCCATGAGCACCGCGCGGCCGGTGCCCGTCTCGATGATCACGTTGCTGCTCTTGACGTCGCGGTGGGTGAGCCCCGCGGAGTGGATCTTCTGGAGGGCGGCCAGGGTCTGGCCGCCGATGCGCAGGAACTCCTCGACGGTCAGCGGGCCGGAAGTCCTTATGCGTCCGAAGAGGCTCTGTCCGGCGATGAACTCCATCGCGAAGTAGTAGAGCCCCTCCTTCTGGCCGACGTGGTAGATGTGGACCAGGTTGGGGTGGCTCAGCCGGGCAGAGGCGCGGGCCTCGCGCACGAAGCGCCTGACGTAGGTTTGGTCCGCGGCCAGCGCGGTGGGCAGCACTTTCACCGCGACGGTGCGCTGCAGGGAGATGTCCCGGGCCTTGTAGACCGCGCCCATGCCGCCCTGGCCCAGCTTGGAGACGAGCTGGTAGGGCCCCAGGCGCTGGCCGGTCAGGGTCCCGGATCGGTCGCGAGCCATGGCACAGAGTTTAACCGCTGAGGGCGCGGAATGTCAATCGGGAGAGGCGGATGGCGGCGAGGCGTGACTTCAAGGGCCGATTTTGAAGGGCCCTCTATGGAGATTGCGGCTTGGGAGCGGGTGCCTGTTTCCGTCGCCTTTTCAATCGTTTCTCCGCCATCCAGCGAATCCAGGGGTCCTTGTCCTTCATCAGCGCCCTGAGCCGCTCGTCGCTGAACGGGCACTTGAGCTTGTCGAGCGCCGTCCCAATCGTGGAACGGACCATACCGTCCTCGCCGCTGTGGGCCTCCAGGAGCGGTTTGAACGCGCGGGAGTCGCCGATCCTGCCGAGTGCTTCCGCAGCATCCCAGCGGACGAAACTATCGGCGTCCTTGAGGGCGGCCACCAGCGGTTCGACCGCCTGCACTGCGCGGAGCTGCCCCAGGGACCATGCCGCCATCTGACGCACCCTTTTGTGCTCGTCACGCAGGCAGGCAATCAGCGGGTCAATCGCGGAAGCGTCACCGAAGCCCCCCAACGCCTTCGCAGCCGCGCTCCGCACCGACTTGCTGCGGTCCTTCAGCCGGCCCATCACCAGGCCCAACCCGCGCCGGCCGCCGATGTGGGCTATCGCCTTGACTGCGGCTACGCGCACATCCTCGCTCTCCTCCTCAAGCAGGGGGGCGACAAGGGCAAGCGTTCCCGGGTCCTTTATCCTGCCCAGCGCCCAGGCGGCCATGCCGCGTACCCTGAAGAAGTCATCTCGGAATGCGGCAACCAGCGGCTTCATTGCCGAGGGATCGCCGATCAGGCCCAGTGCGACCGCGGCAGCGGCCCGAACGTCCTTCTCGGGGTCGCCGAGCCTGCTTATGACCGGCTGGACCGCTCGAGGGTCCTTCAGCTTGCCGAGAGCGCGCGTCGCTTCCTCTCGGACCCTTGGATCATCATCGGCGGCAGCCTTCACCAGCGGCTCCAGCGCACGCTTGTCAGCTATGTCGCCCAGGGCTGCGGCCGCCGGCGCACGGACATGGGCTTGCTGGTGAGTGAGCCGGCTGATCACCGCCCGGAACGCTCCGGGCGTGTGCAGGTTGCCCAGAGCCCACCTGGCCATGTCGCGTACGGCCTCGCTGTCGTCCTCCAGCGCCGCCGCCAGCGCCTCGGCTGATTCCGGGTCGGCCAGTTCCCGCAACGCCCCGGCGGCGCGATACCTGGTCTCGGCGTTCCTGTGACGAAGAGCGGACATCAGGGGCTTGAGCCCCTGCTTGCCGTAGGCGGTCATCGCCCGCATGGCCGCTTCTCTCACGTCCTCTTCGGGGTCGCCCATCGCCGCCACCAGAGGCCCTATGGCCTCGGGAGCCTTGAGCCTGCTCAATGCCCATATGGCCCCAGTCCGGGATTCCTTGTCGCCCCGGGCCAGAACGGCCAGCATGCTCTCGGCCTGGGGGGCCTTGCGATCAAGCAACGCACAAGCGGCCTCCTTGCGCACGTACATGTCGCTGTGGCCCATGGCCTGGGTCAGGACGTCGGCGCTTCCGGGCGCCTCCATTTCCGCAAGCGCCCTGATTGCGGAATAGGCCAGCTCCGCATTCTCGTCCTCCAGCATGCGGGCAAGCTCCGGGAAGGCGGACGATCCGCACTCTCTCAGGAGCGTCACGGCAATGTAGGCCATCTTGGAATCGCGATCGGGGCGCCGGAGATAGTCCGCGACCCTGCGGGCGGCTTCGCCCGGCCCTCCGAGCTTCTCTATCTCGGCCTGAATCGCCTGTGGGCTCCCGGTCCTCTCTATCCGAAAGAGAGCTGCTTCTGTTTGCGCCTCGTAGCGCCAGCGCCCGAAGACAGTGCCGATGCCCGCAGCCGCAATGAGGAATACCACTATCCCCAGACCCCATAGCAGGGGCGCGGCATGTCGCCTCTTGCGCGCCTTGCCGTCCATCCTACCCCTTCAATACCGCCAGCGGGCGGAGGCGGGCCACGACCCTGGCCAAGCCCGCGCCGGCGACGACTTCAACCACCGCGTCGATGTCCTTGTAGGCCTGGGGAGCCTCCTCCAGCGCGCCCTTGAGGCTGGCGGCAACGAGTTCAATTCCCTGCATGGCTCGCTTGAGGTCATGTTCGGAAATCGCCCCGCCCTTGCCCCGGCGGCCGGCGGCCGCCGTGCGGCTCATGACACGCCCGGCGCCGTGGTTGACCGAGAAAAGGCTCTCCGCGCCGCTGGCCACTCCCGCCAGAAGATAGCTGGCCGTCCCCATCGAGCCGGGAATCAGCACCGGCTGGCCGGTCGCGGCGAACCGGCCGGTCATCCTCTCCGGCGGAAAGGCGCGGGTGGCGCCCTTGCGGTGCACCCAGAGCCGCTGTTCATCATGCTCTTCGAGCTTGGCCATGTTGTGGGGCACGTCGTAGACCGAGGGCATGGCCAGCTCGCCGAAGAAGTGCCGGAAGTTGCGGCGGACCAGCGCGGCCATCACCTGCCTGTTCACGAACGCGAAGTTGGCCGCGGCGTTCATGGCCCCCACATAGTCGCGCCCGGCGCGGGCGTCGATCGCCAGGCAGGCCAGGCCTTCCTCGCGGCGGCCTTTTTTGCCCTTTTTCTTCGCACCGCGCATGTACTCGCCGCCCACCTGGTGGCCGAAGCCCCGCGAGCCGGAGTGGATCATGACCACCAGCTGGCCCTCGCGGACGCCCCAGGCCGCGGCCGTCTCCGCGTCGTCAACCCTCTCGACGCGCTGCATTTCTATGAAGTGATTGCCCCCGCCCAGGGTGCCCAGCTGCTTAACGCCCCGCTCGAAGGCGCGGGCCGAGACGCCGGAGAGCCCCCCCTCCATGGACCCGCCGTCCTCGCACGAGACCGCGTCGGCCTTCTCCTCTTCGGGCCGGCGGCACTCCGTCCAGCGGTCGGAACCTGATTTCACGTCAGAAAGCGCGGCCAGGCCGCGCGCGAGCACCGCCTCGAAGTCCTTCTTCGACAGGCGCACGTTGCTGTGGCCCTCGCCGAGGGGCACGTCGCGGGCGATGCTGCGGGCCAGGTCCTTGAGCCTGGGCGCGGCCTCGGCGGCGTCCAGCGGCGTGGTCAAGAGCCTCATGCCGCAGTTGACGTCGTAGCCCACCGCGGCGGGGACGATCACGCCGGTGACCCCCATCACGCAGCCGATGGGCACGCCGAAGCCCACGTGGATGTCCGGGGTGGCCAGGGCCTTTTTTACAGTGGGGACAGCCGCCGCCGCGGCCAGCTGCCCTATCGCGTCGCCTTCCAGGCGCAGCTTCTCGGACGCGTAGACCGTGGCCGGCACCCGCATGGCCCCGGTCCTGGCCAGGCGCAGGCGCCAGCGGTCCAGGCGCTGGAGTTCCGTGCTCATCTCTCTTTTTTCGCGTCTCGGGGGAAGGCCGGCCCTCAGGCCACGATAACCCCGCCGCCGGGGGTGCCCGCCAGGAAGCGCTCCCAGCTCTCCTTGCGGGGGAAGGAGCGGCGGGTGCCCAGCCCGGCCACCCAGCGCGGGCGCCGCGGGGTGCGCGTCAGGGTCATCCC
>CAZONU010000234.1:0-7992 GCA_964581145.1 uncultured Planctomycetia bacterium
CTACAACAACCGGCCAGCGGTCGTTGTTGCGGTCTCCATCGTCCCGGGTGTCAACTCCGTGGAGTTCGGCGAACGTCTGACCAGGAAGATCCGTGATCTCGAAACCGGCCTGCCGATGGGATACGTGCTCGAATACGCGACGTTTCAGCCGGATCTTGTCGTCGCCGCCGTCAACGGTGCACTGTCCAACGTCTATCTGACGCTGGCCATCGTGGCGCTGGTGCTCAAGAGGTTGGGGCGGCTCCTGCGCTCGGTGCGCATGACCGTGGCGCTCCTGGCCGCCGCGGCGCTGCTGTGTCTGGCCAGCACCCCCTTCGAGCCCGAGGGCTCCGCGAGGTTGCGCGGGCCGGCCAGCGAGCGCAACGACGAGCGCGCCGGGCGCTTCTTCGAACCCCTCTTCGGCGAGGCGCACGGCAAGAAGGCCGGCGAGAAGGCCATGGTCCTGGTGCGCACCGCGGGGCTCACCGACGTGTCCGGCTCCTGGGCGCTCTGCGCGCTGCTGGCTCTCCTGGCCCTGAGCTCCGCCGCGGGGCTTATCTGGCGCCGGCCGGTGGGTGCCCGGGAGTTCGGGTTCCTGGCCGCGCACGCCGGGGTGCTGCTGGTCCTGGCCGGCTCGGCGGTCGGAGCCATCTTCGGGACCCATCAGACCAACCTGACACTGGGCCCGGGCGGGCCTCCGCGCCCCATACCCGGCGGCCCGGCCCAGGACGCCGCGTTCACGATAAGGGTCCTGGAAGATGGGATCTCCCTGGAAGAGCTCCCCACCGAGTATCGCGTGCGGGGCCTGCTCCCCGGACTCAAAGAGCGCGAGACCCTGGCCCTGGACGTCACTCGTCCGGGCAGCCGCACCCACTGGCGCGGGCTGGACGTGGAGGTCCTGGACTTCCGGCCGGAGGCGGTCGCCGAGGAGCACGTGGAGGAAGCGGCAAAGGACAAGGACCAACGGCCCGACAACCCCGCGGTGCGCGTGGAGCTCATGGCCGGGAGCGAGCGCCACGAGATGGTCCTCTACGCCTTCGCCCCCGCGTGGAGGAAGGCCCACAAGATGGACGCCGAGGCCCGCTTCAACCGCTACGCCACCGCCGAGGACGCTCGGGCAGGCTGCCGGCGGCCCCGCGAGGGGGAAATGGAGAAGCTGCTGGTGGTCTCTGCCAAGAGGGGCGAGGTCGATAAGACCTTTCTGGAGTTCGGCCGGCGCAAGGTCGGCGAGACGATAATCCTGCCCAAGCTGGGCCTGCGCTTCAAGGTGCTGCGCTGGTTCTCGGGAGCTCGGGTGGGCGGCCCGGGAAATATCGTCAAAGCCCCGCCGGTGGCGGGGGTGCCGCCGGCCATCGAGCTGCAACCGCTGACGGACGTGCCCGATCCCAAGGCGAAACCGCTGCCCTCCTTCTGGATCGTGGGCGGAGAGCGTCCCACCGAGCCGCGGGGCGAGGCGCCGGAGCAGCTCAAGGGGCTCAAGTTCCTGTATAACCCGCCGCGCTGGCAGCCGTTCTCGATCCGGATGGTGGAGGGCCCCAGGGGCTGGTTCCAGCTGGTGGAGATCCTCGACGGGAAGATGATCAAGATCCGGCCGATCGCGGCCGGCCAGACCCTGAAGCTGGAGTTGGGCCGCAGCCTGCGCTTCGTAGAGTTCATCAAGGCCGCGCGCAGGGTCTACCGGCCGGGCAAGCCGGGCAGCGGCTCGGCCACCGAGCCGGCCGTGCGCCTGGCGGTCAGCCAGGGGGCCCTGGGGAGAGACTTCTGGTTCTTCCCGCGGCGCTCGGCGCCGTGCGAGGCCGTCGGCGCCGTCTTCTCGGTCCGGGCCCTCCGGCGGGGGCGGAAGCGCGAGGCGATCAGCGTGGAGGTCGTCGAGGAGGGGGAGAAAACGGCCACGGTGCTCATCGAGCGCGGCCGGCCGATGAGCCGCGGGGGCTACTCGGTCTACCTCACCGGGGTGAAGAGCACCGAACGCCGTAAAGGAAAAGTCGTCGGGCTGGTCAGCTTCGCCGTGGACCGGACGCCCGGCCTGTGGGCCGTCTCCCTGGGAATGGCCCTGATGGCGCTGGGCGCTCCCTGGCTGCTCTGGAGCCGCTTCCGGCGCGTGCCCGACCCCCTGAGCGAGGAGGCCTGAGGTGGACTGGCGCGGCTGGGCGGTCCAGGCCGGCGCGGCGCTGCTGGCGCTGGGCGGCCTGCTGGCGCTGCCGGCAATGATTCCCCGCCGGGCCTTCTGGCGGCGGGCCTCGCGCTTCTCGGCGATGGGCGGCACGGTGATGTGCCTGGCTGCGGCCATCGCCGGCTGGGTGCGGATGGGCCGTCCGCCGGTGGGCAGCCCCTCAGAGATGCTGCTCTTCCTGGGCCCCGCCGTGGCCCTGGCGTACCTGGTGGCCGAGGGCCTGGCCAAGAGCCGCGAGGCGGGGCTGCCCCTGCTGCTCGTCGCCGCGGGCCTGGTCCTGGCCGGCTACCGCGGCTCGCCCGACCCCTTCCTGGCCGGAAGACTGCCGCTGCCCATGCAGAGCCGCTGGATGGGCTTCTACGTGGCGAGCAGCGTCCTGGCCTACGGGTTCCTGTTCACCGCCGGCGTGCAGGCGACTGTCCTGTTAATCGTCCGCGAGCTCTGGCCGCGGCGCGCCGAGCGGGCCGGCCGGGCGGTCTACTGGTCGGTGTGCTTCGGGTTCCCCTTCCTGCTGTGGGGCGTGCTGATGGCCGCCGTTTGGGCCCAGGGGGTGCGCGGCAGCTACTGGAGCTGGACGGGCCGGGAGGCCTGGTCGCTGGTCTATTGCCTGGCCCTGCTGGCCTACCTCAACCTGCACTTCATCGCCGGCTGGCGCGAGCGCCGCGCGGCCTGGTTCCTGTTGGTGGTCACCCTCGCGGGCCTGGGCGCCTTCGCGCACCTGCGCGAGGTGCCCACCGCGCGCCGGGACCGCAGCATGGAGTCGTTCGCAGGCAGCCGCTCCGCCCCTCGGCGCCACCGGCCCTCGATCCGCCGCCCCGGGCACGAGAAGGGTTAGACCGGCCAGTGCCGGCCCCATGAGCGAAAGCCTTCCGCCGCCGAACGCCCGGCGCACCGACGAGAACGCCTGGATTACCGAGGGCCGCCTGCCCCGCGCGGTCTGGCGCCTGGCCCTGCCCATGACCGCCACCATGCTCTTCCACAACCTATTCTCGCTGGTCGACATGTTCTTCGTCGGCAAGCTGGGCGACCATGCCCTGGCCGCGGTGGCCTTCAGCGGCACCATGATGGGCATCATTCACATGCTCTTCCTGGGCATAACCACGGGATGCACCGCCTTCGTGGCCCACGCGGTGGGCAGCGGCGAGGGCGCCCGGGCCCAGCGGGTCGCCGCCCAAAGTCTTGTTATGGCTCTGGCGTTCTCCGTGCTGGTCGCCGCGCTGGGGATGCCTCTGGCCGGCGCCCTGCTGCGCGCCCTGGGGGCCGAGGACCCCGTGATCGAAGCTGGCCGTCCCTACCTGCAGGTGATGACCGGCGGCGCGGCGGCCATGGGCCTGGCCTTCACCTTCGGAGCGATATTGCGCGGCGCCGGGGACGCCAAGACTCCGCTGGTCGTGGTCGCCGGCGCAAATTTGTTAAATATCGCCCTGGACCCGATACTCATCTTCGGGCTGCCGGGAATGTCCGGCATGGGAGTGGCCGGTTCGGCCTGGGCCACGGTGATCTCCCGGGTAGCGGCCACCGGCGTCCTGGCCTGGATATTCTTCGTCCGCGGGCACGAGCAATTCCACCTGCGTCTCGCGGACCTGCGCCCGGACTTCCGAATCATCGGGCAGATACTCAAGGTCGGAGCACTGGCCTCCGCGCAGATGCTGATCCGCAACATCTCCGGGCTGGTGCTGGTCAGGATCGTAGCCCCCTTCGGCACCGCCGCGGTGGCGGCCTATGGCGTGAGCATGCGCCTGTGGTTCATGGTATTGATGCCCGGGATGGGCTTCGGCAACGCGGCGGCCACGCTGGCCGGCCAGAACCTGGGCGCCGGGCGCCCTGACCGCAGCGCGCGCGCCGCCTGGATGACCGCGGGGATGTACTCGACTGCATGCGCGCTGATCGCGGTTGGCTACTGGGTCTTCGCGTCCCCCCTGGTGGGGGTCTTCAACGACAAGCCGGAGGTGGTCGCCACCGGAGCGGAGCTCCTGCGCTGGGTGGCGCCGACCTTCATCTTCCTGGCGATGTCCATAACGCTGGGCAGGGCCATGAACGGCGCCGGGGACACGCTGACGCCCCTGGTAGTCACCTTCCTGGCGGTGATGGTCGTGCGCATACCGCTGGCGCTGGGGCTGGCCGCCTATCGGGAAAACGTGGACGGCGTGTGGATGGCCCTGGCGGCGAGTTCCGTGATTCAAGGGCTGCTGCACATGGGCGCCTTCAGGTGGGGCCGCTGGAAGCGGGCCGGCGTCGACGGGATGCTCAAGCGGGCCGCAGAGGCCGAGACCGCCGCGGAGTTCCTGGACTCTCAGCGCCCCCGCAGGTGATAGAGGTCGCGCCGACGGTCGGCGAGGTGGGTGGGGCAAACAGCGGCGGGGTCAATCTCCGCGACGATTTCTACGGCGCGGCCGGCGGGGGCGGAAGCGATGTCCAGCCCCTCGGGGCCGACTATGCGTGAGCGCATCATCATCACCCGGTGACAGCGGTTGGCGGCCAGGGCGAAGACGCCGTTCTCCGCGGCGCGGCTGCGGATGTGGCTCTCCATGACCGGCTTCTTCCAGGGATCGGCCAGCGCCGCGGCCAGGGAGTAGGTCACCAGTTGGGCGCCGGCCCCGGCGGCCAGCCGCGCCGGCTCCGGGAAACGCAGGTCGTAGCATATCTGCATGGCCACCCGAATTCCGGCGAGCTTGAAGACCCGCGCGCGGCGCCTGCCCGCCGAGAAAAGCGGCCGGTCCCAGGCAAAGAGGTGGTTCTTGCGGTAGCGGCCCACGATTTGGCCGCGCTTGTCTAAAGCGAAGGTGGAGTTAAAAGGCTTCTTCCGGCCGTTCTTCTCGGCGGTCCCGAAGATGAGCGCCATGCGCTTCGCGCGGGCCAGTTCCCGAAGAGCCTCCACGCCCGCATCGATTGCCTTCCAGTTGCGGTCTTTCGGCGCAACCACGTAATCGGACAGGCAGCACTCCGGGAAGACGGCCAGGGCAACTTTGCGCCGCGCCAGACGTTTGACAGCGACGGTCATGGCCGCGAGGTTTTTCTTTACATCGGGACCGAAGCGCATCTGCACTGCGGCGATGCGGACGCTGCGACTCACTCCCTTACTCCTCTGCTAATCCTCGCTGGTAGAGGTGGACCGGATGTTGTGCAGGGTCTCGACCGCGATTTTCTTTATGTCACGGTCCTTGTCTTTCGTCAGGACCTCGATGTGCGGGATGAACGCTCTTGCCCGGGGCCCCATCGCGCCCAGCACGAAGAGCACGTCAATCCGGGTGGGCTTGTCGCCGCCCCTCAGCAGTTTATCGAGGACACGCAAGGCCTCCGGCGAGCGCTCTGCGATCTTGCCCAGCGCCGAGATGGCTGCGCCTCGCACGCTTTCCTTGGGGTCTTGGAGCGTCTCCACGAGCAGGGGCAGGTTCTCCGCACCGATGCCGCCCAGGGCGTGTGCAGCGGTGGCGCGCATGTCGGTGTCCGGGTGGGAAAGCGCTGTGCGCAGCGCGGGCACGGCGCTTCTGGCACCCGGGCCTATCTTTCCCAGGGACCACGCCGCCTTGCAGCGGACACTGTCCAACCTGCAACTGCCCGGCCCGCTGTAGATCTCTTGTCTGGACTCGGGTTGCGCGTCATCGTCCATGCACTTGATGAGCTCTGGGACTGCGGTCCTGGCGGCCGGTCCGATGTCGCCCAACGCGCCGGTCGCCATCCAGCGCACGTCGGCGTCAGCGTCCGAAAGGAGAGGTATGAGTGCCCGTACCGCTCGACCGGAACCTACTCCCACGTGCCCCAGGGCTTCGATGGCCAGCAGCCTCAGCCGCGCATCGCTGCTGTTGATGGTGCGAATCAGGGGAGGCACGGCAGACGGAACCGGCGGTTCGCAGAACTCCAGAGCTTCCGCCGCCCGGCAGCGCAGTTCCTGGTTGCTGCTTTCCAGGAAGCTGATGATCGTGTGGTGGGCCTCCGGGCCGCACCAGGCCAGCAGGAAGATGGCTCGACCCTTGCGCTCCGCGTGCCAATGCGGCACTAGCAGGTAGGTGCGCAGTTTGCCCCGCGCCTCGTGGGCTCCGCCGAGGCTCTCGAGAACAGTGCTCACTCTGACGGTGCCGTCCAGACTGGGGCCCAGTTCCCGGTGTACCTGCCGGAAAGGCAGCACTACCCGGACCGTCAGCCACGGGGCGAGAATCACCAAGAGTATGAGAGCCGCCCACAGTAGCAGAGCCCGTCTGCCGGACGCCGGCTTCACCTTCCGGCCCTCGGTTTCCTTGCCGGTTTCTTCGGGGCAGATCGTTCGTTTCATGTGGTCTGTCGAGCGTCACCCCTGAAGCAGGCTCTTCCCTTCCATCTCCCCTGAAGGCTCCAGGCCCAGCATCTCTATGAGCGTCGGGGCCACGTCGGCCAAGCGGCCGCCCGCGCGGAGTCTTTTATCTTTGAGGCGCTCCGAGACCAGGATGCAGGGCACCGGGTTGGTGGTGTGCGCGGTGTGCGGCTGGTCGTGCTCGGCGTCCCACATCTCCTCGCAGTTGCCGTGGTCGGCGGTGACCAGGGCCTCGCCGCCCATCTCCCGGACCGCGGCGACCACCTGCCCGACGCCGTCGTCCACCGCGCGGACGGCCTTCACCGCCGCCTCCAGGATTCCGGTGTGCCCGACCATGTCGCCGTTGGCGAAGTTCATGACCACCGCGTCGAACCGGCCGCTCCGGATGTGCTTCACGGCTTCGGCGGTCACTCGCGGCGCGCTCATCTCCGGCTGGAGGTCGTAGGTGGCCACCTTGGGACTGGGCACCAAGAGACGCTCCTCGCCCGGCCAGGGTTTCTCCACGCCGCCGTTGAAGAAGAAAGTGACGTGCGCGTACTTTTCCGTTTCCGCCGTCCGGAACTGCTTCTTGCCCGCACCGGCCAGGACGTCGGCGTACAGGCCGGCCATGCTCCGCCTGGGGAAGGCCGCTATCGTGTCCAGTCCCTTCTCGTACTCGGTCATGCTCGTCACGGTCACGCGCGGGAACTTCTCACGCTTGAAGTCCTCAAAATCTTCGTCTATGAGCGCGTGACATATCTCCCGGGCGCGGTCCGCGCGGAAGTTGAAGAAGATTACTTCATCATCGTCGGCAACCAGCCCCAGGGGCTCGCCGCCCGCGCCGGTCATCTTGGCGGGCAGCATGAACTCGTCGGTCTCGTCGCGCGCGTAGGAGGCCTTGACGGCCCCCACCGGGTCGGCCGAGCGGTTGCCCTCGCCCAGGGTGACGGCCCGGTGGAACTTCTCCACGCGGTCCCAGCGCTTGTCACGGTCCATGGCCCAGTAGCGGCCGGAGACGGTGACCACGCGCCCGACTCCGATCTCCTCCAGCCAGCCCAGGATGGTCTCGACGTAGCCCGCGCCGCTCCGCGGCGGGGTGTCGCGCCCGTCGAGAATCGCGTGAAGACAGACCTTCTCGGGGGCCAGGCCCTCTCGTTTCGCGAGTTGGAGCAGCGCCAGGTAGTGGCGGTCGGAGCTGTGCACGCAGCCGTCCGAGGTCAGCCCCATGAGGTGCAGCTGCACGCCTTTCTCTCTCGCGCGGCGCACCGCCCCGGCCAGGGCGGGGTTCTCGAAAAAAGAGCCCTCGCGGATGGCCCGGTCGATGCGGGTGACGTCCTGCCAGACCACGCGACCGGCGCCGAGGTTGAGGTGCCCGACCTCGCTGTTGCCCATCACTCCGGCGGGCAGGCCCACGTCCTCGCCGGAGGCGACCAGCTCGGTGTACGGGTAACGCGCGGCCAGCTCATCGACGTTGGGCGCTCCGGCCAGGAGCACCGCGTTGTTCTCTTTCTCGCGGCGCACGCCCCAGCCGTCCATGATGATGATGGCCACCGGTCCCTTGACTGCCATGCTC
>CAZONU010000235.1:0-7977 GCA_964581145.1 uncultured Planctomycetia bacterium
CAAATGTCAATAGGGAAATCCCGAGAAATGCACTTTTCAATACTTTCCTCTCATCATCACAAAACTCGTCTTGAGCAAAACGTGCCGAAAAGAACCCTGCACAAGTGCATGCACCTGTGCACACCCCAAAGCCGGAGATTAACCCCCGCCCAGCGGAACCCGCGCCAGCGGGGTGTAGGTGGGGCCGGAGCGCGAGAGCTCGCTCTGGAACAGCGTCAGCTCTTCTATATAACACTCGCCGAAGTCGCGCGCGGCGTAAGGGTCCAGCGCCGCGGCCAGCTCCTGGACTCCGCGCGGGCCCTTGACCCGGCCCAGCGTGAGATGCGCCTTGAAGCCGCGGCCGTCCGGGGGCACGCCGAACTCTTCCATGAAGGGTTCAAGATCGTCGCGCACCGCCCCCAGCCGGCCGCCGTCGGCCATGCGCGCGGCGACGATGCGCATCCGCCGCTGGGGCGGGAAGGGGCCCACCCCGCGCACCTGCCCGGCGAAGGGCTCATGCTCCGCGCACACCGCGCCGGCCGCCTCGGCAATTGACCCCACTTCGGCCAGGGGCACGTCGCCCAGGAACTTGACGGTGAAATGCAAATTCTCGGGTCGCACCCAGCGGACCTGGGCGCCGACGCGGTCGAGGTCTTCTATGACAGAAGAGAGCTCCCGGCGCAGGCCGTCGTCGATCTCGGCGGCAAAGAAGGCCCGGACCAGCTTGCTCATTATTCAGCCACTGAGGCACGGAGACACAGAGATTCGTTTCAGAGCACGATGAATCTCGTCCCCAGCTTTCACTCTTCTGAGCACTGCTTTTCTCCGCGCCTCCGCGTCTCCGTGGCCGGAACTCTAGAACGTGCAGATGGCCCGCAGCTCGGCCACGCGCTCCTCGACCCGTTCAAGAGGAATGTCCGCGATGTGCTGGGGTCCGAAGCCGCCCACTGTAAAGCTGGCCATGGCCACCCCGTGGGCGCAGGCCCGCAGCATGGTCGCCGGGTCGGTCCGGCCGATCCTGGCCAGATAGCCCATCATCGCCCCGGCGAAGCTGTCCCCCGCGCCGGTGGGGTCGGCCACGTTCTCCTCGGGGAAGGCCGGCAGCGCGCAGGTGGACTCCGGGGAGGCCAGGGTCATGCCGTGCTCGCCCTTCTTGATGACCGCCGCGCGGAGCCCGCGCTCCACCAGCCGCCGGGCCGCGCGGGCCAGCAGGTGCTCCCCGGTGAGCATGCGCGCCTCGGCGTCGTTGAGGCAGAGGACGTCGATGCGCGAGATCAGTTCGTCCAGGGCCTCGCGCTGGTTTTCTATCCACAAGTTCATGGTGTCGGCCACGACCAGCCGCGGCTTCTCGACCTGCGCGAGCACCTTCATCTGCACCCCCGGCGCGCCGTTGGCCAGGAAGACGTGCTCCGAGTCGCGGAAGGCCGCCGGCAGCACCGGGTCGAACTCGCCGAAGACGTTGAGGTCCACGCGCACGGTCTCGGCCTGGTTCATGGCCCCGGCGTAGCGGCCGTGCCAGCGGAAGGTCTCCCCCGGCCGGGTGACCAGCCCGGAGGTGTCCACGTCCATGGCGGCCAGGAATTCGCGGTGGGCGGCGGGGAAGTCCTCGCCGACCACGCCCACTAAACGCACCGGCGTGTAGCGGTGCGCCGCCGCCGAGAAGTACACCGCCGAGCCGCCCAGCACCGTCCGGGCGCCGTCGCTCGACGGGGTCTCGATGGTGTCCACGGCCACCGAGCCGACCACCAGCAGGGACACTGGGCACCTCCTTCTCATGCGTTCACATGGATTATGGCCCGGCCTCGGGCGGGCGTCAAGCCGCGCGGGAACCCCGTCGTGCGCTTCGCGGCGAGCGAGCTACGGCGCTTTCTTGCCGACTTTCTTCCTGGTCACGAGCTTGAGGCAGGCCGCGGCGAAGCGCGGCCCCAGGCCGATCTGCCCCTTGGGCTTCGGAATGTACGGTGCAACGCGCTCCCACTGTTCGTTTGCGAGGTCCATATTCTCCGTATCGAGCCACAAACGCACCTCATTGAGGTCTTGGGATGAGTCCTGGCAATCCGGGAAATCCGGGTTAAAGAGAATCCTTTGCGTTGCCGAAAGTGGATTGGAGGCGTGGCCGTCGTGCGCCTCATTGCACGTTTTTCAGAAAGCTGTCTGGATGCTCTTTAACTCCTACACATTCATGATTTTCCTGGGCTGCGTGCTGGCCCTGCACTATCTGCCGCTGCCCTGGCGGGTCAGAAAGTTCAACCTGCTTGCGGCTAGCTACGTGTTCTACGCGGCCTGGAACCCACCGTTCGTGCTGCTCCTGTGGGTTTCCACCATGGTCGACTGGTTCATCGGCCGCCAGCTTCACGCGACCAAGGCTGCTGCGGGTCGCAGGCTGCTTCTGGTCGGCAGCCTGGCCGTCAACCTGGGACTGCTGGGCTTCTTCAAGTACAGTGGCTTCCTGCTCGAGAACTTCACGGCGCTGACCGGTTCGCTGGGCATCAACTTCAGCCCGGCGGCCCCGAGCATAGTGTTGCCGGTGGGTATCTCCTTCTATACCTTCCAGACCCTGTCCTATACGCTGGACATCTATCGGCGCAAGATGAAGCCCTGGGGCTCGCTGCTGGACTACGCCATGTACGTCACGTTCTTTCCGCAGTTGGTAGCCGGGCCGATCGTTCGCGCCGCCGAGTTTCTCCCTCAGTGCCGCCAGCCTCGCCGGGCCACCGGCAGGCAACTCGCGTGGGGGTTGTTCCTCCTGACGCTGGGCCTGTTTCAGAAGTCGGTTCTGGCCGATGGCTTCCTGGCTCCGGTGGCCGAGATTCTCTACGATGGGGAGGGCATACCGGACTTCGCGACCGCGTGGGTTGGTACGTTAGCCTTCACCTGCCAGATTTTCTGCGACTTCTCGGGATACTCGACGTGCGCTATCGGTGTGGGCATGTGCCTGGGCTTCAGCCTGCCCGACAACTTCCGCTTCCCCTACGCGGCAATCGGGTTCGCGGACTTCTGGCGGCGTTGGCACATCTCGCTTTCCACTTGGCTGCGCGACTACCTCTACATACCGCTGGGCGGCAATCGCAGGGGCAACCTGCGTGCGAACGCCAATGTGCTGATCACCATGCTGCTGGGCGGACTCTGGCACGGGGCCTCCTGGACCTTCGTGGCCTGGGGCGGCCTTCACGGTCTTTACCTGGTGATCGAACGCCTCCTGAGGGCCCGGCTCGGGCACATGACCCTCTGGCGGCGGCGCGGCGTCGGGTTGCTGTTGGGCCTGGGCACCTTCGCCCTGGTGTGTTGGACCTGGGTCTTCTTCCGTGCCCACACATTCAGCAGGGCCTTCACTGTTGCCGGAGCCATGCTGGGCCACCGCGAGGCGGGCGAGCCGCTGGCCTTCGGGCCCTCAAGGATGGCGACAGTGTTGGCCATCGCCGGGGGAGTTCTCGCTACCCACTGGCTGATGAGAAACCGGACCCTGGAGAGCGTTGTCGAGAAGATGCCCTGGTGGCTGCGGGCATTGATCCTGGCCGGAATGTTCGCGGCCATAGCTACCAGCACGGGAGGAGATCGTGCCTTCATCTATTTCCAGTTCTGAGCGCGCCGTACCCGGGGGGCGCTGGGGCCTCTCGTGGCTGGGCGCGGCGGCACTGTGCCTCCTGGTCCTGGGGGGCTGGGAAGGCTTCCTGCGCCGCAGCGGACACCGCCCCTCGGTGATCGATGACAAGGACCTCTGGTGTCTACACCGCGAGATGTGCTCGAGTCCCGGGGCCAGGAAAATCGTCTTCCTGGGCGCTTCCCGGGTGCAGCTGGACATCTCATCCCGGCGCCTGCGACAGCTGCTTCCGGGCTGGACCATTGCCAACCTCTGCGTGAGTGGCACGCGCCCGGTTGCGGTCCTGCGCGACCTGGCAGCCGACAAATCATGGCAGGGAGTGGTGGTTTGCAGCCTGCCCCCCGATGCTCTGCAAGCCAATCAGATCGCCAGTCAGCAGCCACACGTCGACTACTACCGCAGTAACCGGAAGCTCAACCGGAAGCTCAACCGGAAGCTTCGGACTGTCTTCCAGGAGAAGCTGGCCCTGGCAGGCTCGCGGGTCAGCTTGAGAATAACCCTCAGTAGCCTGGCCCGCGACCGGCGAATTCCGAAGCCAGCTTACCTGCTTACCGACGGGGACAGGTTCAGAAGCGCCGACTATTCGCTCCTGGATATTGCCCATCACAGGAAGCATCGCTTGCTGATAGCCCGGAACCGCCTCTACGGGCCTTCGCAACACCAGACTCCCAAGGAATGGATCACGATTGCGCAAACTCTGGCGCCTGCCGTGCGAACCATCAGCGCTCGCGGTGGCCAGGTCGTCTTCGTACGCTTCCCGACCACCGGCGAACACTGGAAAATTGACCAGGAGCACTACCCGCGGGATAAGTACTGGGATCGCCTGGCCCGCGCCACCGGCGCGATCACGCTGCACTTCAAGGATGTAACTGAAATGGCCGCGATGGACTGCCCGGACACCTCGCACCTCGACGGCCGCGACGCTCCCCGCTTCACCGAACTCCTGGTACGCGAACTGAAGCGGCTCGAAGTCTTAGAGCGCCTGACAAAATGACTTCAGTTGGTTCTTGGCGGTTGATGGAGCCGACTGTCCCCTTGGGCCAGGCTTTGGCCATCTCGGCGGTGAAGGTCACCTCGGGGCCCACCCGCCCGGCGGGCTTGTAGGCGGTCCACTTCCCGCGCGCCCAGACCAGCGCGTTCTTGCGCTCGGCGGCCAGCTCTTTGGGCAGGTCTTTGACCTTGCCGGCGCCGACCATGTTCGACTGTCCCGAGAGAATGAAGACCTTGGTGGGCTTGGGTTTCCTGGCCTCCTCCGCCCCGGCCGCCAGGCCGAAGACCAGAAGCATCGCCGAGGCGCCAATGACCTTCCGCATCATTTCACGTTCTCCTCTCACGCGGCCCTGATTGTCTCCCTCCCGGCCCTGCCTTCAAGCGATTCTCCCGCTTGTGCGCGGCGGTTTCGTGAGATACATTGTATGTGCAGGCCGCGGCGGGCTGAGAGACGGCCGGGCCGGAACGTCATACAGTGGAGAGAGCGCGGGGGACCGGAAAGTGACGCCGGAGGCCAAAGCCAGGCTCAGGGCCGCCTTCAGCGGCGCGGGCCTGCCGCTCAGGACCCGCGTCCCGGCGACGCTGGTGACCCTGGCCGCCGCGGCGCTGCTCTGGCTGCCGGCCATGCACCTGCTCTACAGGCCCGACGTCTCCGACTACTTCGCGCCGAAGGGGATCCCGCCCCGGGCCCGGGCGCTGGCCGAGCGCCACCTGGAGCTCTGGACCGACCCGGAGCTGCGCGGCGAGGCAATCGGGCAGATGCGCGGCTCCAACGCCGAGTGGGACTTCATGGGCCGGACCTTCCTGGTCCTGGCCCTGGCCAACATGGGCCTGCGCGACGAGGCGCTCAAGCCCCGCTGCCTGAAGGCCATCGACGAGATCATTTTCGAAACCCTGGGACTCGAGCAGGACAAGGGGCTCTACTACTTTCTGATGCCCTACGCCCGGCGCCGGCCCTGGGTCAACCGGCCGCCGCGGAGCCTGTTCGTCGACGGGGAGATCGCCCTGATGCTCGGCGCCCGGCAGATGCTCGAGGAGCGCCCCGAGTACCGCCCGGTGCTGGCCGCGCGCATCAACGTCATACTCGCCTACATGAAGAAGAGCGCGGTGCTCTCCGCGGAGAGCTACCCCGACGAGTGCTGGACCTTCTGCAACAGCGCCGCCCTGGCCGCTGTCCGCATCTCCGACGCGCTCGACGGCCGCGACCACTCGGAGTTCATCGCCGGCTGGCTGGCCACCGCCCGGAAGAAGCTGATCGACGAACGGGGCAACACCGGGATCCTCGTCTCGGAGTACCGTCTCAACGGCTGGCACGAGGACGGGCCCGAGGGCTCCAGCATCTGGATGGTGGCGCACTGCCTGAGCCTCGTCGACGAGGACTTCGCCCGCGACCAGTACGAGCGCGCGCGGAAGGAACTCTACCGCAGCTTCCTGGGCTTCGGCTACGCGAAAGAGTGGCCGGAGAGCTGCCGGGGCCCCCGGGACGTCGACTCCGGCCCGGTGATCCCGGTGCTCCAGATCAGCGCGGGCTCCAGCGGCATGGCCTTCCTGGGCGCGGCCACTTTTGGCGACGAAAAGACGCTCTCCGGGCTGCTGACCTCGCTGGAGTTCGGGGCCTTCCCCGTCGAGAAGGACGGCCGGCTCAAGTACTGCGCGTCCAACCAGGTGGGCGACGCGGTGATGCTCTACGCCATGACCATGGGCCCGCTCTGGAAGAAAGTGAAAAAACGCTGGGCCGCGCGCGCCGGGGAGCGTGCCCCGTGAGCGAAGCGAAGCAGGAAGAAAAGAAGAAGCCCCCCGGCCGGCTTTCGCGCCTGGCCGGCCTGGCCTTCTCGCCCCGCGGGCTGCTGCTCCGCGCGGCCATCATCTCCTTCGTCTACCTGGCCGCCCGCCTGGCCGGGCTCCGGGAGTACACCACCATCATCTCCGGCACCAGCCCCACCGGGGACGTGACCGACTGGTGGTCCGCGGGGCTGGGGGTCGTTTACGTGACCCTGTACCTCGGCTTCGTGTTACTTGTACCGGTGCTGCTCATCGCCGCAGCGCTGCTGACCGCCTGGTTCCGGTTCGCGCCGCGCGGAAAGTGAAGGAGGCCCGCTATGGCCGCCCGCCTGAGCAAGAAGACCCTCGCCGTGGCCGCCGCCCTGCCGGCGTTGATGATCGCCGTGCTGCTCTGGTGCCGCGCCGGCGAGACCCGGCCGGCCAAGCGCGACGCCGCGCACCTCAAGAGGCTCGACGCGGACATCGAGAAGCTGCGGCCCCTGCACAAGAAAATGGGCAAGCCCCGGCCCGGCGACTGGCTGGACCGCCACAAGGAGGCCGGCCAGACCTTCAACCAGTACCTGATCTCCCGGCCGGTGATGCCCCGCGGCAGGCGCAAGGTGATCTACATCCAGCCGCTGGGCACGTTCAACAAGAAGCAGCGCGAGGTGGTCACCCTCTGCGCCGAGTTCATGCGCATCTACTTCAACCTGGACGTGAAGGTGAAAAAGGACCTGCCCCTCACGCTGATCCCCGCCAAGGCCCGGCGGGTGCACCCCTCGGGGGGCATGAAGCAGATACTGGCCGGCTACGTGCTGGACGACGTCTTGAAGCCGCGGCTGCCGGCCGACGCGGCGGCTTACATTGCATTCACCACCAGCGACCTCTGGCCGGGCAAGGGCTGGAACTTCGTCTTCGGGATGGCCTCGCTGCGCGAGCGCGTGGGGGTCTGGTCCATCTACCGCAACGGCGACCCCACCAAGGGCGCGAAGGCCTTTCGCCTCTGCCTGATGCGCACCATGAAGACCGCCACCCACGAGACCGGGCACATGTTTTCCTTGCTGCACTGCACCAAGTACGAGTGCAACATGTGCGGGTCGAACCACCGCGAGGAGGCCGACCGCCGGCCGATATTCCTGTGCCCGGAGTGCGTCGCCAAGATCTCCTGGGCCTGCAATGCCGACCTCGTGGAGCGCTACCGCAGGATGAGGAAGTTCTTCCAGAAGCAGGGCTACAAGGAAGAGGTCAAGTTCTGCGAGAAGTCCATCAAGGCCCTGGGCGGGAAAGTGGAGGTCAAGAAGCCGGACGCGGAGAAGTAGCCCGGCCGGGGACGGCGGGGACGAGGAGCAGGAACAGCGTCAGCGATACGACCGCGCGGGACATGCGGTTATTCAGTGCTAAAATGCTCTAGCTTACGGCTCCCAGCAATGCAGTGTTACCTTGTGAAGCAGCGTGTCTTCGGGCCCCTGCTTGTCCTCAGTTAGACTGTCTCCCGCCCAAGAGGGTGTCATCAAGTGCTCATGCTGACCCGGAGACTTCGCGACTCGACGAACTAGGTCAGCAAGAGCGCTTAGGGCGTCCGGCGAACCGTGAGAGGTTGTAAGATAAACTGTGTAAATGGTCATAGCGTAGCGTAGGCTTCAGGA
>CAZONU010000236.1:0-7937 GCA_964581145.1 uncultured Planctomycetia bacterium
CGCCCTGGCCGCCGCGCTGGGCGCCGCGCTGCTCGGCGCCCGGCCGGAGTCGGCCGCCGCGGCGCTGCGCGCCTTCCGCGGGCTGCCCCACCGCCTGGAGCTGGTCGCCGAGCGGGGCGGGGTGCGCTACTACAACGACTCCATCGCCACCACGCCGGAGGCGGCCATTGCTGCGCTGAGGAGCTTCGACTGCCCGCTGGCGCTGATCGCCGGCGGCTCGGACAAGGGGCTGGACTTCGCGGAGTTCGGCCGCGCGGCCGCGGGCAAAGCGGAGATAGTGGTCCTGACCGGCGGGACCGCGCCGGCCATCCGCGCGGCGGTCGAGTCCGCCGGGGGGGGCCCGCCCGTGCTGGCCGCCGGGAGCCTCGACGAGGCTTTCGGGCTCGCCGCCGAAAACGCCCGGCCGGGCTGGGCGGTGCTGCTCTCCCCGGCCTCGGCCAGCTTCGACCAGTTCCCCAACTTCACCGCCCGCGGCGACCGCTTCCGGCGGCTGGTGGGGGAGCTGCCCGGGTAGGAGAGGGCCGCAGGGCCCGCGGGTATCGGAGAGGGGCAGGGAGGTATATGAAGTGCCGGCCGCACACGAGAGAGCGGCAGAGCGCTCCGCCGCCCGCCCGCGGTGCTCTCGGCGGCGCCCCCGCGCTGTCAGGGGCGCTACATTTTTCAGCGGAGGGCTACAGCTTCACCGACCTGAACTGGGGCAGGTGGGCGCGGTTCTTCTTGAGCATGGCCGCGACCATCTTCCTGATCTCGGCCAGCGAGAGCACCGCCGCGGTCAGCGGGTCGATGGCCACCGCCTGGAAGACCAGGTCGGGGTCGCCGGTCAGGGCCGCCTCCACGGCCATCTCCTCGGAGGCGATGTTGATGTTGTTGAGCGCCGCGCACTGGGGGGGGAGCGCGCCGACGTGGAGGGGGTTGAGCCCCCGGCGGTTGGCCACCACCGGCACCTCCACGCAGGCCCCGGCGGGCAGGTTGGTGACCAGCCCGGTGTTGGGCACGTTGCCGTTGAACTCGAAGGCCTCGCCGCCCAGGATCGCGTTCATGATGTAGGTGGCGTACTCGTGGCCGCGCTCCAGCTTCATGGGCGCGCCCTTGGCGAACCAGGCCCGGGTCTCGCGCTTCCAGTGCTTCTCGGCGTGGAGGTAGCGCTTGAGGATGTAGGCGTGGACGCCCGGGTTCCAGCCGGTGCCCCTGGTGCAGTACTTGCGGATCAGGTCCGGGCGCTTGCGGAACCACCAGTTGTACTCGGAGTTGTGGCCGCTGGACTCGGTCACGTAGTAGCCCAGGTGCAGGAACATCTCGTTGCGGACGATCTCCTCGTTGTATATCTTGCGGCTGGCGGCCACCTTGCGGCGCAGGAGCGGGATGACGTCCTTGCCTTTCCTCTTGTACTCGACGTACCAGGCCTGGTGGTTGATGCCCGCGCAGACGTAGGTGATCTCGCTCATGGGCGCGCCCAGCCAGCGGGCGAGCATCGCCGCCGTGCCCTGGACGCTGTGGCACAGCCCGGTGAGCTGCACGTCCGTCGAGCGCTGCATCGCCCGGCAGAGCATGGCCATGGGGTTGGTGTAGTTGAGGAGCACCGCGTCCGGGCAGAGCCGCTCCATGTCCCGGCAGATGCCGACCATCACCGGGACCGTCCGGAGCGCCCGGAAGATGCCGGAGACCCCGCGGGTGTCGCCGATGTTGATGTCCACGCCGTACTTCTTGGGGATCTCGATGTCGTGGCGCCAGACCTTGACGCCGCCGGCGAGAATGGTAGAGACCACGAGGTCCGCGCCCTTCAGGGCCGTCTTGCGGTTCATGGTCGGCGCCACTTTGGCGGGGTAGCCGCCGCGCTCGACGATGCTGCGCACCGCGCGCGCGGCGAAGTCCAGGCGCCCGCGGTCGATGTCCATCAGCGCGATGGTCGCGTCGCGCATGGTCGGGAAGGTCAGCAGGTCGCGCACCAGCCCGCGGGTGAAGCCCAGGCTGCCGGCGCCGATGAAGGCGATCTTGGCCACGGGATGAGTCCTCCAGCATCGCGCCCGGCGGGGAGGGCCGCGCCCTCCGGCCCGCCGGATGCATCAGCCGCGTATCGTAACGGTCCGGCCGGGTGGCTCAAGGGGAAAAGGAGGCCTCTATTCCCCGTCCTTCCCGGGCAGTTCTACGAACTTCGCGGTCTTGGGGTCGAAGCGCAGCGCGTAGATGGCGCTCGAGCCGATCATCGCGTAAATCAAGCCGCGCTTGGGGTCGGGGATCAGCGCGTTCGTATGATGTCCGCGCACGATGTTCTTGGGGCCGAGTTGCACGCCGCGCCAGGCGTCTTTGGCCGTGTCGTAGACGAGATGAAACTGCTCCGGACCCTCGGAGTAGAGCACCATGTCCGCGCCGGGCAGGTAGACCGCCTCGCGAGCCTGTTCGCAGGTAAAGAACTTCGCGATGCGCTCGAGGTTCCTGTTGGGGAGCTTCTTGACCTGCCCGGTCTTGAACTCGTAGGCGTAAAGGGGCGCCTTGCGGGGCACGATCAGCAGGCGGTCCCTCTTGCTGTCGTAGGCGAAGCTCCCGGCGTAGCCGCAGACTCCGGGAAGCTTCCCGGTCTGCTTGACTCGGACCCAGCCCTTGCCCATCTCGAAGCGGTGAACGACGCCCCCGCGCCCCGCGGTCATCAGGCCGTGGGGCGTCGTGCCCATGTTGCCGCCCCGGTTGTCGTAAGACTGCGCGTCCCATTTGCGCAGGACGGGATCGTAAGTGTGTGTGCGACGCAGAATCACCACCAAGCGCTTGGAGCGCGGATCGTATCCGTATCGCCCCCAGGGGTGGCCGATCTGCCAGGGGCGTCCCAGGAAGTCCGTGCCGCGCAAGCCGTCGTTGCTCTGCTCGGCGCTGAGCGCGTGGCTGGGCTCGTAGCCCAGGCTCCAGCGGCCGGTCTTGATCGAGTAGTGGTGGACCACGTTTCCGCAGTAGTCGCTGTGGCCGCCCATCCACCACAGGAACTGGTCGCCGACCGGATCGTAGCGGCAGGTCCCCCAGCCGGATCCGCGCTTCTCGAGCGCCGGCGCGTTGTGCTTGCCGCGGTGCCAGATCCTGACCCACTGATTTGCCGGCAGCGACTTGAGCTTCGCGGCCATCGCGGAGGGCTCGGTCCCCTTGATACGGTCGTACGCCCGCGGATCCTCCGGGCCGCCGAAGGTGCTCTCGGTGCCGGCGGACACGGCCTGCTTCCTGGTTCCCCCCCCGTCGACCTTGCTCGCGTCCACCCGGCAGGCCCAGGTGTTGGCCTTGGACCCCACGTACCCGAAGCGTCCCTGACCCACCACCAGGTCTCCGGGAGCCGCCGCGAAAAGGCTCAGCCCGGCGCGGCCCATGTTGTGGGGCGGCGCTTCCTTCGTGCCGTAGCGACGCACGAGTTCCCAGCGGTTGGCAGCCGCGTCGTAGACCCACATCTCGAAGGCCTGCGTCGTGTAGACATGCCTGCCTGGGTCCGGCGCGTAACTCCGGCCCAGGAGCAGTACCTTCTTGGCCTTCGGCAGCCAGACCAGCGCGTGGCCCGCCCGCGGGGAGGGCCCGCTCTTCGGACGCTGCTCCTCCCAGCGGCGCTTCCTGGGGTCGAAGGTCCAGGTGTCGGCGTAGAAGCGGTTATGGCCATCGCCGCCGAAGGTCACCACCTTCTTCGCGACCGGGTGCCAGACCAGCGGGCTCATGCAGCGCGGCGGCGGTTCGGCCCCCAGGGCATCCCGCGTCCGGCGCAGCGCGTCGACGACCTCCTGGACATCGGAGATGATCCTGGCATCGGGCTTGCCCTTGAGTGCCGCAACCAGTCGCCCAACTCCGCTCCGTGCCTTCCCGAGGAGGACCTTAGCGCGCTCGACCTGCCGGCGCTCGCAGTCATCGGCGCCGGTCGGGAGCTTGAGCCCGGCGAGCTTCGCGTCCAGCTTGGCCATCCGCTTGCCGAGGTCCGCCTTGGCCCCCTCCGGCGATTCGGTCAGGTAGAGGCGATTGCGACAGAGGGCGACGAGGTCCCGGGCGTCAACGCGCAGTCCGCCGACTTCCGCCTGCAGCTTATTGACCTCGGGATTGCCAAACTTCGGCCGCATCCACGCGTTCTTGGTGGGCGAGTATATCCACGTGCCGGTGCTGCCCTCGTGCTGGGAGGTGTTGGCCAGCAGCACCTCGCCGGTTTCGGGCATGAAGCACATGGCTCCCCAGCGCAGCTTGGGCCCCCGGTCGTAGGGCCCCTTCTTGTAGTACTTGCCCTCTCCAGGCGCGCCCCTGGGTTTCAGTGCTTTCCATCCGCGGTCCTTGACGCTGTATCGGCCGGTCAGGCCGTAGGTGTGCACGTATATGTGTCGCGACTTCGGGTCGAAGGCGCTCTGTCCATAGATAACGGGACTTCCGAAGAACTCGAAATTCAGCCGGTAGCGCGATTCCGCGCCGAAGGGCGACCTCCCGCCGCCGGCCGGCTTTACCGGGCCGCCGCTGGGCGGGCCGAGCTTCCTGCCGGCCGGGAAGAAGTTGCTCCACTTGCCGGTCGCAGGGTCGAAAACGATCTCCTCGTAGGCCGCCAGCTTGCCTGCGTAACCACCGTAAAGCAGGAACTTCCTCTCTACCGGCAGATAGGCGAACTGCGCGTACGAACGGGCCGTGCCCGGGGCGTTCTCGTCGAGCTTGACCCAGGTGTTCGGCGGGGCTTGGCGGACCGCATCGCACAGCGCCGGAGCGGCTTCGCCGCCGAGCGAACTCCCCGCGACGAGGGCAGAGCCCAGCAGCACGCAGTAACTCAGAACCAGGGTCTTTCTCATCGACTCATCCCCCTTCGCTGAATTGCCGGAGTTCACTCGGTGCGCAGTCGCGGCGAGACCTTGATCTGCATTCGCGGCATCTCCGGGTCGGCCCTGCGCTCATTGAGACGCTTGAGGGCCGCCCCGGCCATCTCCGCCACGCTCCAGGTCACCGCCGGTGCCGGCCGTTCTCCGTGAAAAAGCGCCAGGTAGTCGCGCTCGTAGCCCTCTTCCGTAGACCAGCCCACCGCGTCGAAGTCGCGGCCGGGCTTGAACCCCAGCTCTCCGGCCGCGCGGAGAAGCCCCGCCATCATCGGCGACCAGAGCGCAAGCACGCCGGTAGGCCGCCCGCGCGACTTGAGCGCCCGCAGCGCCGCCCTGTAAGCCCCTTCGCTCGATGAGCGCGGCAGCTCCAGGCGCAGCTCCTTCGGAAGCTCCAGGCCGGCCCAAGCCAGACCGCCGAGGGCGCCAGAGAAGCGCTCGATAATCTGAGGATCGGCATCGCGGGTCTCGAAGCCCAGCCACGCGATTCTCTTGTGGCCGCGCTTCGCGAGCTCGCGCGCCGCGATCGTGCCGCCGACGAAGCCGTCCTGGACCACCGCGTCGAAAGCCGCCTCCGGCGTCCAGGAGTCGACCATCACTGCGGGAATCCCCCCCTCCCTGATGGCCGCGAGCAGTCCGGCGTCCGCGGAGTCCACCAGCACCCCAGCTGCGCCAGCAGCGGCCAGCCGCGCCAACACTTCGTCAGGCGTGCAGCCGTGCGCGGCGACGACCAGCAGTGATCGCCCACTGGCAGCCGCCAGGGTCTCGAAGACCCCGATGAGCATCTGGATGACCACGTTCCAGCCGCTCTGGCCCCGGCCCTCGCTGAGGAGCATGGCCAGCGGCGCCGCGGCGTCGCTCCGGCCCGCGCCGACCACCTTGAAGCCCCGCCGCGGGTGAGCCTCGACCAGCCCTTCTGTCTTCAAGACCTTCAGGGCGCGGTGCACCGTCTTGGGCGCCACGCCGTACTCGCCACTGAGCCGGCGCACGCTGGGCAGGAACTGCCCCTGCCCGACCCAGCCCCGCTCAATCCTCCGGCGTAGAATCGCGGCCACGTCCCCCGCGGAACGCCGCACGGCAGCATCGCCATCTGTATCCATCGGGATTGCCCTCTGTATCCCTCTGTATCCCGCTGGGAGTACAATACACCGATATCCGCAGATTGTCGAGAGGATTCCTGGCCCCCGCCTTGTTCCGAAACTCCGCTGCTTCGGGGTTCATCCGGGAGCATCTATTTGAGTGTTGGGGAGATACAAACGGAGCCAACTGTGGCTCAATGGCTTACGTAAGTTCTCGACTATTTGGAGGGTGGCGTCCCCATGGGGATTTGAACCCCAGTTCTCAGATCGAGAATCTGATGTCCTAGGCCTGGCTAGACGATGGGGACGCTTGCAACCTGTGTCCGGCGGCCGGGCAGGCCCCTCCCCGACCGCTTCGCTCCTCCCGCCGGGCTCCGCGATGGTTGCCCGGCAGGGATTCGAACCCCAACTACCTGATCCAGAGTCAGGCGTCCTACCGTTAGACGACCGGGCAACCCTGGAAGTCCGGCAGTCGGGGGCATATGTTACGTCCCAAACGGTGAAAGTCAAGCTACTTGAGCGCGCCGACCAGCGCCGCGCCCAGCTCGCGGCAGCGCTCGAGGTCCTCCTCGGTGGGCGCGAAGCGGCAGCGCACGCTCTCGGCCGGCAGCTTGTAGCCGACCCCCGCCAGACGCGACTCGACCAGCTTGGCGGCCTCGCCGCTCCAGCCGAAGGAGCCGAAGAAGCCGGCGACCTTCCTGCGGGGCAGCGAGGAGACGCTCAGGAGCGCCATCGTTTTCCACATGGGACCGGGCACATCGCGGTTGATGGTCGGCGTCCCGAAAGCCAGCGCGTCGGCCTTCTCGTACAGAGCGACAATCTGCTCCTCGCTCTTCTCCGACCAGCGGGCCAGCTCGGCCTGGCCCCCGGCGCGCTCGACCCCTTCGGCGATCGCCCGGGCCATCCGCCCGGTGTTGCCGTGGCTGGAGAGGTAGACGATGCCCACGACGGGCTCCTCACCCTTTTCGGGCAGCGCGCTCCAGGCCGCGTAGCGCTCCAGGATCTTGGCCAGGCACTCGCCGCGCAGCAGCGGCCCGTGGCTGGGCAGGATCGTCTCGATGGGCACGTCCTTAACCTTGTCGAAGGCCTTGCGCACGAAGTCGCCGTAGAACCTGACCAGGCAATCGTAGTAGACCTTCTGGTCGTCGGAGTAGTCCGGGTTGTCCTCCGCCCACAGGGAAGGCCCCGGGCAGAAGTGCGCGCCGAAGGCGTCGCAGGTAAAGGCCGCCCTGGCGTCGGGCAGGTAGGTGAAGATGGTGTCCGGCCAGTGCAGGAAGGGCGCGGAGACGAAGACCAGCTCCCGCCCGCCGAGGTCCAGCTTCTCGCCGTCGGAGATCGCGCGGAAGGGGAAGTCGCGATTGAGCAGCTCCTTGAGGAAGGTCCCCACGGCCTTGGAGCCCAGCACCGTGGCATTGGGGGCCTCATCCAGCAGCCGGCCCAGCGTGCCGGAGTGGTCCGGCTCGGCGTGGTTGGCCACCACGTACTTGAGGTCCGCCAGGTCGATCCGCCCGCGCAGGCTGGCCAGCAGCGTCTCGGCGCACTTGGCCTTGACGGTGTCAATCAGCGTCGGGGCCCCGCCGGTCAGGAGATAGCTGTTGTAGCTGGTGCCGTTCTCCGTCGGGAAGAGGTCATCGAAGACGCGCATCTCCGGGTCGAGCGCGCCGACCCACCAGACGCCGGGCAGCACCTCCTCGGGTTTCATTCCGAAAGCTCCTTGCCGTGCTCTTGGACGTAGTCGAAGTGGCGCCGCAGCGAGTCGCCCCCGGCCAGGCCGGCGGCGTACTTCTCGACCATGCGCGCGGGGTTGTAGCGCCCCTTGGCCCGGCGCAGGCCGGGGTCGCCCAGGTCCATCTCGCGGTTGAGGTAGCGGCGGTCGGTGAACTCCCGGGCGGCGAACTCGCGGTTGACCAGCTGGGCCAGGCCGCGCATCTGCGGATTGGCCTTCTCGAAGTGGACCACCGCGGTGTCCTCGTTGAGGGGCTCGCCCAGGGCCAGGGCCTCGACGCTGCCGTCCACCAGGATCACCCCCCCGACCAGGCCCAGCCGGTCGGCCATGCCC
>CAZONU010000237.1:0-7932 GCA_964581145.1 uncultured Planctomycetia bacterium
GGTGCTTGGCGTAGGCCAGGTGGAAGGTCTTCCAGTTGGCGCCGGCCAGGGCCAGAAGGAGGATGGCAATCGGCATCGCCACCATCCAGAGCACCATCCGCCGGGAGCGTTTCGGTTTGGGCTCGGCCGCGGGCGTGGTCATATACGGGGAACATAGCCTCCCGGCGGGTTGGGGTCAAGGGCGAGCAATAACGGTGGGTGTCACGAATGGCGCTTAAACAGAGAACTCAGCCGTCCCCGTCCTGTGGCGAAGGAAAGGAGGCGTCGCTACGAGGAATGGAAGAAGAAACGTGAGGTCTTGACGCAAGAAGCTAGGGAAGCTACCATTGAGCCAAGGCCTGAACCGGAAAACACCGTCTCATCCCGGGAGCCCAAATGTGTCCCACTTCGCTGAACCGATACAAATACAAAGCTGACTCGGAGATGGCATGAGATTGTTCGGAAGCATCATTCGGGCTGTATGCTGCGGCATCCTTGGCAACCCCGCCAGATCACTAGGTGGCCAGGACGAAATCGATGATGCACCCCCATTGGACAGCGAGCGAGTGCACATCCTGCCCTCGCCCCTCAGGACACTGCTCTTTCGGTACTGGCCACTGGTTCTCTTGCTGCAATGGTGCATCGTCATTCCTGCTGCTCTTGCCCGGGGCATATTCTTCTCCCTACCGGGTGCTTTCCCGGCGGGCTCGAGGGTGGTGCCCTTTGCCAGCGACTTCTTCTTCATCGTTTGGAACCTGCTACCGTTCGCTCTAGGGTTCTGCACGTGGCTGATAGAAGGCGGGCTGTCGAGAGTCGTCGGCGCAACCCACACTTCCCAGCGAGACCAAGCGCTTTCCATAGTCCGGAAGATGGGCTCCTGGGTCCAGCCTCGCAAGGTCGTCATCCCCCTGGCGCTGGCCGCTATTGCCATCGCGGTCCTAGGCTGCGTCCAGCAGTTCCTCAAGGTGGCTCGCTGGAGTCAGACCCAGGAGTGCACTTACTGGTGGCAGGCTCAATTCTCCCAGCTGATCTTCTATGTTCGCTTGATCACGCTGGCAGTGAACATGTTCTGCATTGTCTTTGACCTCGCGGCGCTGCTCATTCTCTTGATAGCCTTCGCTAGGCTGGCTCATGCACGGCTGTGGAAGGTCGACCTGCTCCACGCGGACGGATGTGCTGGTGTTGCCGAGTACGGTCGTGCCGCAATGGCTTTCACCACGGTGCCCTTCTTGGCGGCTCTGTGCGGACTGCTGGGTTACTACGACCACAGAGCCGCCGGAGCGCTCCAAACCGTGGGAGATACAATAATGCTGGTTGTAGCCACGGGATTCGGTGCACTGACTTTCATTCTTCCGTTAAGACCTCTTCATCAGGAAATGGTGCGCACAAAGAGGTCGGCCATGAGATCGCTCCATAGCGCCATCGGGACACTGGGCTCGCTGTTGCCTCCCGAGGGACAGCTGGATCCTGAATCTGAGTATATGAAAGAACTGAAGCAGAATAAGGAACATCGCGAACTACTCGTGCAGATATACAAGATGTATGCGAAGGCCCCCACCTGGCCGCTAAACGTCGCCCTTGGAGCAAGGCTTGTCGGCATCATAGCCGGACCGCTTGCTGTCTTCATTATTGACCAAGTCAAGAGCCATGTCTTTGGATAGGCATGCGACCCGTGCGAGTGAATCAGATTCCTCCTCACAGATGGTTCATATGGTTGATCGGTGGTGGGTTGGTCGCCCTCTTGCTGGGGGCCTTCTGCACTGACAGCCTGTCGCTCTGCTCGGTTCGCCTTCGCCCCGGGACCTTGAGCTGCGCCTTGCTCCCCGCGGCTGTTGCTTGGCTCTACGTCAGTCGGCGCCAGTCTGCGTTCCGAGCCTTCCTGCTGATTGCTGGCGTTGTTGCGTCCGAGTTCGTCCCCATGATTGCAGTCGCCCATGGGGTAGTGCTGACTTGGTGGCAGTACTTGGCACTTGCCGCTATCGGTCTCGTGGCTGCGGTGGCCGCGCTCTCTTGTGCCGCATTGCTGCATGTTGGTCTGAGATCACATGCAACGGTTACGTCCCGCATTCGATTCTCAAGGATCATGATAGCGCTGGGCACCATGATTGCGGTGGTCATTGTGTTTAGGTTGCATCACAAGTTGATGGTGACAGCCGGTGTGCCCAATGAAGACCGTAGTATGCTCGTAAACGGATATGAGATCCACCACATAGCGTCAGGATCGGTGGTGCTCCTGCTCCTGGGCTTGGCTGCCCAGGTAGCGCCCAGGATGGCAGCATCGACGGTTTTCGCCGCAGCGGTCGGCGGGGGGATCGGCATGGTTGGTGACCAAGTCGTCTACTATTCCCTTCTTGAAGTCAGTGATGCATCTTACGGCAGTACGTTCAGTCTGGTTGGCAGCTTGACATTTGTCCTGATTTACGCGGTCCTGATCTGCGTACTGCACAGTAGGACGGAGGCGCGGGAAGCGACGGGAGCCGGAGTCGTTGAGGAGGACAAGTCAATTAGCGACTGCTACGCCAGCACACGGATGCTCTCACACAGAATACGTGGCTTCGGTGGTCCAGAAGGGTCTCTTCACAACCTCCGCGAGGCCATTCGCAGTGGAGTTCGCCTCATCGAGATTGACACCCGGCACACGGCCGACCAGGAAATCGTCGTGCATCATTCCCCGTGTCTGACCACACTGACTGATGGGCGAGATCTCATCTGCGAACTACCGTGGCGCCGTGTATCCGAGAACCGGTTTCGGGAGAAGCCGGACGAAGGCCTTGCCAGGCTCTCGGATGTCCTGGATGTAGTTGCACGTCACGCTGGTGTTGAACTGTGGGTGGACATGAAGGACTACGGTATCGAGGAACGTTACGTCCGTGAGATTCGCGCGCATGGCCTGGAAGGTCGTGTCAGGCTCATATCCTGGATCCCCCAGAGCCTGTTTCGCCTGGCAGCACTGGGGTCGGGGATACCGTTGGGCTTCTGCTACTCATGCGCGGCCGGTCACCCACTTTGGCACAAGTTCCTCAGGCGGCTCATGCTGCTGTTCGGGAAGCAGTCGAAGCCTCTCTGTCCGGGGCGACGTGGCTGGCTGGTTGATCAGCGGGCAGCCATCCCCAGCTTCCATCCCTTGATCCGAAGGATCTCGCCGACCGTGCCTCCAGAGTACGCTGTAGGCTACAACCACGGACACGTAATCCCGGGGCTGCCTTCCGTTGAGCTGCAGAGCATCCTGCGCGACAACCAGGGGGCGATCGGCATGTTCCCAAGCCAGGCGACGCCGGACATCGTCCAGGAGGCCCACCGGAAGGGACTCGCTGTGTACGTCTATTGCATTGACGACGCCCGTCTGCTGGAGAGCTTCTTGGCTCGCTCGCCAGTAGATGTTGTGTTCACCAATAACCCGGAGCTTGCCATCCGACAGCCTGAGGGGACGCCGTGCAACGAAACGTAGGTCTTCTTCAGGCGGAAAGGAACGCGTGAGTCTGCGTAGTACAGATGCCCGCTACCTGCCGGCTGCCCCGCGTCAACTCCCGTGTGCGGTGCTCCCCCCGGAGGGTTTTTCAACAGGCCCACACCCACCATCAATTGACGCGCCCCCCACCCTCAATTCCTTCTACTAATACAATACCCCCTGCCCGGTTGAATGTCAAGGGTTACCTCAGGGATCAGGGACCAGGGGTCAGGGACCAGGGAGAGTAAAAAACGCAATTATCTGCGCAATCTGCGTCATCTGCGGATGCTACCCTCTTAGCCATGCGCGGAAAATCTCCAGAAAAATCGCCTTGAAATCGCGTCACTTAGCGTCTTCCCACCGGCAGAAACTTCCGCTCCATGGCTAACAACCCCCATTACTAATGGAGGGGTACATGTTTTTGGACCGGGGTTTGGGGTTCGGGGTTCGGGAGACCGAAAACCGGGTTCTCCGTGGCTCCGTGTGAGAAAGGAGTTTCTAGTACCCATCGAAAATGAAAAGATTATCCCGGTCATTTCGCGTCGCTTGCGGAAAGAAAATGGAGGCCGGAAGCCCCGAATGAGGGAAAAATCAGCATAACTAGTGAGGGGGTACATGTTTTTGGGACCGGGGTTTAGGGTCCAGGGTCTAGGGTTTAAGGGAGCCGGGCGCAGCCCGGTCGCGTCCCCGGCGGCCCTTCAGGGCCCCGGGGAGGCGAGGTCACGAGCCGAAACTACGCCAGGAGGGCGGAATCACGACGGTTCGCCATGGATGGCGAAAGACATCGTTCAGTGGGGGTATCGAAGAACGTGATACGTGACGCCGCCGGAGAACTGCCCCGCGACCTGCTCATCCACGCCGCGCGCATGAGGGCCCGGGGGCTCTCCTGGGAGGTTATTGCCAAAGACACACCCCACTCACCGGGGGAGCTCTGCCGGTTTACAGTAAAGCACCCCGAGGCCTGGCGGCCGCTCTACGTCCGCGCCGAGAAGCTCAGGTTACAGGAAGCCGAAGGCTGCACCCTCGCGCACCTGACGGCGCTGCTCAAGGGCGACGACGAGACCGCCGCCGAAAAAGCCGCGCGCGAACTGCTGCTCCACCGCCGGCACATCGAAAGACGAAGAAACCGCAACCGCAGATTAACGCAGATGGGCGCAGATTCGGGCTCAGATCGCGGCGGGACGCCCCAGGTCTCCCCAGAGAGTCTTTCCGCGGAAGACTATCAGCGATCATCGGCGTCCATCTGCGGTTCCAAGTTAGTGCCTTGGTGTCTTGGTGGTGAAAAAGAAGCTCCCGAGGAGCTGGAGATCCCCCTGCTGGCCGCGGCGCGGGGGGTCGCTCTCGGCGAAGAAACCGGAGCGGTGGCCCGCGAGACGGGTCACGCCGCCGAGGAGATAGCCCGGTGGGCCTTCATATACGCGAAAGCCTGGGACCGGGCTTACTGGCCGGCAAGATTAGAGGCCGCGGAGTTCGGCGCCGCGCTGGCGATTAACCGGCTCTTGGACTTCGTTGCCGGGCCGGACCCAAAGCTCGCCGCCCGCGCGGGCAGGACGCTCCTGATACACAGACGCCACATGCATTGGGCGCGCAATAATCCACCACAGAGACACAGAGACACCGAGGAAGATGTGAGCCTGGACGCGGCGAGGGCCTCCAGCAGGACGGACGTGCTCCTCCGCGGCCCAAAGGGAATCTCCGTGCCTCAGTGCCTCTGTGGTGAAAAAGGTTGGAGAAGCCGCGACGGGCCCTGAGGGGGGGGCGGTCAGCCCTCCACGCGTTCGAGCTTGGCGTAGGCGGCGACCAGCTTCTTGCGGCCGTAGCCGCTGAAGGTGACGGTTATCCGCGCGGTCTCGCCGAAACCCTCCAGCTGCTCGACGCGCCCGCGGCCGAACTTGGGATGGACCACCAGGTCGCCGACGGACATGTCCAGCTCCTCGGCGCGCGCGGCGGCCAGGGCGGCCTCCTCGTAGTAGCGGTTGTCGCCCTCGTCGATGGGCTGGTTCGGCGGCGGCAGAGGAGAACCCCTCTTGCGTTTCCGGCGGCGCACCGGCTGCTCCCAGTCCGAGTCCTGGCCGCTCACCGCCCGCGCGTAGGGCAGCAGGGCCTCCTCGACCGCGCCGGGGGGATGGAGGTCCCCGGCGGGCAGTTCCTTCAGGAAGCGGCTGGGGGCGGCCGGCTGGCGGGGACCGAAGCGCCTGCGCGAGCGCGCCCAGGTGAGGACCAGCTCCTCGCGCGCGCGGGTCATGCCCACGTAGAGGAGGCGGCGCTCCTCCTCGACGGCGGTGTCCGACTCCTGCATGTTGCGCACGTGGGGCAGCAGGCCCTCCTCCAGGCCGGTGACGAAGACCGCCGGGAACTCCAGGCCCTTGGCGGAGTGCAGGGTCATCAGGCTGACGCGCTCGGCCTTGCCGTCCCAGCCGTCGATGTCCGCCACCAGGGCGACCTGCTCCAGGAAGCCGGCCAGCGAGCCGTCGGGGTTGACGAAGTCGTACTCCCCCGCGGCGGCGGCCAGCTCGTTGAGGTTCTCGACGCGCTCGCTCTCCTCCTGCCCGGCGAAGCGCTCCAGCAGGCCGCTCTCGGCCAGCACCTCCCGGACGGCGGGCTCCACGGGGTAGGTCTCCTGGTCGCCGAGGCCCTCGACGATCCGCAGAAACTCCTCCAGGCCCTTGCGGGCCTTGGGTGATACCCGCTCGCGGACCTCGGGCACCCGCGCGGCCTCGAACATGGCCAGCCCCCGCTCCGCGGCGGCGGCCTCCAGCCGGGAGAGGCTCGCGGCGCCCACCCCCCGCGGCGGCTGGTTCACGGCGCGACGGAAGGAGATCTCGTCCTTGGGGTTGACCGCCAGCCGGAGATAGGCCAGGGCGTCCTTGACCTCCGCGCGCTGGTAGAAGGCCGTCCCGGCGACCAGCACGTAGGGGATGGCGTTGCGCAGAAAGGCCTCCTCCATCGCCCGGCTCTGGGCGTTGGTGCGGTAGAAGATCGCGAAGTTCGACAGGCTGCGCCCGCCGCCAGCCGCCCCCGCGATGCGCCGGGCGACCTCCTCGGCCTCGTGCTGCTCGTCGAGCGCGGTGAAGAGCTCCACGGGCCGGCCCGCGGTCTTCTCGGTCCACAGCCCCCGCTCGATACGCTGCCGGTTCCGCTCAATGAGCTTGCCGGCCGCGGAAAGGATCGGCGCGGTCGAGCGGTAGTTCTGCTCCAGGCGGATGATCCGCGTGCCGGGGAAGGCGTCCTTGAACTCGAGGATGTTGTCGATGCGCGCGCCGCGCCAGCCGTAGATGGACTGGTCGGGGTCGCCCACCGCGCAGAGCCCCCCGCCCTTCCCGGCGAGCATCCGCGCCAGGCTGTACTGCACGGCGTTGGTGTCCTGATATTCGTCGATGAGCAGGTGCTCGAAGCGCTGGCGGTACTTCTCGAGCACGTCGCTCCGCTCCTCGAAGAGGCGGGCCATTTCTCCCAGCAGGTCGTTGAAGTCCAGCGCGTTGGCCGCGCGCAGGCGCTTCTCGTACGCCGCGTAGGCCTCGGCCATGCGCCGCTCGCGGTAGTGCCCCCCGGAAACTTCGCCGGGCCGCAGCCCCTCGGTCTTCCAGCGCTCGATGGCCGCCCGCACCGTCCGGGGGGGGAACTCCTCAGCGTCGAGCCTGAGCTCGTCCAGTGCCGACTTGACGGTCCGCGTCGAGTCGTCCTGGTCGTAGATGGTGAAGTCCCGGGTGCGGTTGGGCCCGCCCTCCTCGCGGCGCAGGACCCGCGCGGCCATGGAGTGGAACGTCGAGACCCACACCGGCGCGGACTCGCCCAGCAGCGCGGCGACCCGCTCGCGCATCTCCCCGGCGGCCTTGTTGGTGAAGGTCACTGCCAGGATGGAGTAGGGCGACGCGCCGGCGGCCACCAGGTGGGCGATGCGCCGGGTGACCACCCGGGTCTTGCCGCTGCCCGCGCCGGCGACCACCAGCAGGGGCGAGCCGCGGTGGAGCACCGCCTCGCGCTGCGCGGGGTTGAGATCCTGGAGGATGGCGTCCTGGGGCTTCATGCGCGCGCCATCGTAACGGCCCCGGTAGTGGAATCAAGCGGGGCAGCCGGACGGACGGCCCGGCGCTCAGGCGGACTCAGGCATCTCCTGGTGCACGACCAGGCGGTTGCGGCCGGAGTGCTTCCCGTGATACAGCGCCTGGTCGGCGGCCTCGATGAGGTCGGTGGCGGCCTGGGCGTCGCGCGGGTAGCAGGCCAGGCCCAGGGTGATGGTCAGGTCGCCCTCCGGCTGGCCCTGCTCGCCGGTGAAATCCTCCTCGGCCACGCGGCGGCGGATGTTCTCGCCCACCGCCCGGGCGCCCTCCATTTCGGTGTCCGGCAGGATGATGACGAACTCCTCGCCGCCGTAGCGGGCCACCAGGTCGGCGCCCCGGGTGGAACGCAGCATCACGTCGGCGATCTGGCGCAGGGCCACATTGCCCTGCTGGTGGCCGTTGTTGTCGTTGTATACCTTGAAGTGGTCGATGTCGGCCATGAGC
>CAZONU010000238.1:0-7925 GCA_964581145.1 uncultured Planctomycetia bacterium
TTTGAGGGCTTCCGCCCCTGGATTAGCGCGTCTAACTGTGTAGAATAGCCCCGGGACGTGACTTGCGGCCCCTCGAGGCTGTTCGCAAGCTCCTGGCAACCGAGACGATGCGAAAGAGACTCACCCTCCTCACCGCCTTCCTGGCGGCCCTGCTGGGGCCCGCCGCCGCCCGCGGCGGCGAGGACGAACCCCAACCCGACTTCAAGGCCGGCCGGGAGGTCGACCCCGACTTCGACCTGAGCTTCGAGATCAAGCTCCGCCGGGGCAAGGACCTCACCGTGGCCGCCGGCAGCGCCCGCGGCTACGCCTTCCTCCGGCTGGGGCCCGGCCGCAAGGCGGAGATCGGCTCCCTGGTCCCCGGGGAGAAGACCGCCAGGACCGCGTTCAGGCTGCCCGCCGCCCCGGCCGGCGGCGCGCTGGGGTGCCTGCTCAAGCTGCGCACCGGCGGCCCGCGGCACCTGTCCCTGGTGGCGGCCGGCCGGGAGCTGGCCCGCGTGGCGCTGCCCGGGCTCAAGGCGCCCTTCAAGCTGGCCTTCGCGGGGGGCGGCGGCGTCAAGATTCTCGGCTACCAGAAGATCGACCGCTCCGGGCGGGTGCTCTTCACCGACGACTTCACCCGCCAGGTGGCCCGCTTGGGCGCCTGGAAGCCCGACCGCCCCGGCCCCTGGAGGATCAACGCCGACCCCCACCCGGAAACCTCGGCCAGCCCCTTCGCGCTGGAGTGCGCCCCGACGAAGCGGCCCGCCCTGGTGCGCACCGGCGAGGGCTTCTGGGACGACTACCGCGCGCGGGCCTCGGTCAACGTGCTCTCCTCGCCGGGCGCCGCCGGGCTGGCCTTCAACCTCTGCGGGAAGTCCGGTTACCTCCTGCGCCTCATCATCGAGGGCGCCGGCTCGGGCGGCGCCGGCCGCGCAGAATTGGTTCACTTGGCGGCGGATGGCAGCGAGAGCGTCCTGGCCGCCAGGGCCCTCCGCGGCGCGCCGGGCTCCTGGTACGTGCTGGAGCTGGCCTCGGTCGGCGGGGAGCTGCGCGCCTGGGTGGACGGGGCCGAGCTGGCCGCGCTCTCCGGCCGGAGGGATCTCGTCGGCGGGAGGGTCGGCCTGTGGAGCTCGGGACGGGCCAGGGTCCGCTTCGACGACGTGCGCGTCGAGGCCCTGGAGCTGACCCCCGAGGAGCTCCGCGCCGGCGGGGACCGGCTCGGCCTGGCTCTGCGCCGCTGGGTGCTCCCGCCCCCGGTCCTGCCCAGCTATTTCCAGAACGACCTGACCATGCGCAGCTGGGCGCGGCTGAGCAACGAGTACGTGGTTTCCGGGGGCGGCTACTGGCACCGCGCGCGGATGGTCGGCGCGCAGCAGATTTCCTGGCAGCGCTCCGGGGCGCCGCTGGCCCGCGGGCAGCTGGTCCTGGCCCTGGCCGGCGACGGCAAGGACTTCGCCTCCGGCTACCGCCTGGTGGCCGATTTCGGTGGGGGCGGCGCCGGCGCGGCGATAATCGCCGTCTTCGAGAAGGACAAGCGCGTGGCCGGGAAGGTCCTGCGCCTGGGCGGCGCGGGGCTGGAGCGGGTCTCCTTCAGCCGGGAGGCCGGGCGGCTGGTGGTCCGCGCCGGCTCGCGCGTGGCCCTGACCGCCCCGGACAAGCTCCAGCTCCCCGGGGGCCGCGCCGGCGCGCGGGCGTTGGGCGGCTGGATACTCCGCCGCAAGCAGCTGGCGACATCGGGGGCCAGCCTGCTCGACGAGGTCTTCGCCCGGGCGCCGGTCGACTGGCGGACGGTCACCGGCAGGTGGGAGGTCTCCAGCCGCTGGAAGTGCGACCCGGAGTTCACCTGGCTGCTGGGCCGGCGGCGGCGGGGAGTCGCGCGCCTGGACCTCAAGCGCCCGGTGCGCGGCGACTTCCAGCTCGACATCCATTTCGCGGTGGCCATGGCCGAGCGCTGCGCGCCCTTCTACGATTTCCCCACCAACCTGAGCGTGGCGCTCTCGCCCGACCCGCGAAAGCCGGCCGCCGGCTACGTGCTGGCCTTCGGGGGCATCGACGCTCCCAGCCGGATTCTCCGGGACGGCAAGACCGTGGCCCGGGGCCGCAACCTGGTCCGTCCCGACGCGCGCAGCGGCGGGGGCGGGGGCGGCATCCACAGCCACTGGTTCCACGTGCGCGCCGTGCGCAAGGGCGCGCGGCTGACCTTCTACGGCGACGATGAGAAGCTCTGCGAGTTCACCGACCCGGAGCCGCTGGCCGGCGCGGACAATCTATCGTTGTGGACGCGGGGCGACAATGGCGTCACCATGGCGCGCTTCCGGCTGGAGGCCGCGGGCCCGCTCGGCGCGCGGCGCAGCCCGTTCACGAGCGGGAAACCGGCGAAGCCGCTCCCGCTGCCTGTTGCGTTCAAGCACTTCGCCAACCGCGAGGGGACCAGCGGCGCGCGCCTGACCTCCCGCACGTCCGGCGAGAAGCCGGTCCTCCGCCTGGAAAACGTCAACGCCGGGGGCAGCTTCGCGGCCGCCTGCGCGCCGCCGGGGGGCATCGACCTCGCCAAGAACGGACTGCTCTCCTTCAGGTGGCGGACCTCACCCGGCGCGCGGGTGAATCTCTACCTGCTCCGCGGCGGGAAGCTCTATCGCGCGCGGCTCACCGGGCCGGCCAACCGCGACGGCGGGCGCTACAACCTCCGCGCGCTGGGCGAGTGGCAGCAGCGGATGCGGTACATGGCAAGGGACGGCTGGCTGGGATTCCGCTGTGATCTCGGCGCGCTGCTGGCCGCCGCCGAGCCGACGCTCAAAGACCTGCGCGTAGACGAGATTCGCATCGGCAACTACGAGGTCGGAGACTCCGCGCTGCTGGAAGGCCTGACCGGCAACGGGGCCGGGGAGTGGATGGAGATTGCGGACTGGTCGCTGTCCGCCAAGCGGCCGGTCCCCAAGTGGCACATGAGCGCATCCTTCCGCGTCCACGCACCGGGTGCCAGGATCAAGGAGGAGTATCTCAAGACCAAGCTCCCCAGGCTGGATCCGCGCCGTTTCGTCCTGCGCGTGGGAGAGCGGCGCATTTCTTACGACAGCGCGGCGCTCAGGTACTACTGTCTCAACACCGCCGGCTTGGTTCTCGATCCGCGCCTTGCAGGCCTTGAGTTGAAGATCGGTGCCAACCGGATGACCCTGGAGTACGGCGGGTTCGATGCCAGCGCGCCGGCCGGTTCGCACGAGTTCACCGTCACCTACTACTCCAAGCTCGACAAGCGCCCGCCGGCGCTGCCGCGCCTCATCGCCCCCGCTCCGCTGGAGTTCAACGACTTCGAGCGTTCTCTGGGGACGTGGCAACCCTTCGGCGGCCCCGACGGCGCCCGGCTGACCCTGGACCGCAGCGGGGCCCGTTGGGGCCGGCGCTGCCTCTTGGCCGAGAACCTGCGCTGCGGCGGGACCATCGGGGCCATGGCCCGCTCGCGGCCTTTTGACGTGAAGCGCTACTCGACGCTGAGCTTCGACTACCGCGTGGAGCCGACCACCCACGTCAACCTGCTCTTCTTCGCCGGCGGCGGGCGCTACGAGGTGGAGCTGACCGACTCGCGCGGCGGGGCCAACAGCCTGGGACGCATCGCCGGGGGGAACGCCGACGGCAAGTGGCACCGCGCCGAGGTGGACCTGGAGCGCGCCCTGCGCTACCGCCGCCGGACCATCATCCACCGCATCGGCTTCGCCGACTTGGGCCCGGGCTCCTCGACCACCGCCAATGCCTACCACATCGACAACTGGACGCTGCTGCCGGCGGTCAACGGCTCCCGCCCGGTCGCCTTCAAGTGGAGCTCCGCCGACGAGTCGGGCATCGCCGGCTACGCCGCGACGCTTGATCGCGCGCAGGGCACCGTCCCGGCGGAGAAGGTCACGGCGGCGGGCGCGGGACTGAGAAAGGCCGCCGGCCTGGCCGAGGGCACCTGGTACCTGCACGTCCGCGCCCGCGACCGCGCCGGCAACTGGGGGCCGACCGCCCACTGGCGCTTCAAGGTGTTTCACTCCGAGGACAAGACCGCTCCCAAGGTGGCCGCGGTGAGCCCCGCCGCGGACGCGACCGCCTGCCCGCGGTACCTCGAAGTCACCTTCGAAGAAGCCGGCTCGGGCCTCAGCGCCCACGACCTGGTGCTGGTCGCCGGGGGGAAGACCTTCCAGCCGGGCGACGAGGGGGTGAGCTTCTTCCCCGCATCGCGCCGCCTGCGGCTGGAGCTGACCGGCTTCGACGGCCGCCTGCGCCTGGCGCCCGGGGAAGTGAAGTGCAGCGTCCGGGCGGCAGACTACGCCGGCAACCGGATGCCCGCCCACAACTGGAGCTGGAAGCTGGACTTGGCCAAGGACGCCGCGGAGCCCCCGGCGCCGCGGGTCGTCTACCTGCCCTCGGACCGCTTGGTCTTCCAGGACTTCGAGCGCGGCCAGGGCACCTTCGCCAACTGGCGGCGGGGCATGGCCTACCGCTCGCGGGCGCGCGCCCGGGGCGGCGCCGGAATGGGCCGCTGGTACCTGGCCACCAACGGCCGGCGCCTGCACGACAGCAACAACGAGGTCCAGATCTGGCCCCAGGCCTTCGACCCGGCCCGGTACAGCTACCTGGCCTTCGACTACCGCATGAGCCGCAGCACCAGCTTCGACTTCATGGTGGAGGTCGGCAACCTGCACCACACGCTGGCCTTCGGTCCCTACGGAGTGCGCTGGCGCCAGCGGCTGGGCCGGCTGGCCACAGCCAGAGCCGACGGCGCCTGGCACCGCATCGAGCTGGACCTCCGCAAGATGCCGGCCCGGTTCCCCAAGCGGCCGGACGGACGCCTGGCCCTCATCCAGAAGCTGCTCAGCGCCTCGAGCACCCAGGCCGGCGCGGAGCTCGACAACTTCGTGCTGGCCTCGCCCCGCGGGCGCAATCCCGAGTTCATCTGGGAGGCGCCCCAGGCGGCCAGCGGCATCACCGGATACTCCTGGCTGCTGGACCGGAAACCGGCCGCGGAGCCTCCGGCCAAGATATCCGGGACGGCGGCTCGCGCGGCCTTCAAGAACGTGGAGCCGGGGACCTACTACTTTCACGTCCGCGCCCGCAGCGGCGCGGGGCGCTGGTCGCGGTCCGCCCACGTGAGGATAACTATCGAGAAGGGGCCCTAAACCCGCCCGGGCGTGAGGGTTGCGCCCCGGCGGTGCTTTGCAACCCCTTATGCCGACAAGGGTTGCACTACAAATGCGCTTGCAAAATCGCGCCCGGCGGATAGACTGGCGCGGCGCTGAAGAGGCATCGGACCGAAGGAAACGGAAGTCACTATGGCAGGAGAAGCCCAGCAACACAAACCCACTGAGCGTGGACCGGGGAGCCGTTCGTCCCGGAAGGAGATCGACGCTCACGATCTGGCGGCCACGCTGCGCACTCTCTCCGCCGCGGGACGCACCGGCCTGTTAAGAGTCACGGGCCCCCGCGGGGAGGAGAAGCAGCTCTACTTCCGGGACGGCCTGGTCAAGATGGTGGCTTCTCCCTCGCAGGAGATCGACACCCTGGAGGAAGCCCTGCTGGGTTCGCGGCGCTTCACGCGCGCGGAAATCGACCTGGCTCGCGAGGAGGCCCAGCGGGCCGGCAAGAGCCTGGCGCAGGTGCTTATCGAACGAGGCGCGGACGCCGGGCAGGTGCTCGACTCCCGCACCCGCGAAGAGGCCGCCCGCATCCTGGGCTGGGAGCGGGTCGACTGCGAGTTCCGGGAGGGCGCCGGTCCGGCCCGGGGAGCCGAGCCCTACGCCGCGCGGCTGAGCGGGGGCATCGACGCGGAGAGCCTCCTGAAGGACTCCAGGCCCTCGACTAAGCGGCCCCACTGAGCGGGCCACAGGGCCTGTCTGCGCGCTCAAGCCGTTGCTAAACAATCACTTGCGCAGATGTTTTCGGTCTGTCCGCCATGTGTCCACCGGGAGGCTCGGGAGCCTGCCGGTCGTCCCTAACCTACTACGTTCATTTGACATCTGGCCCCGCCGGATATAATAGCTCCAGAATCGATGGACGAGGACGCAGGCACTAGAGACCCCTCAGACCCTCCCGGGAAAGAGCTGCGCTACATCCGCGGCGTCGGGCCCCGGCGGGCGGAACTGCTCGCCAGGCTGGGCCTGTTCACCGTCGCCGAGCTCCTGCTGGCCGCACCGCGACGCCTGGAGGACCGCCGGGAGCGCACCGCCGTCGCAGACCTCGAAGCGGGGCTCAGGGCCACGGTCAGCGGCGAGGTGGCCTCCGCGCGGGCCCGGCCGCTGCGCGGCGGCCGGCATCTCGTCGACGTGAAGGTCGCCGACGAGAGCGGAACGCTCGCGGTCGCCTGGTTCAACCAGCCCTACCTCGCCGACCGCTTCGCCGAGGGCGACCGGATTATTCTCACGGGAAAGGTGGAAATCGACGGCGGCCGGGCGCGCATGAACTCGCCGGAGTTCGAGGTCCTGGAGGACGAGGCGGACGAGGCCGAGCCCGAGCCCGGCGCGGAGACGCCCTACGCCAGGCTGGCCTTCGACCGGCTGGTGCCGGTCTACCCCCTTACCGAGGGGCTCGGCCAGCGCTTCATGCGCCGCCTGGTCTGGCGCGCGCTCGAAGAATCCGCCGACGAGTGGCCGGAGGCCTTCCCCGAGAGCTTCCGCCGGGAGCGGCAGCTGGTGGGGATGGCCGACGCGCTCCGTGGGCTGCACTTTCCCGATGACGAGGAGCACCGCCGGGCCGCCCGGCGCCGCTTGGCCTACGAGGAGCTGCTGGTCCTGCAGCTGGTCCTGGCGCTCAGGCGCGCGAAGCTCGCCGCCCGCGGCGCGGTCCGGCGCCACCGGGTGTCCGCCAAGGTCGACAGGCACATCCGCTCGCGGCTGCCCTTCGAGCTCACCGCCGCGCAGGAGCGCGCGGTGGCCGAGATCGCCGGCGACCTGGGCCGCAAGCGGCCCATGAACCGCCTGCTTCAGGGCGAGGTGGGCAGCGGCAAGACCGCGGTGGCCGCCTACGCCTGCCTGGTGGCCGTGGCCGCCGGCAGCCAGGCGGCGATCATGGCCCCTACGGAGATCCTCGCCGAACAGCACCAGCGGACCTTCTCTACGCTGCTGGCCGGCTCGCGGGTGCGCATCGTCCTGCTCTCCGGGTCGCTGAAGGCCGCCGAGCGCCGCCGATTGCTTGAAGACGTGAGCGCCGGCGCGGCCGACATCGTGATCGGGACCCACGCGGTCATCCAGAAGCAGGTGAAGTTCAAGGAGCTGGGCCTGGTGGTCCTCGACGAGCAGCACAAGTTCGGCGTGGCCCAGCGGGTCAGCCTGGTCCGCAAGGGGCCCGCGCCGCACGTCCTGGTGATGAGCGCCACGCCCATTCCGCGCACGCTGGCCCAAGCCTATTACGCGGACCTGGAGTTCTCCACCATCGCCGAGTTGCCCGGCGGGGCCCGCAAGGTGACCACCCGGGTGGTCACCGAGCGCGGGCGCGAGAAGGTCCTGGAGTTCGTGGGCCGGCGGCTGGCCCGCGGCGAGCGCGCCTACGTCATCTACCCGGCCATCGCCGAGAGCGAGGAGAGCGACATCGCCGCCGCGGAGACCGGCTACGACGAGCTCTCCCGCCGCTTCGGGCGGTACGGCGTGGGCCTGCTCCACGGGCGCATGAAGACCGAGCAGCGGCGCGCGGTGATGGAGGACTTCCGCTCCGGGAAGACCGGCGTGCTGGTTTCCACGACGGTGGTGGAGGTCGGGGTGGACGTGCCCCAGGCCACGGTCATGATGGTGGAGGGCGCCGAGCGTTTCGGGCTGGCCACGCTCCACCAGCTCCGCGGGCGGGTGGGCCGCGCGGGCGCCAAACGGGCCTGGTGCCTGTGCGTCGCGCGCGCCGGCACCAAGGAGAGCCTGGCCCGGCTGCGCGCCCTGGCCGGGACCCAGGACGGCTTCAAGATAGCCGAGGAGGACTTCAAGCTGCGC
>CAZONU010000239.1:0-7897 GCA_964581145.1 uncultured Planctomycetia bacterium
GTTCCTGCTGGGAGTGGGGGCGCTTCCCGTCCCCTGGCAGGCGCTCTTGCTTTCCGTCTCCATCTACGTTGCTCTCCCGTTGGTGGCCGGTTACTTCTCGCGCAAAATCATAATCCGCGTCAAGGGCGGAACGTGGTTCAAGGAGAAGTTCCTGCACGTGCTGACGCCGATCACCATAACCGCGCTCCTGGCGACGCTGGTGCTGCTGTTCTCCTTCAAGGGCGAGGTGATCCTGGCCCGGCCGCTGACCATTCTGTGGATCGCGGTGCCGCTCTTCATCCAGACGGTGTTGATCTGCGCGCTGGGCTACGGGCTGGCCAGGCTGCTCCGGCTGAAATACGAGGACGCCGCGCCCTCGGCGATGATCGGGGCCTCGAACCACTTCGAGGTGGCCATCGCCACCGCGGCCATGCTCTTCGGGCTCTCTTCAGGCGCGGCGCTGGCCACCGTGGTGGGCGTGCTCATCGAGGTCCCGGTGATGCTCATGCTGGTACGGATGTGTCTGCGAACGAAGGGCTGGTTCCCGGGGGCGGAAACGAAAGAGGCGCCGGGATAGTTCCCGGCGCCCCGGTCTGCTCTGACGGGAACAGGCTGCTCGGTTCCTAGAACGCCCCCCACTCCTGCTTGCCGGGGATGTAGTAGGTCGGGCAGATGAAGCGGAAGGCCCGGGCGAACTTCCTGGCGCGCGCGGCCCCCGCCTCGCTCTCCTTGTGCATGGCCGCCAGCTTGTCGCCGAAGAGGTCGGCGAAGTAGGCGTCGGCGGCGTCGTGGCGGGCCTCCTCGCTGGGGAAGGCCTCGCGGATGTTGCGCAGCTCGCCGGGGTCCAGCCACACGCCGGCGCAGCCGCCGCACTCGTCGACGCTGACCTCGCGCTTGACGCTGAAGAAGTGGCGCATCATGGTGATGCCGTCGCACTTGGGGCACTTGCGCCGGGCCTCGGGGTCCACCTTGACGCCGGGGGCCTTCTCGATCTCCAGCAGCGCCTGGCCGGCGGCCTCGTGGGGCTCGTCGAACTTCTCGAGCTCGAAGTTGTCGAACCATATCCCGCCGCAGCCGCCCTGGCAGGCGTCCACGACGATGTCGGCGACGTTCATCTGGGTGAGTTCTCTGTCGCAGGCCGGGCACTTCATGACTGGTCCCCCTTTCGCAAACCGCGCCGCTTCCCGGGCGCCGCGGGCCATTATCCGCCGCCGGCGGGCGGCTGTCAACCTGTTCGCGCCCGCGAGCCGGCCCCCTAGAAGCCCAGCAACGGGTCGTCCTCGGGCTCCAGGCCCTCGGAGGGCAGCGGCCGGCGGATGCGGATCTGGGGGTGCTTGGCGAGGTTGATCCGGAAGGGCTCGACGGGCTGGCCCTTGCGGTTGTAGGCCACGCTGACCACCGGGCGGGTGTAGTCCCCGACGTTGCTGGAGACCACCCGGACCCGCTCGCCGGTGCCCAGCTCCGCCCAACTGCCCAGCGGGAAGAGCGAGAGGTAGCGCAGGAGCCCGCGTATGGCCGCGGGGTCCAGCCAGCTGATGCTGCCCATGCGCAGCAGCGTCTCCATGGCCCGATAGGGCAGCAGCGCCGGGCGGTGGGGGCGGGGCTCGGTGAGCGCCGCGTAGACGTCGGCGGCGGCGACGACGCGCACCGGGGCGAGAATCGAACCGGCCTCGCGGCCCTCGGGGTAGCCGGAGCCGTCGTTGCGCTCGTGCGACTGGTAGATGGCGCAGGCCGAGAGCCAGGGCACCCCGGTTATCGAGCGGGCCAGGGTCAGGCCGTAGCCGACGTGCCGGCGGATCTCGGCGCGCTCCGGGTCGGTGAGCGGCACCTTCTTGCGGAGGATCTTGGGGTCGACGCGGAGCATGCCCACGTCGATCAGGAAGGCCGCGTGGGCCAGCTCGAAGATGCGCTTGCGGTCCCAGCGGCGGGCCAGGCCCGCGGCCAGGGCGAAGAGCCCCACGCGCACGGCGTGGGCCACGAAGGGATCGTCGGTCCGCGGCCGGGCCGCCAGGCTCAGGAAGAGCTCGATGTCCCGGACGATGACCATGGCCTCGCCGACCACCTTGCCGATCGAGCCGGAGGCCACCGCCTCGCCCTTGCGCAGCCGGTCGAAGATCTTCTTGAGCTCGGCGACCATCCCCGCGTAGGCCTCGAGGAACATGTTCTTCTGTTCGGCCGAGCGCATCTCCTCCAGGGGGGGCAGCTTGATCTCGCGCTCGAAGCTCCGCTCCTCGGGGGGCGGTCCGGCCGCGGCCTGCTGGCGCTCGGACTCCAGCCGCTTCTCGATGCGCAGGCCGAGCCCGGCCGGCTCGATCTCCTCGGGGCTGGAGACCAGCTCCCCGGGCTCGAACTCGACGGGGCCCTCGGCCAGCTCGCCCAGCTGGGCCTCCACGCGTCCCCGGCGGTCGGCCTCCAGGGCCAGGCGGAAGTCCTGGATCTGCCTGGAGCTGGCCTCGCGCTCCGCGTCGGTCTGCTCGGCGTACAGGAAGCGGATGCCCCGGCGGCGGAAGCTCTCGATGAACTCCGGGGTGATCTCGGCGCCCTGCTTGAGGAGCAGAACGCCCCCCGAGTCATGCAGCGGCTGGGTGGTGTGCCCGCCGACCTCCAGGCGGTCGACCTCCACGGGGACGTTCTGCCGCTCGCCGAAGAAGGCGGCCACGTCCTCGCCGGGCTCGGGGATGAAGACCACCTGCAGGCCGCAGCCGGCCAGCAGGCGGATGCGCTCCCGGCCCAGGAACTCGCCCTCGGCCAGCAGCTCCTGGCCGGTCCTGTCGCAGATCGGCGCGCCCAGGCGCGTGGAGGGCTTGAGGTCCTCTACCGCGAGCACCTTCAAGGAACGGCCCGCCCCGGTCTCATCTCAGACCGTACTTGCGCACCTTGTAGCGGATGGCCCGGAAGGTCATGCCCAGGAGCCTGGCCGCGCGGGTCAGGTTGCCGCCGGTGGCCGCCAGGGCCTTGTGGATGTACTCCTTCTCGATCTCGGCGAGGTGCCCGGCCAGGTCCATGCCCATCTCGGGCAGCTCGACGGGCGCGGGCTCGACCTCCAGCGCCGCCCGCTCGGGGGCCGGCCGGCGCGCCGAGCTGGCCGCCAGGTCCTCGACCCGCAGCCGGTCGCCGGGCGCCAGGGCCACCGCGCGCTCGATGGTGTTCTCCAGCTCGCGGACGTTGCCCGGCCACGCGTAGTCCTTGAGCCAGGCGGCGGCGCCCTCGTCGATGACCTTGACGGGCTTGCCGCTCTTGGCCGCGCACTTGGCCAGGAAGTGCCCGGCCAGCACGGGGATATCCCCCTTGCGGGCGCGCAGGGCCGGCAGCTCGAGGGGAATGACGTTCAGGCGGTAGTAGAGGTCCTCGCGGAAGGTGCCGCGGGCCACCATGTCCTGGAGGTTCTTGTTGGTGGCGGCGACGAAGCGCACGTCGACCAGCTTGTCGTGAAGGCCGCCCACCGAGCGGAAGCTGCGGTTCTCCAGGACCCTGAGCAGCTTGACCTGGGTCTGGGGGCTCATGTCCGCGACCTCGTCGAGGAAGAGCGTGCCCCGGTCGGCGACCTCCAGCAGGCCCTTCTTGTCGGCCACCGCGCCGGTGAAGGCCCCGCGCATGTGGCCGAAGAGCTCGCTCTCCAGCAGCGTCTCGGTGAAGGCCCCGCAGTTGACGGGGATCATGGGCTCGGCGGCGCGCAGGCTCTCGGCGTGGATGGCCCGGGCCACCCGCTCCTTGCCGGTGCCGCTCTCGCCGTGGATCAGCACGGTGCTGTCGGTGGGCGCCACCCGGCGGATCACGTCGATGACCTCGCGGACCCGGGGGTCGTTGCCGGTCAGCGCCTCGGTGGCCGACGCCGGGCCCTCGCCGGAGCCGCGCGAGCCGGCCGCGCCGGCCCGGCGGCGCTCCAGGGCGCGGGCCACCACCGAGCGCAGGTGGTCGTTGTCGAAGGGCTTCTTGAGGTAGTCGTAGGCCCCCAGGCGCATGGCCTCCACCGCGGTGTCCCAGGTGCCGAAGGCGGTGATCACGATGGCGCAGGCCGCCGCGTCCAGCTCCTTGAGCCGGCCGAGCAGCTCCAGGCCGTCCATCTTGGGCATCTTCAGGTCCTGGACCACCAGGTCCCAGCCGCCCGAGCGGTAGAGCTCCAGGGCCTCGGCGCCGTCGTCGGTGGTGCGCACCTCGTGGCCCTCGGAGGAGAGCGCCGCGGCCAGCACCTTGCGCATGGAGCGCTCGTCGTCGACGACGATGATCCGGCCGGGGCTCGTCTCCGGCGGTCCGCTGCCCCTGGAACTCTCAGCCATCTCTGTTTCTCTCCTGCCGCGTCGGGAGCCAGAGCTCCACGGTGGTGCCCGCCCCCGGCCGGCTGCTGATGTTGACCGCTCCGCCGTGCGCCGCGGCGGCGCGCTCGACGATGGCCAGGCCCAGGCCGGTGCCCTCCGAGCGCGTCGTGAAAAAGGGCTCCCCGGCCCGGCGGAGCACCTCCGCGGCCATGCCCGCGCCGTCGTCGGTCATCGACAGGACCAGCCCGCGGCGGGCGGCGGGCCCCTCGGCCAGCCCGGCGGCGGCCAGGTGCGCGCGGCGCGCGGGGCTCAGCCCCTTGATGAAAGCGCCCAGCTCGGCCTCGCGCACGGCCACGCGGATGCGCCCCGCGCCCTCGATGGCCGCCGCGGCGTTGAGGCCCAGGTTGAGCAGCACCTGGCGGAGCTGCCCGGCGTCGGCGGCCAGCTCGAGGCCCGCGGGCACCTCGTTGGCGAACTCGATCTCCCTGCCCTCCCCGGCGCTGCGGGCCACGGTCTCCTGGGCCTCGGCGACCAGCGCGCGCAGGCTGACCGGGGCCAGGACCGGGGGGCGCGGGCGCGCGAAGGTCAGGAAGTCGGTGACGATGCGGTCCAGGCGGTCGCTCTCGGCCAGGACCACCTCGACCAGCTCCTTGCCCCCGGCGGAGAGCTCCGCCTCGCGGTCGATCTCCTGCACCGCGCTGCGCACCGCGCCGAGGGGGTTGCGGATCTCGTGGGCGATGCTCATGGCCAGCTCGCTGACCGCCCGGCGCTGCTCGGCCAGGCGGCGGGCCTCCTCCAGCTCGCGCTCGGCGGAGCGGTCGCTGATCACCGCGATGAGCCCCCGGAAGGTCCCGCGCGGCGAGTGCACCGGGTTGCCGGAGACCGCCAGGGTCAGCCCCTCGCCGCCGGCCGCGGCGGGCACCGCCACCAGCGCGGGCCCGAACTTGCCGCGGGAGGTCAAGAGCCGCCGGACCAGCCCCAGCCGCTCCCCGGCCACCGCCTCGGCGGCGGCCGCGCCGCGGGGCAGCCTGGCGCCCAGCAGCTCCTCGGCCTTGCGGTTGGCGAAGCGCACCCGCAGGTCGCGGTCCAGGACCACCAGGCCCTCCTCCAGGGAGGCCAGCACGTGGTCGGCCACCAGCTGCGCGGCGGCCAGGCGCCGGACCAGCGCGCCGGTGAGGACCGCCACGATGAAGAGCGCCCCCGACTGGGCCAGGTGGAAGGCCCCCGAGGTCCACAGCTTGGTGGGGGTGATGGCCTCGCCCACCGCCGCGTAGGGAAAGACCCCCAGGTAGCGGACCACCGTCCCCGCCGAGAGGCAGACCACCGCCAGGCTGGCCGCCCCCAGGGCCGCGCGCCCGGAGAGCACCGTGCCCGCGGCGATGACCCACACGAAGAGCAGCGGCAGGAAGGCGCTCTCGTAGCCGCCGGTCATGTACACCAGCGCGCCGCCCATGAGGATGTCCAGGCCCAGCCCGGCGACGACCAGTGCGGCCACCCGCCCGGCGGCGCGCCGGGCCACGCGCGCGTAGCGCAAGAGGAAGAGGTACACGACGTCCACGGCGCAGGCGGCCACCGCCGCGCTGTAGACCGGGTGCATCCCGAAGAGCCGGGGGCCGGGGATCACCGTCCCGGCGCCCTCCCGGGCGGCTTCGAGGATGAGGGTCACGGCGATGGCCAGGACGGCCAGGAGCAGCCTGAGCCCGGCCAGCCACTTGGCGCCGGCCTCCAGGCGCTCCTCCTCCTCGACGAAGCCGGCCAGGGAGGTGCTCATGGCCTGGGCCCTTTCTGCGAAAGGGCCGGGGTTCGGGGTGCGGGGTTCGGGGTTCGGGCCGCCGGGGACGGGGCGCGGAAGTCACGAGGACAGGAACCGGAAGCCCGAAGGGTTCGGTTCCTGTCCCCGGAAGAATGCGGCCACCAGCGGTGGCCGGAGCGCCCGGGGACAGGGGCGGATTCGGCGGCCGGAGCGCTCATCGCCTCACTCCCCGAAGGACATCGAGACCTCTGCCGCGCGGCCGCGCCCGTCCAGGGCGATGGTGAAGAACACGCGGGGGACGATGGCCGTCTTCGGCCCGGTACGATGCTCCACCAGACCGTGGCCGGCGTCGTACTCCAGGCCGCGCGCGGTTTGCTCTCTCGGCTCGCCCAGCAGCCGGAGGACCGCCTCGCGGGCGAGCCTCCGTTCGGCGATCAGTTCCGCCGCGCATTTCAGGGATTTCGCCCGCCGCCCCGTGCGCCACCTCCAGGCGTGATAATTGAGTCGCGCGACCGGCGTCAGGAAGACCGCGCCCAGGAGCACCGCGGCCAGCGCGGCGCTGGCGGCTGTCATCTTCAGCCACCACCTGCGGCCCGATGTAGCAGAGGGGGCCGAAGCCCCCTCCGCGGTGCGTGCCGTGTCTTCGTCCTCGGGCAAATCAGCCCTTCCTCTTGGTCATGATCTGCTGGATCTTGATGATGGGCAGGAAGACGGAGATGACGATGCCGCCGACCAGCACGCCCATGATGGAGATCATGATCGGCTCGATCATGCTGGTCAGGGCCTCGACGGCGGCGGCGACCTGCTCGTCGTAGAACTCGCTGATCTTCTCGAGGAGCTGCTCCAGCGCGCCGCTGCGCTCGCCGATGGCGATCATGCGCACCACCATCGGCGGGAAGATGGGGCTCTCCGACAGGGGCTTCGACAGCGGCTCGCCGTTGCGCACCGACTCCTTGCAGTTGTGGATGGTCATCTCGATGACCTTGTTGCCGCTGGTCGCGCCGACGATGTCCAGGGCCCCCAGCATGGGCACGCCGCTGGAGATCAGCGTGGAGAAGGTCCGGGCGAAGCGCGAGAGCGCCACCTTCTGGAAGAGCGGCCCGAAGACCGGGACCTTGAGGGTCACCTTGTCGATGATGTACCCGCCGGTATCGGTGGTCTTCCAGATCTTGAGAGCGACGATCAGGGCCACCAGCGCCCCCAGGATGATGTACCACCATCCGACCATGAACTCGCTCATCCACAGCACCGCCAGGGTGGGCGTGGGCAGCTCTATCTCCAGCTGGATGAAGATCTCCGCGAACTGGGGAATGATGAAGATCATCAGGAAGCCGGTGACCAGGAAGATCATGGTCAGCGATATGCAGGGGTAGGTCATCGCCGACTTGATCTCGCGCTTGAGCTTTACGGAGGCCTCCATGAACTCGGCCAGGCGCACCAGGATGGTCTCCAGCTGGCCGGAGGCCTCGCCGGCCTTGACCATGTTCACGAAGATGTTGTCGAAGATCTTGGGGTACTCGGCCAGGCTGCTGGAGAGGTCCCGCCCGCCGCGGATGTCGTCGATGACCTCGTTGAGGGTGCGCCTGAAGCCGGGGTCCTCGGCCTGCTGGGCCAGGACGTCCAGGCACTCCAGCACGGGGATGCCCGCGCCGATCATGGTGGCGAACTGGCGGGTGAAGATGGCCAGGTCGGCCCCGCTGACCCGCGCCGGCGCGTTGGCCTTGTTCAGGGAGAAGAAGCTCCCGCCCCGCTTGGCGCGGGCGGCGGCGCGCGCCTGGGTTATCTCCGTCACCGAGAGCCCTTCCCGGCTGAGCCGTGCGGCGGCCTCGCCCTCGCTGGCGGCCTCCAGCGTGCGGCGCACCTGCCGGCCGGTGGCGTCGCGGGCGGTTACTTTGAACTTGGCCATACC
>CAZONU010000240.1:0-7871 GCA_964581145.1 uncultured Planctomycetia bacterium
ATCCTCTACTACCACTACCGCCAGCCCCCGACGCGCGACGGCGTCATGGTCTACGACATCGGCATCTACTGGGACCGCGGCCAGAGCAAGCTCAAGCAGGGCTGGATTCCCGGCAACCTCTTCGCACGCGTCGGGGGCAAGGAGCAGATCACCGCGCTGCGCCGCGAGGCCGGCCGGCTGCTCTCCGGCGATGGCGGGAAGGTAATTTTGAGGAGAAAAGAGTCGTGAGGGACGAGGGCAAGGTAATCACCGTCTGCGGGCCGGTCGAGCCCGCCGCGCTCGGCCGGGTGACCATGCACGAGCACCTCTACGCCGACATATATGACTGGGACAAGGATGAATTGATCCGGGAGGAGCGGCCGATCACCGCAGAGCGCCGGGAGTTGCTCATGAGGGAGGCCGTCCCGCCGCTGGAGGAGTGCACCGCGCACGGCTGCTTCGGGCTGGTCGACCCCTCGGTGAGCCCCTGGCGGGCCTGGCCGACGTTCTACGCCGAGGTCTCCGAGCTCACCGGCGTGCGCATCGTCCTCTGCACGGGGTTCTACCGCGAGGTGGAGACCGGCAGCTACTGGGTCAAGAGGCCCGAGGACGCAATCAATCCGTTAGTGCGCGAGAGGCCCCCCGACGAGCTGGCCGATTTCTGCACGCGCGAGATATCGGAGGGCATCAACGGCACCGAGGTCCGCGCCGGCGCCATCAAGCTGGGCACCAGCGCGCCACAAATGACCGAAGCGGAAACCAAGACCTTCCGCGCCGGGGCGCGCGCCCAGAAGGCCACCGGGGTGCACATCACCACGCACTGCACCATGCTGGGGGCCGAGAGCAGCCAGCTGCGCCTGCTGGACGAAGAGGGCGTAGACCTCAATCGTGTAGTCATCGGCCACACCGCCGCGCACCTTTCCGATCCCGACACCCGCAGGGTCTGTATTGAATGGATGAAGCGCGGGGCCAACTTCCTGCCCACCAACCTGAGAATGGACAAAAATGGCGGCCCGGAGGTCTGGCGGCCGCTGGTCGAGGCCATCCACGAGGTCTTCGACGCCGGGCTCGGCGACCGGCTCTGCCTGGGTCTGGACTGCGCCTTCAGCTCTGAGAGCGGCCCCTTCAAGTACTGCATCATTCCGCCGCCGCCGTTCCTGTACATGTTCACGGAGACGCTTCCCGCGCTGCGCAAGCTGGGGTTGACCGCGGAGGAAGAGGAGCAGATGATGCGGCACAATCCCCAGAGGATACTGCCGGTAGCGAACTGAAGGGAAGAGGCAACGATGCGCGCGACGAACAAGGCCCCCGACCTGGAAGGCCTGCGCCCCTTCGACAGTTGTGTTTCTCTCGGACGGGTGGTGACCGGTGGCGTCCCCGAGTCCTTCACCAGCGCCGAGGAACTCCTGGCGACCATGGACCGCTACTGCATCGCCGAGTCGCTGGTCCATGACCACCACGCCCGCCTGATCCACCCGCGGGAGCACGGCAACCGGCGGCTGCTGGAGGCCGTGCGCGGCCATCCCCGCCTGCACCCCTGCTGGGTGATCGAGCCGCCGAAGAGGCCGGGTCGCGACGCGGCCCGCGCGCTCGTCGGGGAGATGCTCGACGCCGGCGTACGCGCAGTGCGCCTGCCCATGAAGGCCCTCCCGCCGCTGCCCTGGGTCTGGGAGGACCTCTGCGCGGAGCTCGAGGAGCACCGCGTGCCTGCCTTCCTGGACTTCGGGGAGGCCAGAACTCTCGGAGAGCTCAGCGACTCGGACGTGCGCGGAGTCTGGGAGATCTCCCGGGCGCACCCGGAGCTGCCGGTGATCCTCTCAGGCGTCTTCGGCGGCCTGGGAGTGCACCCCGCCGTTGTGCCCGCGATTCGCCGCCTGCCCAACCTTTACCTGGACACCGCCGGCATTCTCGATTACTGGCGCGAGGTCGCCCGCGAGGCCGGTCCCGAACGGGTGCTCTTCTTCACGGGCGCGCCCTTCGCTGATCCGGGGATATACATATCCAACGTGCAGTACGCGCGGGGCCTGGACGAGGACGCCAAGCGGCGGATCTCCGGCGACAACCTGAGGCGCCTGCTGGGCGGTGTCCGGTGAGCGCGATACTCGACGCCTGGAAGGCCGGCCGGGGGCTGCCCGACGTTCTGGTCATCGACGGGCACGTGCACATCGGCGAGTGGCGCCACGCGACCACCTTTCACAGCGCCGAGGAGGCCGTCGAGGAGTCGGTGGCATTCCTCGACGCCCACGGGATCGACGCCTTCTGCGCGGTGAGCGGTGGCCACACCCGGGACGGCGCGGACTACCGACGGGGCAACGACTTCCTGCTGGAAGTGTGGGGGGGCCTCCCCCAGCGGATGATTCCCTTCCTGTCGGTCAACCCCAACGACACCCGCGACAACATCCTCGCCGAGCTGGAGCGCATGCACGCCGCAGGAGTGCGCTGCATCAAACTGATCAACCGCTACCAGGGCCGCTATCCCGGCGACGGGCCGAATCTCATGGCCGTCTACGAGTTCGCCGCCGAGCGCCGCATGCTGGTCTTCAACCACGCCTGGAAGCCGGAGGTGATCACGAAGATATCCGCGCGGTTCCCGGAGACTGACTTCATCTTCGGCCACTACGATAACGGTCTCGACGAGGTGCTGCTGGCCCGGCCCAACGTGCACGCCAACATCTGGGGGCTGGGGAACCTCGGCTGGCTGGACCGGGGCCTGAAGAATGTCGGCGCGGAGAAGTTCATGTTCGGCTCGGACGGCTTCCTGAATCCGATGTCGGTGGGCATCGGCCCGGTGGTCTTCGCACCGGTGAGCGACCGAGAGAAGCGCCTGGTGCTCGGCGTGAACCTGGCCCGGCTGCTCGGCAAGGTGGGCGCGCTCCCGCCGGCCATGAAGGAGAAATACTCCCGGGGAATCGACACCTTGCAGTAGTGGCGCGCAGCGAGAAACCAAGCGTCCCGCCCCGAGGCGGATGGGCTTCCGGGATCCGCATCGCTGGCGAGATTATCGCGTCCCCGCCCGGCCCGGGCTCGACCCGTGCGCGGGCCAGGAGCACCACTGGGGTGATTCTGTCCATTTCGCCCTTGCCGGCGATGGCGATTGGCACATTTTGCCCCGTCCCCCTTCGGTTTTCCCCTTGAGCCGGCTTCTTCGGTTAATCACGCATCGCGGTATTGAGCTTTGTATCTCGCGGGCGGCGCCGCGCGGAGCGCGTCCCGCCGCCGGGGATATGGCCGTTTCGGGCTGTCGTTCCTTGACGGCGGGAACTTATCCACTACTATGCGTGTGCGGGCGCGAGCCGTGCATCGGGAGCCGGCTCGTCCACGGGGGGCCCCTTCCAGAGGAATACCTCAACGCCGCCCCGACGTTCAAGTAATTGGGGGAAAAGCGCAACTGACCATGAAACGACACCTGGTGCGATGAAGATCGCGGTTTCGGGCAAGGGCGGAACCGGCAAGACTACGATAAGCGCGCTCCTTTGCCGCGCGCTCGAAGCGGCCGGGCACGAGGTGATTGCAGTCGACGCGGACTCCAACGCCAACCTGGCCTACGCGCTGAGCGTGCCGGAGCCCGAGAAGATCACCCCTCTGGCCGAGATGGAGGACCTGGTCCGCGAGAAGACCGGCGCGGAGAAGGGTCGCTACGGGGCCTACTTCAAGATGAACCCGGAGGTTTCCGACATCCCCGAGCGCTTCAAGCACGCCTCCGGGAAAGTGAAGCTGCTGGTGATGGGCTCGGTCGACCGGGGCGGCGCCGGCTGCGCCTGCCCGGAGTACGTCCTGATCAAGGCCCTGATCGGCTACCTGCTGCTCAACAAGAACGAGGACATGGTGGTGGACATGGAGGCCGGCCTGGAGCACCTGGGCCGGGGGGTGACCGAGAAGGTCGACGCCCTGCTGGTGGTCGTCCAGCCCAGCAGGGTGAGCTGCGTCACCGCCAGGCGCGTCCACCGTCTGGCCAGGGACATCCGGGTCAAGAACGTCTTCGGCGTCGGCAACGGGATAAGGTCCGAGGAGGACAGGAAGTTCCTCGAGAAGGAGGTCAAGGAGTTCGAGTTCCTGGCCTTCCTGCCGTATTCCGAGGATCTCGCCGACTGTGAGCGGGAGGGCGGGAACGTTTTCGAGCTCCCCGGGTTCGGGGACAGCGCATCCGCATTGGTGGACCGGGTCGTGGAGGCAACAAATGGCTAAGGAACTGGCTTACGCGGACAAGGCCTCGCGGGAAATGGTGAAGCGGGCTAACGAAGAGAACATCGAGACCGTCTGGGACCGCTACGAGAAGATGCAGCCGCAGTGCGGCTTCGGATCGCTGGGCATCTGCTGCCGGAACTGCAGCATGGGGCCGTGCCGCGTGGACCCCTTCGGCGAGGGCCCGCAGGCGGGCATCTGCGGGGCCAACGCCGACACCATTGCGGCCAGGAACCTGATAAGGATGATCGCCGGGGGGGCTGCCGCGCACTCCGACCACGGCCGGGACATCGCCCACACCCTGCTCATGGCCGCCACCGACCCCAACTCCGACTACACGGTCAAGGACGAGGAGAAGCTGAAATTCGTCGCCCGGCTTTACGGCATCGAGACCGAGGGCAAGGAGGTCAGGAAACTGGCCGAGGAGGTGGCCCGGGCGGCGCTGGAGGACTTCGGCCGCTACGAGGGCGAGGTCAGGACGGCCTCCTACGCGCCCCCGGCCAGGCAGAAGCTGTGGCGCGAGCTGGGCGTATACCCGCGCTCGATCGACAGGGAGATCGTCGAGATCATGCACCGCACCCACATCGGGGTGGGCACCGACTACAAGAACCTGATCCGGCACGGGGTGCGCACCTGCCTCAGCGACGGCTGGGGCGGCTCGATGGTCGCCACCGAGCTCTCGGACATCCTCTTCCGCACGCCGGAGCCGATCCGCTCGCGGGCCAACCTGGGGGTTCTCAAGAAGGACCAGGTCAACCTCGTCGTCCACGGCCACGAGCCGACGCTCTCGGACATCATCGCGGCGGTCTCGCAGGACGAAAAGCTCATTGCCAAGGCCAAGGAGAAGGGGGCGAAGGGGATAAACATTGCGGGCATGTGCTGCACCGCCAACGAGATCCTCATGCGCCACGGAATTCCCGTGGCCGGGAGCTTCCTCCAGCAGGAGCTGGCCATAATCACCGGCGCGGTGGACCTGATGGTCATCGACGTGCAGTGCCTGATGCCGGCCCTGAGCGGCGTCTCGAACTGCTTCCACACCAAGCTGGTGACTACCTCGCCCAAGGCCAAGATGCCCGGTGTTGAGCACATCGAGTTCCACGAGGACCAGGCGGTCCAGATCGCCACCCGGATTATCGAAACCGCCATCGACAACTTCCCCAACCGGGACGGCAAGCGGGTCGAGATCCCCGACGACACCGAGAGAATGGTGGCGGGGTTCACCACCGAGTCGGTCTTCAACTTCCTGGGCGGCACCTACCGCGGCACCTACCGGCCGCTCAATGACGGGATCATCTCCGGCCGCCTGCGCGGGGCGGCGGGCGTCGTGGGCTGCTCCAACCCCAACGTGGAGTTCGAGGAAGGCCACATCGAGATGGTCAAGGAACTCATCAGGAACGACGTGTTGGTGGTCAGCACCGGCTGCAACGCCATAAGCTGCGCCAAGCACGGGCTGCTCAAGCCCGAGGCGGCCTTCGAGTACGCGGGCAAGGGCCTTCAGGAGATCTGCGAGACCGTCGGGCTGCCTCCGGTGCTGCACGTGGGTTCCTGCGTGGACAACAGTAGAATCTTGGCGGTCCTGGCCAACGTCGTGGCCGAGGGGGGCCTCGGCGAGGACATCTCCCAACTGCCGGTGGCCGGGGCCGCGCCGGAGTGGATGAGCGAGAAGGCCGTGTCCATCGGGTTCTACTTCGTCGCCAGCGGCGTCTTCACCGTGATCTGCCAGCCGCTGCCGGTGCTGGGCAGCGAGAACGTGACCAAGTACGTCACCGACGAGATCGAGTCGGAGGTCGGCGGCAAGTGGTGCTTCGAGCTCGACCCGGTGGAGGCCGCCCACAAGATGCTCCGGCACATCGACAGGAAGCGCGCGGCGCTCAAGCTCAAGCCGCCGATGTACAAGCAGGCCTTCGCGCCGGTCGGGTAGGAGCGGGCCGAGATGATCAAGATCTACTTCGACGCCGAGAAGTGCGTGGGCTGCCATTCCTGCAGCTTCGCCTGTGCCGTGGAGCACTCCGCCAGCAAGGACCCCGCTGCCGCTTTGCACGAGGACCCCCGGCCGCTGCCCCGCAGGCGGATGGTCGTCGCCAAGGGCAAGCACAAGACCATCGCCTGCCAGCACTGCAAGAAACCCAAGTGCGTCGAGGCCTGCCCCAATGGGGCCTTCGTTCAGGAGAAATCCGGGGAAGTGAGGCTCCTGACCGAGAAGTGCGCAGGGGTCTGGGCCTGCATCTCGGCCTGCCCCTTCGACGCGGTCTGGCGCGGGCCGGGCGTGGCCGTGAAGTGCGACATGTGCCCGGACCGGCCGGAGGGCCAGTTTGCCTGCGTGGAGGCCTGTCCCACGGATGCGCTCTTCACGGCGACCCCCGAGGAGTACAAGAAGATCTCCGCCCAGAAGAGAAAAGGGAAGGAAACGGCCGGGAAGCAGGGCTGATGCCACGGGACGATCGTACACCGAAGGTGAGCTAGGCAGAGGAGCACCGAAATGTCCAAGATCATCGCGAGCGCGGCAATCAGGGGGGCCCACGCCATGGTGGCCCGGGCCGAGGCGGACCTCGCCAAGGCCATCGAGACCAAGGGCAAGGACCAGAAGGTCGAGTACCCTGACACGGCCTACTACCTGCCCATCATGTACCTCTTCCTGGGCCAGAAGGTCCAGACGCTGGGGGACCTGGAGGAGTCGCTGCAGGAAGCCAAGAAGCTGCTGGCGCCGGTGCCCTCCGAGGAGCTGTGGCTGCCCTACCTGGGCGACGCGCTGGACTCCGGGGTGGCTACCCTGCTCGCCGAGGAGACCATCGAGGTCCTCAAGATCCTGATGGGCCCCAACCCGGTCGAGGGCATCTGGCTGGGATTCACCGGCGACGCGACCCTGCGCATGCAGGGCATCAAGCTCGTGGACGGGCGCATGCCCGGCTTCGCGGCGATAGTCGGGGCGACGAAGACCAACGAAGAGGCGGTCAAGCTGGTCCGGGGGCTTCAGGAGCGGAGCATCCTGGTCTTCATGGCCAGCAGCTCCAACGGGAGGTGCGTCCCCGAGCAGCTCGCCGAAGAGGGCATCGAGATGAACTGGGACAACTTCCTGGTGCCCTACGGCAAGGACACCACCGCCGCGATCCACGCGGCCAACTTCGCGGCCCGCGCGGCGATGACTTTCGGGGGCATGGAGCCCAAGGGCGGCAACCGGATCAAGGAGGCCCGGCAGATCCTACTATACAACCTCAACCGCGTGCACGCGTTCGTCTGGGCGCTCGGCGCCGACGAGAAGGCCGAGACGAAAGAACAGGTGATCACCGACGAGAAGTACGCGACGGCCGCCGGCGCGATTAACTTCGGCTTCCCGGTCATCTCGAACGTCAACATCCCCGAGATCCTGCCCACGGGCATCTGCCGCTACGAGCACGAGGTGGCGAACGTCCCGATGTCGGAGATCATCAGCCGGTCGGTGGAGATCCGCGGGCTGGAGATCAAGATCGAGAAGATCCCGATCCCCGTGCCGTTCGGGGCGGGCTTCGAGGGCGAGCGCGTCCGCAAGGAGGACATGTACGTCCAGTTCGGCAGCCAGTACAGCGATGGCTTCGAGCTGTTGCGGATGAAGCCGATGGACGAGGTCGTGGATGGCCGCATCGAGGTGATCGGGCCCGAGATCGAGGACATGCAGGAGGGCGAGGCCTACCCGCTGGGCATCATCGTTGAGGTGGCAGGGCGGAACTTCCAGG
>CAZONU010000241.1:0-7828 GCA_964581145.1 uncultured Planctomycetia bacterium
TGCTTGGGCGGGGTCGTTCAGTAGGTCAGTCGTCCCCGGCCGACCCGGCGGACATCCCCGCGCTGGCCAAGGCCCTGAGGGCCGACATCGAACGGTTGGTCGATCCCCTGCAGGACGGGAGCAGGACGGGGCGCACCGCCGGCTCGAAGGGCGCCGCGGAGACGGCCAGGTTCATCGCCGGGAGGTTCAAGGCCGCCGGCCTCGAGCCGGTCATGCAGGAGTTCCCGCTGGCCGTGCCGGTCACCCGCAAGATGGAGTTCAGCGTCGAGAAGCAGCCCTACAAGCTCTACCCGCTGGCCCCCAACCTGGTGCGCACCTGCACGATCGACGCGAAGGACAACCGCATTGAGGCCCGGCTGGTCTGGGGCGGCGACGGGCAGTTCTTCCGCCTGCGCGAGAAGCATCTGGCCGGCTCGATCCTGGTCCTGGAGGGGGACCGCGGCTACGACTGGCTGGCGGCCTGCTCGCTGGGCCCCCGCGCGGTGATCTTCGTCGAGGGCGCGGGGCTCAAGGTCCTGGGCTGCGCCCTGGACATCCCCCGCTTCTGGATCGGCCGCGAGCAGGGCCTGGAAATCAAGGGCAAGCTGCTCGAAACCGAGAAGAAGAACGCGGGACTCCCGCCGGAGGAGCGCAAGCACCTGAAGGCCTCGCTGGCCTGCCGGGTCGACTGGGAGAACCGCAAGGCCGTCAACGTCTGGGCGCTGAAGCCGGGCGCGGATCCCGAGAAGCGCAAGGACATCACCGCGGTGGTGGCCCACTACGACTCCGCCTCGATCGTGCCGGAGCTGGCTCCCGGGGCCGAGGCGGCCAGCTCGGTGGCGGCCATGTTCGAGCTGCTCAAGCGCATGAAGGACAAGCCTCCGGAGCGCTCGGTGCTTTTCCTGGCGGTCGGCGCCCACTACCCGGCCATGGCCGGCCAGGCCCAGGCCATGGAGCTCCTGCGCCGCCCGGCGGCCAAGCTGCTGGACGAAATAGGCGGCGGCGACCCCGCGCTGGACGGCCGGGTGCTGGGCTGGGACAAGAAGACGGTGAAGGCGACCGCGGGCCAGGAGATTTCCGGAATGCGCCCCTGGCAGCGGGTGCTGCTCATCGTCCTGGGCTTCCTGATGCTGCTGGGCGCCGGCGGCACTGCCTACAAGCTGAAGCTGAAGCGCAAGCCGGCCTTCGCGCTGATCGCCTGCACGGTGGTCGTCGGCGGCATCGTCCTCGGCGGGCTGGGTGCCTGGTGGGGCCGGACCCGCAAGGGCGAGGCCGTGGCCAAGGAGGACCTCTGGAGGTACGGCGGCTACGTGGCCCTGCGCGAGGCGATCGGCGAACTGAAGAAGCTGGCTCCCAAACTGGCCGGTCCCGAGCTGCAGAAAGCGGTCCCCGAGCGGGCCGGCCGCATGCTGGAGATCGTCGAGCGGCGCGAGGAGGTCGAGCGCGCCGCCCTCGAGGCCCACGGGAGGCTGGAGACCCTGTTCAAGGAGAAGGGCGACGAGCTGGCCACCCCGGAGTGGCGCGGGAAGTTCAGGGCGCAGGCCCGCGGCTACGACGCCGCGGTCCGCCGCGCCGCCGACGCCGACCCGGACTGCCGCGAGCTGCTCCTGGAGCTGATCGGGGTCCTGGAGTGGAGGCCGAAGGAGGGCTCGCTGGAAGACCTGGCCGGGAAGCACGCGAAGCTCCAGGAGGCCCTGGACGAGGCCCTGGACGATGCCAGGAAGAGGGATCGCAAGCTCACCAAGGCGGTGGAGGACTGCCGCGACCAGCTGGACGAGGTCGAGGAGCGCCTCAAGACCGAGGGTGCCAATCGCCTCAAGTACGTGCGCCTGGCCGGCTACCTGGCCTTCCTCGCCAGGCTGGGCCCGGACGTGCCCGAGCGGCTGGGCACCTGCGTGGGCATCGACCTCTCCAGCCACTCCGACCGCATGGCCGTTTTCTTCAAGGGGATGCACGTCGACCACTACATCCAGAAGGACGAGAAGCGGCTGCAGTCGGCGGTGGCCCCGGTGGCCGAGTACCTGGCCCAGACCGGTTCCGCGCAGGCCAAGGCCCAGCTCTGGCGCCTCACCGACAAGGCGCCCTTCGTGACCGACACTACCGTGACCATCGGGGGCCGCAACTGGAAGTCGGTGGCGCCCGGCGGTCCCTGCTTCCCCACCGAGGTTCTGGCCCTGGGGGGCTTCGCCTCGGTCACCTTCGGCACCGCCCTGGACGGCCGGCGGATGCTGGGCTCGCCGCTGGACCTGCCCGGCCTGAACGGCCTGGAGCTGATGGACTTCGAGAGGCTGGCTCGCCAGACCGAGGTGCTCTGCCGGTCGCTGGTGGGCCTGTTCCACCCCGGCTCGGCGGAGGTCGGCCCCCTGGACGTCAACAACTGGACCGGCCTGGAGCTGCTGCTGACGGCGGGCGCCAAGAGCGCCGCCGGGGCGACCAAGGGGGAGGAGAAGCTCAGCGAGGAGGAAAAGGCCGTCCGCCGGGCCCGCCGCAAGCTGGCTGGGCGCGTGCAAGACATGCTTCCCGCAGAAGCCCGCGCCGCTCTGGGGAAGCTGCTGGAGATGGAGAAGGAGGAGAAGAAGAGGACCGAGGAGGAGGAGAAGAAGGCCCGCGAACGCGTGAAGGCGGCCAGGCTCGCGGTCGCCGGTGCGCTGAACGCGATCATGAAAGGCGGCAGGTTCTACGGGGCGGCGGAGCTGGCGGGGCTGGGCCTGGAGGGCGAGGCCGCCAAGCTCGCTGCGAGGCGCGCCGCGGGCGCCGGGAAGCTCTCCGCGGACGAAAACCTGCGCCTGAACCGCATGGTGCTGGAGGCGGCCCTGCCCCAGCTGGTCCGCCTGAGAGACCGCGAGCGGGGCCTGGCCGCCCTGGAGCGCGTAGAGGCGGAGAGCAACCTCAAGAGCCTCAAGATGCAGCTGCGCATCCACGGGCAGATCATCGAGTACAACCCCGCCAAGAGCAAGACCCTGTCGGTCACCCCGGTGCCCGGCGCGCTGGTGCTCTGCCGCGAGGAGCCCAGGCAGTACCGCAGCACCCTGCGGAGCTTCTCCTCGCCGGTGCGGCCCGACGCCATCACTATCGCCGACCGCCACGGCGCCTACGAGGTCTTCGGGCTGTCCGCGGCGGTCATGCGCGGCTGGTCCCAGAAGGAGAACCGCGTCCTGGCCTACGAGCTGGACCCGGCCAGCGGCGAGGTGATCAAGGCCCCCGACGAGGGCCCCGAGGGCAAGAAGCGGCGCGAGCCCTGGCGCACCCCCACGAAGAACGACGACGAGTTCATCGTGGCCACCTTCTCCTGCCAGGCGCTGAACATCTTCGAGGCCAGCGACCTGCGCAGCTACGCGGCCATCGACACGCAGTTCAGCACCGTGAACATGTACAAGGGCCAGGTGGACGAGGTGCCCATCAGCTTCGGGTGGTCGATGGTCGGGGAGACCTCGCACCTCGCCTACCCCGAGCACGCCATGGTCGTGTTCACCGAGCGGCGCGCCCAGCGCGAGAAGGGCGCGGGCCAGGGCCGGCCCATCCCCGTGCAGCTCAAGGGCACCTTCGGCCGCCGGCGCCTGGCGGGGGTGCGCTGGCCGCTGCTGGGAGTGCGCCGCGGAGAGCTCGACAAGGACAGCCACACCGGCCACGGGCTGACCGTCTCGCGCTCGGCGCGGATCATCGATCCCGACGGCCAGGAGTTCGACGAGGACGACGGCAAGCCGGTCCCCGGCAGCGGCGGGCCCATGCCGCTGAGCCTGATCATGGCCCAGGACCTCCACCGGATGGACGGCTACCGCCTGAAAGTTCTGGAGAAGGCCGGGGTCAAGAACAGGTCGCTGGTCGACCAGCACCAGAGCGCCGCCCGGGAGCTGGAGCTGGCCCTGGAGGCCAAGGAGGCCAAACACTGGGACGAGATGATGGTCCACGCCCGGAACTCCTGGGGCTACGAGGCCCGGGCCTATCCCAACATCCACAGCACGGTCACCGACGTGGTCAAGGGGCTGCTCTTCTACCTCTTCCTGATGCTGCCCTTCGCCTACTTCATGGAGCGGCTGATCTTCTCCTTCTCGGACATCAACCGGCAGCTGGCCGGGGTCTTCGGGCTGTTCATGGTCTCCTTCGGGGTGCTCTACCTGGTGCACCCGGCCTTCGGGATCACCAGCTCCGCGCCGATGATCCTGCTGTCCTTCATCACCATCGCCCTGGCCATCCTGGTGATCAGCATGATCTCCTCGCGCTTCAAGCGCGAGCTGGAGACCCTCCAGCACCGCCCGGGGCGCAGCCACAAGGCGGACATGGACCGGCTCAACGCGGCGATCAGCGCCTTCCTGCTGGGCATCAACAACATGCGCCGCCGCAAGGTGCGCACCCTGCTGACCATGACCACCCTGGTGCTGTTGACCTTCTCGGTGCTCTCCTTCTCTTCGATCGAGAACACCCTGGGGGCCAACAAGCGGCTCATCGAGACGCCCGGCGAGCCGCCCTACCAGGGGGTGCTGGTCCGCAACGAGAGCTGGATGGTGCTGGACGAGTTCGCCGCGCGCAGCCTGCGCGACGAGTTCGGCCATCCCGGGCGGAAGAAGAAGTGCATCGTCTCCCCGCGGGCCTGGTGGTCCAAGGCGACCGGCGGCAGCGGCAAGGTGCTGGCCAACGCCGGCAGCCCCGAGGACTACTTCGAGGTGCCCGGCCTGCTGGGGGTCCGCAGGGTCGAGGAGAAGGTCACCGGCCTGGGCCTCGGGGGCATGCTGCTGCCCGGCGGCCGCGGGTTCGACGAGAGCGAGGTCCGCGCGCGCGCCCCGGTGTGCCTGCTCTCCGAGGACCTGATGGCCAAGCTCGAGCTGGACGCCGGCAGGGTCGTCGGCGTGCCCAAGCTCTCGGATCCCAAGGTCCTCCAGAAGCTCCTGAAGGCCGAGGAGAAGCTCGAGGAGAAGGACAGGCAGCTGCAGCTGGTGACGCTCGGCGGCGAGGTGCTGGTGGTCGTCGGGGTGCTCAGGGACGAGGCCTATGACGAGATCGTGGACATCGACGGCGAGAGCCCCGTGCCGGTGGACCAGGACGTGGAGAACTGGCAGCGACAGAGCGGCCGGGGCGCGGCCAGCGAGCAGCTGGAGTTCCGCAAGTACCAGCACCTCAAGGCCGAGAGCGTCCCGGTGGTGCCCTACGACTGGCTGATGGCCCGCAGCGGCAAGCTCTACTCGGTGGCGCTGGTGCCCGAGGACCCCGAGGAAATCGCCGAGATCGCCGAGAACCAGCTCCTGCGGCGCATCGAGGTGCCTACCTTCATGGCCCGCAAGGACGAGTCCGGCGCGGTCCGCACGATGTTCATGTCCACCACCAAGGGCAGCGACGTCTCCGGGATGGGCTCGCTGATCGTGCCCATGCTCATCGCCGCGCTGATCGTGCTCAACACCATGCTGGGGTCGGTCTACGAGCGCGAGGGCGAGATCTCCATCTACGGCTCGCTGGGCCTGGCCCCGGTGCACATCGGCAGCCTGTTCATCGCCGAGAGCGCGGTCTTCGCGGTCTGCAGCGCGGTGCTGGGCTACATCCTGGGCCAGTCGGTCAGCAAGATCGTGGTCATCGCCGGGGGCGAGGGGCTGCTGGCCGGGTTCAGCCTCAACTACTCCTCGCTGAGCGCGGTGTTCTCGGCCTGCTTCATCATAGCCGTGGTCATGCTCTCGGCCGCCTACCCGGCGATGCGCGCGGGCCAGCTCTCGGTGCCGGACGTCGAGCGCATCTGGAAGTTCCCCGAGCCGGAGAACGACCGCCTGATCTTCGACTTCCCCTTCACGGTCAGCGGCGAGCAGACCCTGGGCATCAACCAGCACCTGCTGCACTACTTCGAGGACCACGCCAACCAGTCGGTGGGCGATTTCTACACCGCGGACACGGCCTTCAGCTACCGCCGGCCCGGGGTCGAGAAGGGCGGCTACCGGCTGGTCAGCCGGGTGTGGATCGCGCCCTTCGACTTCGGCATCAGCCAGACCCTGGAGCTGGAGACCTTCCTGGCCGAGGGGGAGACCGACATCTACGATACGCGCATGACCCTGGGCCGCGTTTCCGGCTCGCCGGAGGCCTGGGTCAAGATGAACCACCGCTTCATGAAGAACATCCGCAAGCAGTTCCTGCTCTGGCGCCTGTTCACCAACGAGGAGCGCGCCTGGCACGTGGCCCAGGCCCGCGCCCTGCTGGGCGAGGTCTCGCCCGACGAGGTGCCCGAGGGCTTCCAGGGCCCGGGCGGGCCGGAGCCCGCGCCCACCCCCCAGACCGGGTGACGAGAGATGGCTGAGGAAGAGCCCAAGATCACCAAGCCGGTCCTCGAGGCGGGGGCCGACCGGGAAACCCAGCTGTACCGCAACCTGGTGCAGGCCCCCACCACCTTCGAGGAAGGCTTCAACCTGCGCACCTTCATCGGGGTGCTCTTCGTGGCCATCGTGATGATGCCCACGGCCATCTACCTGGGCCTGACCATGGGCCTGGGCCTGGGGCCCGCCGCCGAGTGGGTGACCATCATCCTCTTCGCGGACATCGCCCGGCGCAGCTTCAAGCCCCTCAAGCGCCAGGAAATCTACATGCTCTACTACGTGGCCGCCAGCCTGATGATGTTCGTGGGCGGGCTGGCCCTCAGCGGCGGGCACTTCGCCTGGATGATCTGGAAGCAGTACCTGGCCAACACGCCCTTCGCCCAGGAGATGGGCATCGCCCCCTTCCCCGCCTGGTTCGTGCCCCCCGCGGACAGCGAGGCCATCACCGGCCGCAACTTCTTCCACATCGACTGGCTCAAGCCGGTGCTGATCATGATCGGCACCACCGTCTTCGGGCGGGTGGCCTGGGTGTGCATGGGCTACACGCTCTTCCGGGTGACCTCGGACGTGGAGCGCCTGCCCTTCCCGATGGCCACCATCGCCTCGGAGGGGGCCACCGCGCTGGCCGAGAGCTCCCAGGAGGGCGAGAGCTGGCGCTGGCGGATCTTCTCGGTGGGGGCCATGATCGGCATGGCCTTCGGGGCCATCTACACCCTGGTGCCCATGCTCACCAAGGCCTTCTTCGGCGAGCCGGTGATGCTCTTACCCATCCCCTGGATCGACACCACCGTGCAGACCGAGGGGTTCCTGCCCGCGGGGCTGACCGGCCTGGCCACCAACCTGGGCATGGTTCTCGTCGGCATGGTGCTGCCCTTCTGGCTGGTGGTCGGCTCCTTCCTGGCCTCGCTGACCCAGATCTTCGTCAACCCCCTGCTCCACGAGCTGGGGGTCCTGGTCCACTGGCGGCCGGGAATGGACACGATCATGACCGACTTCATGAACCGTGTCGATTTCTGGATGAGCTTCACCATCGGCACCAGCCTGGCGGTGGCCTCGCTGGGCATCTGGCAGGTCGTCAAGGGGGTGCGCAAGGCCCGGCGGGAGCGCGCCGCGGGCATCACCAGGCGCGCCTGGGACGACGTGCCCAAGGGCCGCGGGGACTTCTCCATCAAGCTGGCCCTGACCCTCTTCGGCATCGGCTCGCTGGGCATGGTCCTGCTGGGCTGGTTCCTGATAACCCACCCCGATTACCCGGCCGGCGGCGAGCGCGTGGAGGCCTGGAACACGGCCAACAAGAGCACCTACGTGGTCTGGATGATGCCCATCATCCTCTTCGGCTTCGCCTTCATCTACACCCCGCTGATCAGCTACGTCAACGCGCGCATGTTCGGGCTGACCGGCAAGCCCATCCGCTTCCCCATGCTCCGCGAGGCCACCTTCATCATCTCCGGCTTCAAGGGCTCGGCCATCTGGTGCTCGCCCTTCCCCATGCGCGACTACGGCTGGTCCGCCCAGCGCTTCCGGGAGATCGAGCTGACCGGCACCAAGTTCACCAGCATCAT
>CAZONU010000242.1:0-7827 GCA_964581145.1 uncultured Planctomycetia bacterium
GCGTAGGCCGGGTCCTTCTCGAAGCCCGCCGGCGGCTTGAAATCCTCGGGCTTGGGCCTGATGCCCAGGTAGATGTTGCCGGCGAGATCCACGCGGATGCCCCCGCTGGAGGCCGGCACCGGGCCGACCACGGCGGTGTCCATGTCCGGCGGGTAGGGGCCGGGCTTCTTGGGCTGGCCCTTCTTGGGCTTGATGGAGTAATTGCCGACCTTCTTCTCGAGGTACTTGCCCTTGATGGGCTTGCCGTTCGGGCCGAAGCCGGCGATGAAGTACATGTTCCAGCCGTACATGAAGTTGACGTAGCTCTCGCCCTTGGGACCCACGCCCACGCCCTTCTCGCAGTTGCCCACTCCGAAGCGGCTGTAGATGTGCTTGGAGAGGACGTGCGAGCCCGAGGGGAACGGCGCGGGCTTCAAGTCGCGGGTGAAGCGCTCGAAGGGCCCGCTGTAGCTCCTGCCCGTTCGCGCGTAGAGCAGCCCGTCGTAGCTCACGGCCACGTCCACGCCGTGGAAGGGCTTGGCGCCGACCTTGAGCATTCCGCCCTTGCCGGTCTTCCCGTCGTAGCGGTAGAGCAGGTTGGTGCCGTTGGAGGTGTAGACTTGGTCGCGCTCGTAGTCGACGGCGATGCGGTTCCAGTCCAGCTGCGCCTGGGGCTTGGGCTTGAAGGCGGTCTCCACGATCTCGAACTTGGCACCGGCATCGCGGACGCAGATCATCGCCCCGCGGCCGCCGATCCACAGGACCGGCTTGCCGGCGATCACCCCCAGCGCGCTGGCCGAGCCCAGCCCGCGCCTGAGGGGCATCTCGGCGACGACCTTGCCGGCCTGCCCGCGGCCGGCGACCTTGACCAGCTTCAGCGGGGTGTAGCCGTCGCGCGGGGGCCTGGTGCGAATGATCAGGTAGAAGTTGCCGGTCTTGGCGTCCACGTGTATCCGCTCCGGCCAGGGCACTTTCGTAAAGGAAAGCTTCTTGCCCTCGGGGCTGAGCTCGGCGATCCCCTGGTTGACCAGGTCGCAGACGTAGACGTGCCCCTTCTTGTCGACGGCCATGCCGTAGGCGGCGGTGCGCTTGTTCCAGGCGTTGGGCAGCCAGTACTTTTTCTTGTTCCAGTCGGGCAGCACCAGGTCGTAGAACTTCTGGGGGTCGGTGCCGGCCTTGGAGGTGTCCTGCCGGTAGACCCGGCCCTGGGGCCACTTGGAGTCGGTGTCCGCGAACTTCTTGGGGTTGTACTTGGTGCCGGCCACGTTGGAGTAGTAGATGTACTTCCCGTCGGGCGAGACCGCGATCTGGGGTATGTTCCAGCGGGGGTTCTTGACCTTGGCGGCCTTGCCCCACATGGGGAAGGGTCCCTTGACGTCGCCGCCGTCGAGGGCCATGCGGTAGACGCTGACCCCGGCGGTGAGGACGGCGCCGGCCTCCAGCGAGGCGCTGACGATGCGCGCGTTGGACCTCCACGGGTAAAACTCCGGCATCTGGCTGCGGTAGTTCCTGGTGAAGAAACATTTCCTGCCCGCGTCCCAGCGGGCCCAGGCGGCGGCCCGGGCGGGCTTCAGGTCCGCCGGCCCGGGTATCGCCGTGCGCAGGTACTTGCCGTCGGGACTGTAGACCCGGAGGACGTCCACGTCCTGGTTGGCGCCGCCGCGGCGGAAGGCCACGTAGAGCTTGCCCTCCTCGTCGGTGGCCAGCGAGTTTACGCCGCCCACGGTGTAGGGATCCTCGCCGATGAAGCGCCCGAACTTGACTGCCGTTCCCGCGCGCACCCGCACCTTGAAGGGCCCGCCGGCCGCGGGCTTGCCGAAGTCGTCCTTGAGGTCCCACTCGAGCGACTGGGAGAGCCCGGCCGCCAGCGGTTTGGGCGAGGGCTTCTTGCCGCCGAGCACCCCGGCGGCCAGGTGGCGGACCGGCTTGCCCGCGGAGTTCAGGATCGCGACCTCCACGTCGGTCCCGGTCGAGACCGCGAAGGATATCTTCACCTTCCCGCCGGCCTTGGACGCGCTCGGCTTGGTCGAGAACTTGACTTCGCCGGCAGAAGCCAGCGAGCAACCAAGCACGAGAACGAAGCTCAGAAGTTTGGCTTTCATGGCGTTCCTCCTTGTGGTCCCGCTACTTCACCGCAGAGAGCGCCTCGGCCGCGTGGGTCAGGTCCGCGCGGACCACCCGGCGGCTGTAGGTGTCGTTAATGTACAGGCTGGTCGGCCCGAATCCAGCGCCGGTGGGCCAGGTCAGGGGGATTTCCGGCTTGGCCAGCGGCGGCTTCTTGTCGGTCGAGTGCGGCGGCAGGTACTGCGAGTCGAAGTTGCCGTAGCGGCCGATCTCGGCAATGAGGTTCCCGGCGTTGTCCACGACCTTCACGGAGTTGGTGACCGCGTTGGGCAGCGCCAGCCGCCCGTAGCGGTCGAGGCCGAACCTGGGCACCCGGCACACGCAGCAGCTGTTGCCCCCGAAGCCGTCGTGGCTGAAGGGCGCGAAGCCCGGGTAGACGGCCACGGCCCCCTCCATGAACCCGGGATAGGTGCCGTTGCCGCGCATCCCCGAGCGGATCTCTATGCCCCTGGCGCCTTCGGTCTTGGGCACCTTGATTACCCCGTCCGAGCCGCCCCAGCCCTTGGGTGCCGAGAGGAAGCCGCCCTCCGGCGTGAACTTGAAGACGCTGCCCACGGTGCAGAGGAAGCCGCGGTCTTTCTCGAAGCCCTCCGGCAGCGGCTGGCCCTTGGGCCAGGCCCACATGCCCATGTAGATGTTGCCGGCCAGGTCAACGCGCAGGCCGCCGTTGGCCGCGCTGATCGGCCCGATGATCGCGCTCTTGAGTTCCGGGGGGTAGTCGCCCATGCCCTTGGGCCCCTTGCCGCCGACCTTGCCCACCAGGTACTTGCCCTGGAGCGCCTTGCCGTCGGGCCCGAAGCCGGACACGCAGTAGTTGACCCACTTGTACATGAAGCTGACGTAGGCCCCGCCGTCGGGGCGCGGACCGATGCCGCGCTCGGCGTAGCCGATCCCGTAGCGGCTGTAGATGTAGTTGCTGAGCACGTGCGAGCCGCTGCCGGCGAAAGGCGCGGGCTTGAGGTCGCGGGTCATCCGCCAGAAGGCCCCGCTGTAGGTCTCGTGGGTCCCGGTGGGACCGCTGACCCGCACGTAGAGGTTGCCATCGTAGCCCACGGACAGGTCGTTGATGAAGAAGACCTTGCCGCCCCTCTTGAGAATCTCGCCCTTGCCGGTCTTCCCGTCGTAGCGCCAGACCCTGGTGGCCCCGTCGCTCACGTAGAACTCGTCGCGGCCATAGTCCATCGACAGGCGGTTCCAGTCGAGCTGAACGCCGGGCGCCGGCGCGAAGTGGGTCTTGGCCGGGGCGAAGGATGCCCCCTTGTCCTCCAGCGCCACCAAACCGCCCTTCACCCCCGCGACCCAGACGGTGGTCTTGTCCTTGCCGGCCGAAAGGGCCATCCGAGGGTTGGAAGTCTTGCGGTCGAACTTGTGGGTCGCGGCGGGCTTCTCGCCCTTGCCCAACTTGTTGAATTTCACCAGTTGGGTGAACCACTCGCTGTAGCTCTTGCGGTCCTTCTGAATCACGTAAACCGCGCCGGTTTTGGGGTGCACGGCAACCTGATCGGCGTACTCGACCGGGAGTTCGTTGACCAGCTTGCCGGACTCGTCGTAGACCGCGATACGCTCGAACTCGCGGTCGCAGACGTAGAGCTTGCCGCTCCCGTCCACGGCGATGCCGTGCACCGGCCCGCGGGGGCGGAAGCCGTAGCCCATGCCCTTGACCCAGTTTCCGCCGACGCCCCCCGTGTGAGTCACCTTGACGGTGAGGAACTCCTTCATGAAGTCGCTGCCGGCCAGCTTCATGCGGAAGACGCGCCCCGGCGGGAAGAAGGGCTTCATCTTGTGCCCGTACTTGGTCTTGGCCGTGAAGAGGCCCGCCTCGTAGACGTGCTTGGCGTCGGGGCTGATGGCGATGCAGACCGGCCCGTGGCCGCTGTTGGGGACGCCGCCCCAGGGGATGTGCTTCTTCTCCCACATGACCCGGGTGACGAACTTCGGCCCGCGCACCGCGCCGGAGGTCTCCAGCGTGAAGATGCGGGTGCCATCGGTGAGGATCACCCCGTTCTTCTTGGATGCGGAGACCAGGGTCAGGCGGCCGCCCCGCCCGCCGCGATAGAAGTTGGGGTTGAGGTTGGTGACGTTGCGCGGGCGGAAGGTTTCCCGCTCCGCGTCCCAGCGGGCCACGTCCTTCATGTCTCCGGGCTTGAGGTTGGCCGGGAAGGGAAGTATCTCGCGGAGGTAGCGACCCTCGGGATCGAAGACGCGGATGGCCATGTGCCGCTGGTTGAGCCGCCCGCCGAAGCCCATTATGTAGACGTTGCCGTCCTCGTCCGCCGCGATGCCGGCAATGCTCCCAAAAGTGTACGGATCGCCGCCAATGAGCCGGCCGAACCTGGCGCCGAGCCCCGCGCGCACCCGCACCTTGAAGGGCCCGCCCTTGACGGGTTTGCCAAAGTCGTCGCGCATGTCCCACTCCAGCAACTGAGACAGCCCCGCTTTGAGCGGCGCCGGCGGGGCCTTCTTGCCGCCGAGCACTCCGGCGGCCAGGTGGCGGATGACTTCACCCTTCGCACCCAAGACCGCCACTTCGACGTCGGTCCTGGCCGAGACCGAAAAAGATATCTTCACCTTGCCACCGGCCTTCGCTGCGGCCGGCTTCGAGCTGAACTTCACCTCGCCGGCCGCGGCCAGCGAGGCGGCCGCCAGCAGTCCCACCCAGATTGCCACGCTTCTCACCAGCACCCTCCCTCCGCGCGAGTTGCCCCCCGGTTCGGCTCAGAGCCTGGCCAGTTCCCCGCGCGCCCTTCGCGCCCACTCGGTCCGGGGATAGGTCTTGATGATGTTGTTCAGGCAGCGCCGGGCGTCGCCCAGCATGCCCACCTTCTTGTAGTTGCGCGCCGCCGAGAACCACCCGGCGCATACCTGCTTCGGGGTGCGGCCCGGCTTCCTGGCGGCCGGTGCAGGGACACTCGCGGCGGGCTTGCCCGCGGCGGCGGTCTTCCTGGGAGCGGGAGTCTTGACCTCTGCCCGGGAGGTCTTGCCTTCCCCGGCCGGCACCGGGCAGGTCGCCTCGGCGGCGAACTTGAGCTCCACGCGGATCACCCGGCGGTTCATGGCGTCGGCCACGTACAGGCGGCCCTCGTTGATCTGCCCGGCGCTGACGCTCAGCGGCCAGCCCAGGGCGATGGCCGGCTCGGGCACGGCGCTCTCCGGACCGCGGGAGTCGGGGTTGCCGTAGTAGCCGAACTTGGCGATCTCGTTGCCGGCATTGTCGACCACCCTCACGTAGTAATCCAGTCCGTTGGGGATGTACAGCCGTCCCCAGCCGTCGAGGTCGAAGCGCGCCTCCTTGCAGACGCAGCCGCTGGACACCTGGGGACCGAGAATCGGATATGCGTTCACCGCGCCCTCCAGGAAGTTCCCGATGCGGCTGCCGGTCCAGGCGATGCCCTTCTTGCCGCCGCCGTCCTTGCCGGCCTTGACGTAGCCGCCGCCGGTGGGCGGGAACCTGGCCACCGCGCCCTTGGTGCGCCGCCGGTCGGCGGCGGCCGCCGAGCCCGCCGGGGCGCCGTGCATGCCCAAGTAGATGTTGCCGGCCGCGTCCACGCGCAGCCCGCCGCCCTGGGCGTCGACGGGCCCGATGATCCCGTCGCCCACCCGGCCGTGCTTCTCGGCCTTGCCGCTGGCGTCCCAGACGTTGACGAAGTATTTGGCCCAGCCGTACATGTTGTAGACGTAGATTCGCCCGCTGGGGGCCACGTGCAGGCCCTTGTTGCACCAGCCGTGCCCGTAGCGGCCGTAGACGTCCTTGCCGGTGGTGGTCATGGTGGTGACGTTCTTGCCGGTGGCCGGGTAGGGCGCGGGCTTGAAGCTGCGGTCGAAGCGGGTCACGAGCTCGTGCCAGCCCTTCTGGCCGTAGACGTAGATGTTCCCGTCGGGTCCGAAGCAGAGGTCCATGCCCCTCAGGGGAAAGGCCTTCTTCTTGCCGGTGAGGCCGTCCAGGCGGGTCAGCCCGCTCCAGCCGTTACTGACCACGATGTCGTCCGTGCGCGGGTCGGCCCAGACCTTGACCACCGCCTCGGGCATCACTGCGCCTTTAGCCCCGAGCCTGCCGGCGACCACCAGCTTGCCGCCGCGGTCCTCGATGCGGGTGACTCCGCCGGTCTTCATGCCCCGGCCGCGCTTGTCGATCTTGCCCTCGCCGACGTTGCTCAGCCAGATGACCGCCGGGTCCTTGGTGGCGTCCACCGCCATGGAGGGCGCGTTCTGGCCGGGGAGGGTCAGCTCGGCCAGGACCTTTCCGTCCTTCCAGCCGGAGAGCTTGAGCACCTTGACCTCGTTGACCGCCTTGTAGCCGTTGACGATCTTGCGGGTGGTGACGTATATCTCCTTGCCCTTGGGGCTGAGGGCCACGTGATCGGGCCACTCGACCTTGGTGCCGCCCAGGTACTTGCCGCCCTTGTCGTAGACCGCGACCCGCTGGTTGACGCGGTCACAGGCGTAGACCCGGCCCTCCTTGTCGACGGCCAGCCCGTGAATCGCGCTGAGCCCGTTCTTGCGGCCCCAGTTGGTGTAGTTGTACCAGCCGTTCCTCTCCTTGGCCCAGAAGTTGTCCGCGGGAACGTCTATCTTGGCGAAGGGCGCGCGCGCGCCGCTGGCCGGGTCCACTTTGAATATCTGGCCGTCGGCGACCTTCCGGCGCTTGTAGTACCAGCCGGCGAGGTACAGGCCCTTGCCGTCCGGCGAGGCCCCCCAGCAGATCGGCCCCTGGGCCGGCGGCGCCGGAGCCTGGGTGCCGCCCCAGGAAATGCAGGCGCCGTCGGCCGCGCGGATGCGGGATATCTGCCCGCGGCCGTTGGTCAGCCACAGGACGCCCTTCTGGACGGTGTTGCCCATCAGTCCCCCGAGGGCGTTGGGGTAAATCCAGGGCAGGAGCGCGTTGAACTGCGGGGGGTTGAGCTTGCCGTCGCGGGGCTTCTGCTTGGCAAAACCGTCGACGTCGGCGGGCTTGAGGCTGGCGGAATACGGAAAGATGGTGCGCAGGTACTTGCCCTCGCGGTCGAAAACCTTGATGGTGAAGATGTTCCCGCCGTAGCCGCCGCCGGTGGCCACGTAGAGCTGGCCCTTCTCGTCGGTGGCCAGGCCGTATACCTTGCTGCCCAGCGCGCCGGCCTCGCCGAGCACCGCGCCGAAGACCGGCTCGGTTCCCGCGCGCACCCGCACCTTGAAGGGGCCGCCCTCGGCGGGTTTGCCGAGGTCGTCGCGCATGTCCCATTCCAGCGCCTGGGAGAGCCCGGCCTTCAGCGGCTTCGGCGGGGCCTTCTTCCCGCCCAGCACCCCCGCGGCCAGGTGGCGAACCACCTTGCCCTTGGCGTCGAGCACGGAGACCTCGACGTCGGTGGACCCCGAGACCGCAAAGGCGATCTTTATCTTGCCCCCGGCCTTGGTCGCCGACGGCTTGGTCGAGAACCTGACCTCGCCGGCGGAGGCCAGCGAGGCGGCCGCCAGCAGCGACAGTGCGAACGCTGCGATTCTCATCTCGACTCTCCTTCTCGCGCTACCTGACTGCGCAGGTTTCCGCGGCCGCGTAGGTCCGCGCGACGCAGACCACCCGGCGGGCGTAGGTGTCTAAGACGTAAAAACGCTTCTTGCCGAACCCCGCCCCCGTGGGCCAGCCCAGGGGGATAGCCGGCGCCGCCACGGTGGGTTTGCCCTTCTTGCCCGCCTTTGTGTTGGGGTTGACGTACTGCGAGTCGAAGTTGCCGTACTTGCCGAACTCGACTA
>CAZONU010000243.1:0-611 GCA_964581145.1 uncultured Planctomycetia bacterium
CACCGCCCCGGCGGCCACCAGGTCGCCGAGGTGCCCGGCCTTCATGGCCGCGCGCAGCACCGCGCGGCTGGCCGGCAGGACCAGCAGCCTGACGTTCGGCGCGATGCGCTTCCCGCGCAGAATGCGCGCGGCGACCTTGAGGTCCGAGCGCCGCCCGCCGGTGCAGGTGCCCAGCAGGCACTGGTCGATTTCCAGGCCCAGCTGCTCGCGCACCGGGACCACGTTGTCCACCTTGTGGGGCATGGCCAGGACCGGCTCGATTTGGGACAGGCTGTATTTCAGGCGCCGCTCGTATTCCGCGCCGGGGTCCGCCCAGAGCGGCTGGTAATCGCCGGGCTTCAGGCCCGCGGCGGCCAGGAAGCCCTCGCCGGCGGCGTCCACCTGGAAGGCCGCGCACTTGGCGCCCATCTCCACGCCCATGTTGGCCACCGTGAAGCGGTCGTCCATGGACAGCCTGGCCGCGCCGCGTCCGCCGAACTCCACGGACATGTAGCCGGCGCCGTCGGCACCGATGTCACCGATTACGGTCAGCACCAGGTCCTTGGCGCTCACGCCGGGACGGAGCTTGCCGGTGAGCTCCACCCGGACGGAACGGGGCACCTTCAGCCAGG
>CAZONU010000243.1:621-7821 GCA_964581145.1 uncultured Planctomycetia bacterium
GGTGAGCAGCAGCGCGGCGGCCTCGGTGCGGTCTATCCCCGTGGCCAGGCAGCCGACGGCGCCATAGGAGCAGGTATGCGAGTCGCTGCCGACCACCACCGTGCCCGGAAGCGCCAGCCCCCTCTCCATGACCACCTGGTGGCAGATGCCCTCGCCGGCGTCGAAGAAGTTGGTCAGCTTGAAGCGCTTCGCGAACTCGCGGACCTTTTTGTGATTAGCGGCGGTCTTCTCGTCGCGCGCGGGAACAACGTGGTCCAGGACGATCACCGGGAAACCCATTGAGACCACGCCGTACTTCTCCAGCTCGCTCTCTATCTTGCCGATGATCGCCGCGGTGTTGTCGTGGGTCAACAGGTGCGCGGGGCGGACCACCACGATCTCGCCGGGCGCGACCGCCTTGCGCCCCGCCGCGCGGGCCAGGATCTTCTCGGCGAACGTCATGTTCATGCGTTCAGCCCCCGAGCAGCCCGCCGCGGCGGTAGATGTCCAGCTCGACTTCCGACATGGGCCGCGCGCCGAGCGTCGTTTTCCTGGTGAGGTTCTTCACCTCGCCGGAGGCCAGGTCCAGCTCCAGCTCGTCGCCGGTCTCGATCTCGCCGGGTTTCCAGTCCAGGGCCAGCGCGGGGAAGGCGTTGTTGATCGCGTTGCGCTCGTAAATCGCCCCGAAGGAGCGCGCCACCAGCGCGGCGACGCCGAGCGACTTGAAGCAGTCCACCGCCTGCTGGCGGCTGGAGCCGCAGCCGAAGTTGGCCCCGGCGACCACGATGTCCCCGGGCGCGGCCTTCCGCGGGAAGTCCTCCCAGCCGGGCAGGTTGCCGAAGGCGAACTGGCCCATCCTGGCCGGGTCGGTTTCGGTCAGGTGCCGGTTGTGGTAGATCATGTCCGTGTCGATGCTGTCTACGTCGACTACCCAGGCGCGGCCGGAGAGCTTCTCGGGGCGGGCGGCGGGCTTCGCGGCGGGCGCGGCGGTGACACCTTTCGCCGGCGGTCGCGCGGGCCGATGGGGAACGTTCCCCGACTCGAGCTGCCTTCTCGTGACCAGCACGCCGGCCGCCGCCGAGGCCGCGGCGGTCTCGGGACCGGCCAGGTAGACCTCGCCCTTGCCCTGCTTGCCGGGGAAGTTGCGGTTGCCCGTGGAGACGGTGACTTCCCCGGGCCCGTTCTGTCCGAGCTGCCCGGCGGCGCAGCCGGCGCAGCCGGCGTTGCCGACCAGCACGCCGGCCTCTTTGAAGACCCCCATCAGCCCCTCGTCGAGGCAGGCGCGCCAGACCCGGTCGGTGGCCGGGACGATCTTGAGGACCATTTCGGGCGCTACGCGCCGCCCGCGCAGGACTTCGGCCGCGGCGCGCAGGTCCTCCAGCCGCCCGTTGGTGCACGACCCGATGAAGGCCGAGTCCACCCGCGTGGCGGGCAGCTTTTCAACGCGGACAACATCGTCGGGATGCCCCGGCCGCGCGCAGAGGGGGCCGAGTTTGTTCACGTTCACGACCACCTCGCGCGCGTAGTCCGCGTCGGGATCTGCGTGGACCGGTTCGAAGTCCTGCCGCGCGCGCGCCCGGCAGTAGTCGACGACGTCGGCACTGGGGGGAATCAGCGCGGCGATCCCGCCCATCTCCGTGCACATCGAGGCCAGGGTGATGCGGCCGGCGAGGTCCAGCGCTTCGACTGTCTGGCCGCAGAGCTCCGCGGCGCATCCCAGAAGCCCCTTGGCGCCCAGCTCTCGCAGCGCGGCCAGGGTCACGTCCTTGGCGGCCGCTTCCGGCCCGGGCGTACCCTTGAACGTTACCCTGACGGTCGGCGGCACCTTGAACCAGACGCTCCCGCGGGCGAAGGCCCCGGCGATGTCCACGTCGCCCATGCCCTGGCCGAAGGCGCCGATGGCCCCCATGATGTTGGCGTGGCTGTCGGTGCTGACTAAAGTGCCGCCCGGCCACACGAGCCCCTCCTCGACGGCCGCGTGCGTGCCGATGCCCCGGTCGATGTCGAAGACGGTCACGCCCTGCTCGGCGGCGAAGACCCGGCAGAGCTGCTGGTTGGCCGCGTACTTCTGGTCGGAGCCGGTGGGGTTGCAGTCGAACGTGAAGAAGGTCCGCGCGGGATCGGCCACCGAGAGGCCCGCCGCGCGCAGGTTTTCAACGACACTGGCCCCGCCGAAGTCGCGGGCGATGCGCGCGTCGATTTCCAGCTCGACAATCTCGCCGGGCCGGACGGACTCGCGCCCGGAGTGCGCCGCCAGGATTTTCTCGATGATGGTGGCGCCCATCATCCCTCCGTGATCAGGTCGCCCTTTTCCAACATGACCAGGGGGTTGAAGGTGGCGAAGTCCGCCTGGTGGACCAGCACCGCCTCGGGCCGCTGCGGCCGGCCATCGCCCTCGGCGGCGTGGCAGACGATGATGTTGATCACCTCCTGGGGCAGCCCGGCCGCGGCGGCCAGGATCGCGCCGCTCACCGGGTGGCGCGCGCAGCGCCCGGCGTGGCTCTTGCGCCAGCCGCCGGAGCCGTCGGGCTCGATCTCCAGCAGCTTGCCGGCGTCGTGGAGCAGCCCGCCGGCGGCCAGGTAGTCGAAGTTGATGGGGTAGGGGGCCTTGGAGTAATGGTCCTTCTGGGCGTTGGCCAGGCCCAGGGCCCCGGCGGTGACCGCGCGGGTGTGCTCCACGAAACTCAGGCCCCGGGGGACGGTGGCCAGGGTGAAAGGCATCTTCTTGAGGTCGTCAACGGACTCCCAACCGCCCTGCCTGCATCCCTCGACCCAGACGGCGACCACCTTCTCCCGCAGCGCGGCGTCCTTGATCTCCGAAAGGAAGTCGCCGAAGAGCTTCTCTACGTCCTGGGCCTTGATCATGTCCGCTCTCCTCCGCTAGAGTGCGGCGATTACCGCGTCGGTCATCTGCCTCGTCGAGGCCGCGCCCTCTTTGAGCACGTCGGGCGAGCCCTTCAGGCGCAGCATGTCGTAAGTGCGCACCTGGCCCCCGGCAATCACTTTCCCGACGGCCGCGGTGATCCTGCCCGCGACCTCCATTTCGCCGAGGTGCTCGGCCATCATGCAGGCCGCCAGTATCATGGCGATGGGGTTGACTATCGATTTCTTGTAGTCCGCGTACTTGGGCGCCGAGCCGTGGGTGGGCTCGAAGACCGCGCAGGAGTCGCCGATGTTGGCGCTGGCCGCGAAGCCCAGCCCGCCGACCAGGCCGGCAAAGCCGTCCGAGACGATGTCCCCGAACATGTTGCCGCTGACCAGCACCCCGTAGTCCTCGGGGTTCTTGGTCAGCCACATCATCTGCGCGTCGATGTTGGCCTCCCGGAGCTCGACGCCGGGGTGCTTCTTCTGCACTGCGCGGGCCTCGGCGCGCATCATGCCGCTGGTCTCGCGGATGACGTTGGGCTTCTCGCAGACGGTCACGGACTCGTAGCCGCGCTCGGCGGCGTACTTGAAGGCGGCCTCCGCGATCCGCCGGCAGGCGCCCCGGGTGAAAATGCGCGTGGATACCGCCAAGTCCGCGGAGGGCACGTCCCTGAAGGCGGCCATCTTCTTGTGGGTCTCGAGAGCCTTGCGGACCTCGTCGGGCGGGTCGGTCCACTCCACGCCGGCGTAGAGCCCCTCGGTGTTCTGCCGGAAGATGACCGCGTCCACCTCGGGCTCTTCGACCGAGCCGCCGGCGCCCCGGCGCACGAAATTGAGGGGGTTGCCCGGGAACGACCGGCACGGCCGCATGGAAACATCTAAGTCAAAGTGCTGGCGCAGCCCCACGATGGGGCTGTAGTAGACGTAGCCCTTGCCCTGGAGCTCCGCCGCCAGCTCCTTCGCGGCGGCATCGCGCGGCTTCGAGGTGATCGCCCCGAAGAGCCCGACACGATGTTTTTCGAGGAGCTCCAGCGTGCGCCTGGGCAGGGGATTGCCGTGCCGGCACCAGCACTTCCAGCCGATTTCAGCTTCGACGCAGTCGGCGTCGAACCCGGCGGCCTCCAGGACCCGTAGCGCCTCGGGCAGGACCACGCTGCCGATGCCGTCGCCGGGCATGGTCACCACGGTGTGCCTGGCCATCCTTCGTTCTCCTCGGTCGCCCGCCGCGGGACGGTCAGCCCAGCCGGGTTATCTGGTCGGTGTCGATCTGGGCCTTCTGCAGCCGGCCGGAGTAGTCCACGTTGATGCTCTTCCACTCGGTGTAGGTGTCGTAGACGGCCGTGCCGCTTTCGCGGTGGCCGTTGCCGGTGTTCTTGGTGCCGCCGAAGGGCAGGCCGATCTCCGCGCCGATGGTCGGGCCGTTGACGTAGACTATGCCCGCGTCGAAGTCGCGCATGGCCTTGAAGGCCGCGTTGACGTCGCGGGTGTAAATCGAACTCGACAGGCCGTACTCCGTGCCGTTGAGCACCTCGATGCCCTCTTCCAGTGAGCCCACCTCGATCAGGGAGACCACCGGGCCGAAGATCTCCTCCCTGGCCACGCGCATCCTGGGCTTGACGCCCCCCAGCACCGTCGGCGCGTAGAAGCAGCCCCGGGAGAGCTTTCCGGTCTTGACCGGCTTGCCGCCGCAGAGGATCTTGGCGCCCTGGCGCCGGGCCACCGCCATGTAGGAGTGCACCTTTTTCAACTGGTTCTCGTTGATGAGCGGACCCACGTCCACGCTCTCGTCCAGGGGATCGCCCAGCTTGAGCTTCCCGGCCGCCGAGACCAGCATTTTCGTGAACCGCTTGGCGATCTTCTTGTGGAGGATCACCCGGCTGGTCGCCGTGCAGCGCTGGCCGGCCGTCCCGAAGGCCCCGAAGAGCGCGCCCTCCAGGGCCAGGGCCAGGTCCGCGTCGGCCATGACCAGCTCGGCGTTCTTGCCGCCCATTTCGAGGCTGAGACGTTTCAGGTTCCGCCCGCAGACCTCGCTGAGCCGCCGGCCGACTTGCGTTGAGCCGGTGAAGCTGATCACGTTGACTTCGGGGTGCTCGGCCAGGGCCTCGCCGACTTTCCGCCCCGAGCCGCAGACCAGGTTGGCCACGCCCTTGGGCACCCCCGCCTCGACGAACACCTCGAAGAGCTTGACCGAGGTCAGCGGCGCGTCCGTGGCCGGCTTGTGCACCACGGTGTTTCCGGCCACCAGCGCCGGGAACGTCTTCCAGGTGGGAATGGCCATGGGGAAGTTCCAGGGACAGATGGTGGCGCAGACCCCCACCGGGACGCGCACGCTCATGGCGAACTTGTTGGGCAGCTCGCAGGTGGTGGTCTGTCCGAAGAGCCGCCGGGCCTCGCCCGCGGCGTAGAAGGCGGTGTCGATGCCCTCCTGCACGTCGCCGCGGCCCTCGGCGATGACCTTGCCCATCTCGCGGCTGAGGCCCTGGGCGATCTCCTCCTTGCGCTCGCGCATGAGCGTGCCGATCCTGTACATGATCTCGCCGCGCTTGGGCGGGGGCACCAGCCGCCAGGAGGCGAAGGCCCTGCGCGCCGCGCGGCAGGCCGCGTCCACGTCGCGCCGGTCGGAAGCCGGGAACCTGCCGACAACGTCATCGCGGTCCGCCGGGTTGCGGTTCTCCGCGGTCTCCCCGCTCCTGGCCCGGACCCATTTGCCGTTTATGTAGTTCCTGTATTCAGCGGTCATGGCGCTGGCCCTCCGCAGTTTCTGAGACTGCCCCGCCGGATTATCGGGAGCCGCGCGCGCGCCTTCAAGGCGCAAAACCGGACCGGCCTCAACAAGTTTGCCCGCGAGCCGGCGCGCGCGGGCGGCAGAGCCTTGAAGCCGGCGGCGGCGGCGCTACAATGCCGCCGGTTGCGGGCTTCGGCCCCTTTCTGCGGAGACGCCCATGGCACGCAAAGCCCCCCACATCAGGACCCGGCTGCCCGGTCCGAAGGCGCGCAAGGTGATCAAGCTGGACGAGAGGTACACCTCGCCGAGCTACACCCGCGGCTACCCCCTGGTCATCGCCAGGGGCCGCGGCGTGACCGTCGAGGACCCCGACGGCAACCTCTTCCTGGACTTCACCGCGGGCATCGCCGTTACCGCCGCGGGGCACTGCCATCCCAAAGTCGTGAACGCCATCAAGAAGCAGGCCGGGAAGTTCCTGCACATGTCCGGCACCGACTTCTACTACGGGCCGCAGAGCCGGCTGGCCGAGCGCCTGGCCAGGCTGGTGCCGGGCCGGTCCAAGCGCCGGGTGCAGTTCACCAACAGCGGCGCCGAGAGCATCGAGGCGGCCTTCAAGCTGGCCCGCTACAACACGGGCCGCGCGCGGGTAATCGCCTTCCTGGGCGCCTTCCACGGCAGAACTTTCGGGGCCATGAGCCTGACCGGCAGCAAGGCCATCCAGCGCGCGCACTTCGCCCCGCTGGTGCCCGAAGTCCACCACGTGGCCTACGCCTACTGCTACCGCTGCCCCTACAACCTGACCTGGCCGGAGTGCGACTTCCACTGCGTGAAGTACATCGAGGACGTGCTCTTCGCCCGCACCGTGCCGCCCGAGGAGGTCGCCGCCATATTCGTCGAGCCCATCCAGGGCGAGGGCGGCTACGTGGTGCCCCCGCCGGGCTACCACCAGAGGCTGCGCAAGCTCTGCAACAAGTACGGCATCCTCTACGTGGCCGACGAGGTCCAGTCCGGCATCGGCCGCACCGGCAAGATGTTCGCCCTGGAGCACTGGACCGGGGTGGAGCCCGACGTGGTCTGCGTGGCCAAGGGCCTGGCCAGCGGCATGCCCATCGGCGCGATGATCGCCAAGGAGAGCGTCATGACCTGGAAGGGCGGGTCGCACGCCTCCACGTTCGGCGGCAACCCGGTCTCCTGCGCGGCGGCGCTGACCACTCTCGAACTCGTCGAGAAGAAGCTGGCCGCCAACGCCGCCCGGGTCGGCCGGCACCTCGTCGAGCGGCTCCAGTACCTCGCCGGCCGCCACCCGGCCATCGGCGACGTGCGCGGGCTGGGCCTGATGTGCGGCGTGGAGCTGGTCACCGACCGGAAATCGAAGCGGCCCGCCAAGAAGCTCCGCGACCGGCTGGTGCAGGCCTGCTTCGCCGAGGGACTCTTGATCCTGGGCTGCGGCGAGAACACGGTCCGCTTCTGCCCCGGCCTGGTGGTCACCCGGGCGGAGGTCGACGCGGCGATGGACATCGTCGACCGGGTGCTGGCGCGGCTCACCCGGCGCGGCCGCAAGTGAGGCCCGGGGAGCGCCGGCAGGAAAGTCTTGAAGCCGGTCCCCTCTTTCGCTATGCTTTACGCAGAGC
>CAZONU010000244.1:0-7803 GCA_964581145.1 uncultured Planctomycetia bacterium
GGATCCTGCTGGGCTGGTACCACCAGCCGCCGCTGTTGAGCTGCACCTGGCAGATCAGCCGCACGGCCCGCTGGAGCTTCTTCCTGATGCGCTTGGCCAGGGCCGGGTTGGCGGTCATGCCGTAGGCCTCGGCCAGGAACAGCGTGGCGAAGCCGTGCCCGTACATGGAGCCGTGCGAGACCTGCGGCCCGTGGAGTATCCCGGTCTTGTCCCCGCACTTGAGCATCCAGTCCAGGGCCTTCTCGACGTTTCGGGCGTACTTGCCGCGGCCGGGGACGTTGCCCTGGGCCAGGAAGGCCGTCCCGCAGATGCCGGTGATCGCCGCGCTGCCGCTGGCCCCCCCGTAGCCGCCGCTGAAGGAGCCGTCGCGGTTCTGCTGCCGGGCGAGATAGGCGAGGCCCTTGCGGATGGCCCTGACCGTGGCCGGGCTGAGCTCGTTCCCGGCGACCGGCTCGGTTGTGCGCCTGGGCTGAGCGGCGGCGGCGGGCGCGGCGCAGAACAGCAGCGCAGTCAGCGCAGTCAGCGTCAGGAGCGGGGTTCTCATCGGGCTTTCCGTCCCGGAGCTACATCATCCGGACCCGCTTGCGCAGGACCCACTCGACGATGATCACCAGGGTGAACAGGGCGTACAGCCGCCAGTTGTCCCACAGGGGATGCTCGGTGACGACCGGGTTCTGGCGTTCCGGTTCAGTGATCCGCGCGGGCAGGGTAGGAGTCTCGTCGGGGAAGAGGAAGTCCCCGCCCTTGCCGCCGGCCTCGGCCAGACGGCGCAGGGCCTCCTCGTCCATGCGCGGGTCCTCGTACTCCAGCTGGGGGAGCTTGACCTCGAAGTCGCACTCGCCGCCCTTCTTCTTCACGGAGGTCATGTCCACCGGCTTGAGCCAGGCGTGGTACTTGCCGCGGCCCTTGGCGATCAGCCGGCCCTCGAAGGTCCCCGGGGAGCCGGGCAGCTTCTTGAGCTTGATGGGCGGCTGCTCGCCGAGGCTCTCGATCTGATGGATGACGGTGACGGTCTCGGCCTTGTAGGGCTCGTATCTGTCGCCCTTGGTGACCTTGATCACGGCGGTGAGCTTGACGGGCTCGCCCAGGGAGTAGACCGGTCGGTCGCAACGGAGAATGGACAGCTTGCTCTTGCCCCCGCGGCCGGAGGCCAAGTACTGGATGGCCTGGGCGTAGAAGCGGTAGAAGTAGCGGTCGCCCTGGGCGAAGCGCCAGCGCCAGAACTCGTCGGAGCCCACGAACATGGTCACACCCGCGCCGTAACGGCCGGTGACCAGCAGCGGGCGGGTCTGCTTTTCGCCGCGGGCCTTCTTTTCGGGGTGGCGCAGGAGCACCGTGGCGGTGGGCTTGGCCTTGGGCACCGGCAGGAACCAGAAGAGGGAGGGCAGCCCGCCCTGCTCGGGGCCCTTGCTCCAGATGGCGCGGTTGGCGCGCTCGTCGTTCTCGAGGCGCAGCACCGGGCTCTGCCAGCCGGCGGGGGTCACCTCGGGCTTGAATCCCTTGGTGATGGTCCGGCCCATTGAGAGGTAATCGTCGTCGGCGGGGTTGACCACCACGGGGATTAATCCTCTAATGGGGTTCTTCTTGCCTATGTACTTGGCCGGGGCGTAGCGCTCGCCGGCGATCATCATGAAGCCGCCGCCCTCCTCCACGAACTTGGCGGTGAGGTCCAGCTGCTTCTCGGTGAATATCTCCGGGTTGACGTCGCCGAAGATGATCACGTTGTACTTGTCGAACATGCCCTTCTGGGTGTCGGGGTAGGTGTCGACCTCGTAGTTCCCGTCGTAGAACCAGGTCTGGTCGGGCTGGGCCAGCAGGGTACTTACTTGTAAGGTGTGGTCGCGCATCATGGCGTGCTTGAGGAAGCGGTACTCCCAGCGCGGCAGGTTCTGGCCTTCGACGTAGAGCACCTTGATCTTGCCCTCGACGACGTTGAGGGTGTGCGCGCGGCTGTTGTTGTCGGCGACCAGCTCGCCGGTGCGGGCCTCGATCTCGACGGCGTAGTCCACCTTGCCGGGGGTGTCCGGCTTGTGGCGCAGCTCCACGCGGAAGCTCTTGCCGTCGCCGGGGAACTCCACGTTCTTCTCGTCGACCGTCTCGGTGCCGCGCTTGAGCACCACCTTGGCCTTCTGGCCGGCGTAGCCTTTCTGCTCCAGCGTGGCCACGAACGAGACGTAGTCGCCGCTGAAGGCCCGCTCGGGAGCCTCGATGCGGTTGACCTCCACGTCGAAGATCCTGCGGTCACCCACCCCCACCGGGAAGATGGGCACGCCGCGCTTGGCGGCGATGCGGGCCACCTCGACGGGATTGTCGCCGGCGTTGCTGCGGCCGTCGGTGAAGATGACCAGGCCCGCGACGCTCTGCCCGCGCATCTCGTTGAGGACCTTGCGCATGCAGTCGCCCATGCGGGTCTCGGTGCCCAGGGCCTCGCTGGTGCCGGCCTCGAACTCCTCGGGAGCGGCGGCGGCGCGCTCTCCCCTGCCGTACTTGGGGCGGATGTCCTTGGCGAACTCGTAGAAGCGCAGCCGGTAGCGCTGGGCCAGGCTGGTCTTGCGCGGGTCGGTCTTATCGCCCTTGAGGATCTCGTTGACGAAGTCGATGCGCGCGAGCTTCTGGAGGTCCTCGCGCTCCAGGTCCGCGCGGGGCTTGCCCTCGAAGGTGTATTCCTCGGGCAGGGAGGCGCGGGCGCGCTCGAGGTCGGCCTTCTCGGGGAAGCGGTCCTTGAGGTTCATGGACTGGGAGGTGTCGATCATGACGACCACGTAGGGCTTGGTGAGCTCAACTTCCTCGACGGCCAGGATCGGCTCGCAGAGCAGCAGGATGAGCATCACCAGGACGCCCACGCGCATCGCGGCCAGGAAGATGCGCGTCCCCAGGCCCACGGGGCGCCCCTCTTTGTAGTAGATCACCCCGGCGTAGATCACGATGCTGACAAGTATTAACAGGATTATCCACAGGGGCCAGGGCTGGGCGAAGTCGGGTTTCAGGTCGGCGTCGGGCTTGAGGACGCTTTCGTCCAGCCCGAGCAGCTTCTGGAGTATCCAGCGCACCTTGTCAGGCTCCTATCGTTCTCTCAAGGACCCGCACGACGTCTACCACCGGCGGCGGCCGAAGAACCAGGCCAGGAAGGTCTCAAGCACCGCCAGGGTCAGCACCGCCCAGGTCAAGTTCCGCCAGAACTCCTTGCCGGAGGCCTTGGCCTTGATGGTCTCGACTATCTTCTCGCGCTCGGCGATCTTCTCGAACTTGATTCCTTTTACGAGGGTCTTGAGCTTATCGACCGGCATGCGCTCCAGGTCGGACTCGGCGGGGTCAACGTTGACCACGAAGATGTCCCGCAGTTCGTCGTCCCCGGCGAGGTTCAGCCGGTAGGCGCCGGCCCAGCGCACGCCCTCTTCCGGGTTCCTGCCGTAGTAGGTGAGCGTGGTTATGTCCTTCCTGGCGTCCGGCCTGATGGTGCGCTTGTCCTCCTCGTGGCCCTCGGGCGGCATCGCCACCACGTCCTTGAGCAGGTCTTCGGCCGGCCACTTGATCGAGAAGGTGCCGCCCACCGGCAGGTTGTGTTTCTTGCCCCGCTCCCTGACCAGGTTGAGGGCCAGGTCGTACATCAGGGGCAGGTGGGCCACCTTGGCGGGCATATCGTTCCAGCACTTGTCGGCGGTGGTGGTCACCAGGCAGACCTTGCCCATGCCGTACTCGCGGATCAGGATCGCCGGCTCGCCGTCGTCGTGGTAGCGCAGGGGCACGCTGACCCGGCCGCGGGCGGGCTTCTCGGGCTTTTTCTTCTTCTCGGCCTCGCCGTTCTCGCCGGCCTCTTTTTCGGTCTTCTCGGGCTCTTCCTTCTCGGGCTTGGCGGCGGCCCTGGCTTTCTCCTTCCTGGGCTCGTCGATCTTGACGCGGTAGCGCTTGAAGACGCGCACGCCCTTGTCGGGATCCTCGAGGTAGGGCCAGCGCTCCTTGCGCGCGAAGGTGGGGAAGACCGTGCCGGTGGAGTCGTCCGGCTTCAGGGTCCAGAACTTCTTGGCGTCGGGGTTGCCGCCCTCGCCTTGGGGCTCCAGCAGGCGGCAGGGCAGCAGGGGATCGTCGTCGGTGAAGAGCTTCTCGTTGTAGAGCTCCGGCCCCACGTTCTCGCCGACGAAGATCAGCAGGCCCCCGCCCTCGCGGACGAACTTGCGGATCTGGGGCAGCTTGTCCGCGGGTATCACCGGCACGTTGGCGAGGATCAGCAGATCGACGCCCTCGAACTGGGCGTCGGTCAGGCCGGAGTCGGGGATCACCTGGCAGCTGATTATCGATGGCGAGACAATGCCCCGGGTGGCCATGCGCTCCGAGATGGGGATGGTGAGCACCCGGGTGAGCAGTCCGGTTTCGCTCTCCAGCGGGTCGGGCTTCTCCTCGCCGTCCACGGCCAGGACCTTGAGGTCGGGGACCACCGGCACGGCCATGTGCCGGGTGTCGTCCAGGGACAGGCGGTCGGAGGCGATGGACACCGTCACCCAGTGCGGGCCGGGGACCTCGAACTGGTGGAAGAACATGGCGGTGTTGTGGCCGCCGCCGGCCTTGACGTCGACCTGCTGGTCGCCGACGCGCTCGCCGTTGACCTGGAAAGTGACCGAGAGCTGGGGAAGGTCCTTGTCGGTGAAGTTGCTGATCTCGGCCTTGAAGACCACCTGGCTCTTGGCGGCGATGACGTTGACGTCGGCCTCCAGGTTGGTGACGGCCATGTTCTGGGCCTTCTCGGAGCCCATGTCCAGCAGGAAGACCGTGGGGAGCTCGCGGTCCGGGTGAGCCTGCTTGTACTTCTTGACCGCCTTCTGGAGGTCCTCCAGGCCGCGGACGCGCTCGGTCCTGCCCTCGGGATCGATCCACCCGTTGCGGGTCATGTCGGTGATCAGGAAGACCTCTTTGCTGGGGTGGTCGGACTCGTCGAGCATGTTGACCGCCAGGGTCAGGGCCTTGACCGGATCGGAGGCCCCGTGGGAGACCTCCGCGCTGTCCACCTCGCGGTAGACCTCGCTGAGGTTGGTGCTGGCCTTGATGCGCGCGCTGGCCCGGTCGGTCATGGAGATGACGGTGACCGCGTCGCCGCTGGAGAGCGTGCTGGTGGTGGTCAGGTACCGGGCGGTCTCCTTGGCCTGGGAGAAGACGTCCTTCCCGCCGGGGTTGTAGGCCATTGAGAAGGAGGTGTCCAGGATGATGACCCGGTGCACGTGGCTCTTGCCGCCCAGGATGGAGCCGGACTCGTGCAGGAAGGGCCGGGCCAGGGCCAGGGCCAGGAGCACCAGGATCAGGATGCGGATGATGAGGAGGATGAGGTCCTCGATTTGCAGCCGCCGGGAGCTCTTCTTGAAGCTGGCCAGCAGCCAGTGCATCGCCGCCCAGGTGATCCGCTTGTAGCGCTGGCGGTTCAAGAGGTGAATGATCACCGGGGCCGAGCCCATGGCCGTCCCGGCGAGCATCCAGGGGTGAATGAAGGGCAGGGCCAAGAGCTTTCCCTCCTACTTGCTGCGCGTATTGGCCCGGTTGGCCAGGTACGCGGTGAGGGCCACGTCCAGGGGGTGGCTGGTGTTCATCGGCACGTAGTCGATGCGGGTGTTCAGGCACCCCTTCTTCATGATCGCGCCGAAGTTCTGGTACTCCTCGAGGTAGCCCTTGCGCAGGGCCGCCGGGTCGACCACCAGCTCGGGCCAGTTCTCCAGGCCGATGAACTTGGTCATGTCCCGGAAGGGGAACCTCACTTCGGCGTCGTCCAGGATGTGGAAAACCAGCACCTCGTGGCGCTTGTGGCGGAAGTGCTTGAGCCCCGCCAGGATGTTGGCGGGGTCGTCGAACAGGTCGCTGATCAGCACGATCAGGCCGCGCCGGCTGATACGCTCGGCCAGGTCGTGGAAGAGCAGGTTCATGTCCGTCTTCTTCTCGGGGACTATGCGGCTGAGCTCGTAGAGCACGCTGCGCAGCTGCGAGGGGCTGGCCGAGGCGGGGATCAGCTTCTTGAGGGCGTTGTCGAAGAGCACCAGCCCCACACTGTCTTGTTGTTTCAGCAGCATGTAGCCCAGCGTGGCGGCGATGTAGCAGCCGTACTCCAGCTTGGTCAGGTGATGACCACTTGAGTAGTTCATGGACTCCGAGGTGTCCAGCAGGATGTGGCAGCGCAGGTTGGTCTCTTCCTCGTACTCCTTGATGCAGTAGCGGTCGGAGCGGGCGAAGACCTTCCAGTCCAGGTGCTTGAGGTCGTCTCCGGGAACGTACTCGCGGTGCTGGGCGAACTCCACGGAGAAGCCGTGGTAGGGCGAGCGGTGCATTCCCGAGATGTAGCCCTCGACGATCAGCCGCGCGCGGATCTCCAGGCGCGAGGCCTTGCTGACCGTCTTGTTGTCCAGGTACTTGCGGGTGGCGGCCGCGGTCGTGAAGGTTCTGGGCATCGGTCTTCCTCCGGTTGCCGGTCACCGGCCGGCGGCGGCCGGTCCCCTCTACGGACCCGCCAGCCTCCGTTGAGTTCCGACTACCAGCTTAACTTTCGGCTTTTCTCAACACGCTGTTGGGCACGCGCTTGTCGCTGAGGGCCTGGCTCTCGGCCGCCGGGGTGGTCTCCAGCAGGCGATCCACGATCTTGTCGGTGGTGATGCCCTCGGCCTCGGCGTTGAAGTTGGTGATGATCCGGTGGCGCAGCACGGGGTGGGCCACCGCGCGCACGTCTTCGCAGGAGACGTAGTAGCGCCCGTTCAGGATGGCCCGGGCCTTGCCGCCCAGGATCAGGTACTGGCAGGCCCGCGGGCCGGCGCCCCAGGAGCACATCTCCTTGATGAAGTCCGGGGCCTCCGCGCTGTTCAGCCGGGTCTGGCGCACCAGCTTCATGGCGTAGCGGATGACGTGCTCGGCGGCCGGCACCCGGCGAACGATCTCCTGCAGGGCCAGGATGTCCTGCCCGCCCAGGATCTTCTGGAGGTCGGGGGCCCACACCGCGGTGGTGGAACGGACGATCTCGTACTCCTCGTTCTCGGTGGGGTAGTCCACCAGGATCTTGAACATGAAGCGGTCCAGCTGGGCCTCGGGCAGCGGGTAGGTGCCCTCCTGCTCGATGGGGTTCTGGGTGGCCAGCACGAAGAAGGGATCGGGCAGCTTGCGGCTCACGCCCGAGGTGGTCACCTGGCGCTCCTGCATGCCCTCCATCAGCGCCGCCTGGGTCTTGGGCGGGGTGCGGTTGATCTCGTCGGCCAGCACGATGTTGCAGAACAGCGGGCCGGGCACGAACTTCATGACCCGCTCGCCGGTGGTTTTGTCTCGTTGCAGGATCTCGGTGCCGGTGATGTCCGCGGGCATCAGGTCCGGCGTGAACTGGATGCGCCGGAAGGTCAGCGAGAGCACCTGGCTCAGGGTGCTGACCAGCAGGGTCTTGGCCAGCCCGGGCACGCCCTCCAGCATGCAGTGGCCGCGGGCGAAGATGGCGATGAGCACCTCCTCGACCACCTTCTCCTGGCCGACGATGACCTTGGCCAGCTCCTTCTTGATGATCTGGTAGGCCTGGTTCAGCTTCTTTACGCGTTCGATGTCCTGCTGGGCAACCTGACCCCCTCCAGCTGCTGCAACTTCTTCAGGCATCTCAGCCTCCTATCTGCGGACCGCCGTTCCCGGCTCCGGCCCGACCCCAGCTCCTCTCTCAGTTCGCTCCCGGCACGTGCGGCCGACGGCGCGGTGCCGCGCCGCGGCGCGTTCTCCGATCTGTTTCCGAGGCCCACGCCACCGTGTTCGTCGGCGCGGAGTATAGTCGCCCTTTTAGAGGCCCCCAAGTTGGCTTCATTTGCG
>CAZONU010000245.1:0-7800 GCA_964581145.1 uncultured Planctomycetia bacterium
GGCAGCGATTCCGACCAAAGCCATCGCTGCGCCCCGCCGGCATCGGAAGCCACGCCGCGAAGGCGGTCCGGGCCAACCTGAGCCACAAGAACCTGGACATCGTCCAGGTCGCCGCGCTGGCCGCCGGGCGGGTGGGCGACCGGAAGGCGATCCCCCGGCTGAAGAAGCTGCTCTCCTGCGGCTACCAGCCGACCGAGCTGCGCGCGGCGCGCGCGCTGGGCATGCTCGGCGAGGGGTCAGTTGCGCCGAAGCTCCGCAAGTGGCTCTCGCGCCGCGGCGACGAGGACTACCGGGCGGTCGCCGCGGAGGCCCTGGGCGCGCTCGGCGACCGCGAGTCGACGGCGGCGCTGGAGGCGGCCCTGGCGGCCGAGCCCTTCCCCTGGGTCCGCGAGGAGCTGCGCCGGGCGCTGAAGAAGATCCGTTAAGAGTACCGGCTTGACTCCCTCTCCGGCCGGTCTTAACATGCTCCAGACCTCCTGCGGAGAGCCCTGACCTTGGCCGTCAACGTTTCGCTGAAGCGCTGCGGGGAGCTGGCCCGCCTGGCCTGCCGCGAGGCCCGGCGGGCCGGTGCCGACGCGGCGGAGAGCTCCGCGGGGCTGGGCCGCTCGGTGGAGGCGGAACTCGAAGAAAGCCGCCTCAAGGGCACCAGCCGCCACGCGGGCCACTCGCTCTCGGTGCGCGCCTACCGGCGCGGGGGGCGCGGGTCCTTCGTGGTCCACGAGCTGACCGCGGGCGCCGCGCGCGCCGCCGGCCGGCGGGCCGCCGAACTGGCCTGCGCGGCCACCGCCGACCCCGATTGGAAGCGCCTGCCCTCTCCCCGGCGGCTGCCCCGGGTGGGGGGGCTGTACGACCGCCGCCTGGCCGACCCCCGCGCGGAGCTGGCTTTGGAGTTCGCCGGGGCGCTGCTGGCCAGCGCCGAGGCCCAGGCCCCGGGCTGCAAGGTTTCCGGCTCGGTGGTGCTCTCTTCCAGCCGCGCGGCCTTCGCCAACAGCCGGGGCATCGCCCAGGCCGACCGGGCCACCAGCATCACCGCCGGGTGCCTGGCGGTGGTCCGCCGCAACGGCCGGCACGGCAGCTTCTACGACTTCGACATGGGCCGCCGGCTGGCCGACGTGGATGTCCCCCCTGTTGGAGCCAGCGCCGCGCGCGGGGCGCTGCGCTTCCTGGGCGGGAAGAGCCTGCCCAGCGGGGAGATGCCGGTGGTGCTCGGCCCGCTGGCCGCCGCGGCGCTGGTCGAGTCGGTGGTCGCCGCGGCCAGCGCGGAGAGCGTCCAGCGGCGGCGGAGCTTCCTGGTCGGCAGGCTGGGAAAGCGCATCGCCTCGAAGCACCTCACGGTGGTCGACGACGGGCTGGTGCCGGGGGGCATCTACAGCTCGCCGAGCGACTCCGAAGGGGCGCCCCGCCAGCGCCTGACGGTCATTGAGCGCGGGGTGCTGCGCAGCCTGCTGCACAACACCTACACCGCCGGCAAGGCCGGGGCGCGCAGCAACGGGCACTGCGCGGGCGCGGGCTGCGCGCCGACCAACCTGCGCCCCCGGCCCGGCGAGCTGCCCGCCGCCGAGATCATCGCCGGGGTCCGGCGGGGTCTTTACATCAACTCCGCCTCGGTGGCGCCCAACCCCTCCAGCGGCGACGTCTCCGCGATGGTCGACTTCGGCCTGGCCGTAGAGGACGGGAAGCTCTCACACCCGGTGGCCAACGTCAACGTGGGCGGCCACGTCTTCGAGCTGCTGGAGGGCATCGACGCGGTGAGCTCCGACTATCGCGAGGAGCCCGGCTGCATCCTGCCCACCGTGCGCATCCGCAGCGCGCACGTCTCCGGCGCGGGCTAGTGTTCCGCTGCGGGAGTTCTGCAACAGAAAAGCACTAGCCGCTCAGGGAGAGCCCCACGCCGAGGATCAGGAACATTATCAGCCAGACGATCAAGGCCAGCCCGCAGCCGATGACCGCGCCCAGCACCTCTCGGACGATGAAGATCACCGCGCCGGCGCCGGTGGACACCCCGTAGTTGCGAGCCAGGACCTTGCAGTTCACATATATCCAGGCGACCGCGCCCAGCAGCACCGAAAGTATGCTCCAGACCGCGACCGCCGCCGGGTTGTCCATGGCCCAGTAGAGAGCCAGGAAGAGGACCCCGATCACCGCGGCAGCGGCCAGTCCCCCGAACAGCATGGAGAGCAGCGTTCCTCGCGCCGCGCGCTTGAAGCTGGTGTCCCGGAGGAACAGGTGCCGGCGGAGCAGCCGCGCGGCAAGGTACAGCAGGAAGCACTCCAGCAGGAAGGAGAGGGGCAGCGCGACCAGCGCGGATATGACGTGCGCCAGGCCCATCGCGGCGAGGGCGAACTTGTCCTCGAGCCCGGGGGTCTCCGGGCCGGGGGCCAGCTTGAGGGGCTCTTCGGGCTCCGCGGGCTCGCCCTTCGCCGGGGGCCGCAGCGGCCCGCGGGCCGCGGGGATGTAGATGCGCGTGCCCACCTCCAGGCGGCGCTCGTCCAGCCCGGGGTTGGCCCGCTTGATGCGCTGCCACAGCTCGGTCTTGCCGTAGAAGCGCCGGGATATCCTGGCCAGGGTGTCGCCGGAGCGGACCGTGTACCAGCAGGGCGGCCGCGGGGCGGACCGCTCCCCGGCGCCCGCCGCGGCGGCGAGGAGCAGAAGGTTGAACGCGGCCACCTTCCAGATGCGCACCGGCAATTCCTCGATTCGGCCTCCCTGCAGTTTACGCCCCACCGGGCGGCCGTCAATGGGCTTGCGCCGGGGCCCAGGGCGGGGTAGCTCAGGGGTTAGAATGGCGACTTGCCAGGCCATTGATGGGGTTTTCGCCCCATCGGTGGGTTCGAATCCCGCCCGCTCCGCCATTTTATGGCGTGCACGCCTTGAGCGGGCTACATACTGCTTGCAGCCCGCGGCATACCGTCACCCAAGCCGCCGCGAGCATCTGCACTGCAAAGTGTTGCGCCGGGTGCAACGGCCTTCCAAGCCGTTTCGCACCTGCTGGCGGCGCCGAGGTGCACATGCGGGAGGCTCAGCCGCTCAGGATTTTCTCGACCTCCTCCCTGTCGACGTCCATGATGTGCGTAATCGCGTCCACCAGGGGAAGGAGCTGCGTTACGTCGCGCCGGTTGGCGCCGGTGAGCAGCACGGCCAGCGGCACGCCGCCTGCGTCCGTGACCAGAGAACGTCGTCGACCAGCGGCTTGGCCATGCGGAGGCCTCCCTTCTCAAAGCCCCCACAAACATCACCACCAAGATCAACGCGCAGCTACAGTCTTTCTGTTAGGCGCTCTTAGTCGCGTGGTCTTGGCCGTCCACCTCGATGCGGCCGGAGGTCATCTTTGGATACTGCCAGGCCGGCGGGAGGAGGTCGGCTACGCCCTGGAGCAACCTCCCCAGCGGGACCTCCGGATCGCTGGCCAGCTGGGCGATGCCGTAGAGACAGGTGAGATCCTTGACGCGCTCGCGCAGGGCCGCTCCCGCGCCCTGATCGGAACGGGCAGATGCCAGCTGTCCGTGCCCCCGGCCATCAACGCAAGGATCTGATTTCGTGGGATGTCCCACGGTCACGTTCACCTTTCGACCTGCGACCACGTGCAGCCTATCAGGATTACTTTATCTGCGGGCCGGTTCTCTAACAAGCATCTTTACTGGAGCTGGCAGGCCGACACAGCGGTTAGGTAAGCGCCCGTCAAAGGCCACGACGGCGCCCGGGTCCACCTGGGCCGGGAAGGCATTGATCCTCCGCCCGGAGGGCTCCGGGCATCAAGGTTCTTCGCGGCCCAGGGGCAAGGGTCTTGACTGAGAGCGTCTTGTGCCTAGAATGCAGTGCCAAGGCGCGGTGGCGGGGTAGCTCAGGGGTTAGAGCGGCGGCTTCATAAGCCGGGGCTTCAAAACGCAAGCCCCCCGTCCCCCAACCGTTACGAACAGCCCCCCGAATCATCGACCGCAAAATCGACCGAAAACCCTAGTCAAATCAAGCGCGACCTAGCACAGCTTGCCGAGCGGTGGCCCGCTCTCCCGGAGCACGTCCGGGCCGCAATCCTCCTCCTAGCCAGGGGGAGCACATGACCAACCCCGACCCACAGGCCCGCTCCCAATCGTGCGTCTCCGCCAACGGAGCGCTCAGGAATCCAGGACGATAGAGGCGGGGAGGCCCGATAGTAAGGGCAGAGGGGAGCAATCGTGAGCAAGAGTGACAAGGAGTATCTCCGCCGGATGAAGAGCCACCGGTATTTCGAGGAGCTACTGCCGGAGGAGTTCATTGAATTCGCGGACTCGGAGTGTTTGCCCCGGCTAGGCCTCAAGGGCTACAAGCTGGAGGAGAAGCGGCGCACCGCCCGCCACGTTCTCCACAATCTGATTCGGTATGGTCTCTGGAATCAGACGGTTGCGGATCCCCGAGACAACAGCAAGGCCCCACGCCCCCGCATTGAGGTTTGGAGCGCCGTTGTCGAAGCTGGAATGGCGCGGCAAGCCACCGGCAGCGAGAAGTCCGGGCGCGTGACCCTGTACTTCCCGACCAACTGGCTGCTAGAGCGTCGGGAATTGTGGCGGCTAGGCTTGTTGCGACACACGGCCTACGACTCGGGGGCGCTGGTGGTCTTGAGGACGGGCAAGAAGGATTGGATCTCCGGGAAGAAGCTCCCGAAGGAGGAGCAGGACCAGCCGGTTTCAATCAGGGAGCGGGTTGAACTATGCGCCCAGCCCGATCCGAAGAGCGGGCGACCTTACCCCGAAGCCATTGAGAACGGTCTGAGCTTCTGGCGCGAAATGGAGGAGAGGATAGAGAAAATCAACCACAACAACCTGCTCCACGGCTGGATGGTTCCAAAACAGAAAGAGAGCGTAGACGGGACCACACGGCTCACCAGCGGCCCGCTCTCCGTCGCTCTCCGACAGATCCACAGCGGACTGCTGTTCCGGGGTATGAGGTTGTACACTTGGGGGCCAATGGGCGCTCAGAACCTCCCCAAGGAATTGCGCCCATCGATGCTAATAGACGGGGAGCCGGTTGCGGAGTTGGATTTCAGCGCCCTACACGTGGGGATGCTTTACCACTTCAACAACACGGAGGGACCCGAGGGGGACCGTTACAAACCGGAGCAGATATTCCCCCGTTTCTACTCCTTCAAGAACGTTCCAGAGGAGAGGCGCAAGCTAGTCCGGAAGCTGGTCAAGCGCGCCACAAACGCCTGTTGGAACACGGATTCAATTTCTAAGGCGGAGAACGCGGTACACAAGCTGTTCCGGAACGCTCCCCGAGACCTCCGGAATATCGTCTACAACACAGAGAAGACCAACCCCCGGGACCTCCTCCAACGCATCGAGGAGGCACACCCGGCGCTAGTGAAGCGGGGCTGCTTCTACTGCGACGTAGGCGAAGACCTCATGGCAACGGACGGTAAGATGATGCTGCAAATCCTCCTCCATTTCGCGGACGCCGGGAAGCCCGCTCTTGGCATCCACGACAGCCTTGTGGTCAAGCGGACGGATGCAGATTGGGCCGAAGACGTCATGGAAAAGGTCTATCTCCGCTTCATGCGGCACAAACCGCGTATCCATCGGGTTATCTGACACCTACGCAAATCGCTTGGGTAGGTAGGGGAAGAAGTACAGAGTACAAGGACAGAGGACCCGGCGGAGGCCGGGGCGTCGGGCCGCCCCCCCTTCCCGTTCCTTCCAACAATTCCTTCCGAAGAAGAGAATAGCAGGAAAAATCGGCCCAAATTTGAATCCCATCCCGGGATCCTGCAAACACCCCACCCCAGCCGATTCTTCCTGTTGCACCCCCACACCAGCGGCCGATACTAGAGGCCAGAGGAGGATTGAACTATGCCGGGCAAGAACCCCACGCCAGTATCGAGTGAGGAATGGCGCAAGAGCGCTTTCAAGGCCAAGTTCGCCGCCGCGGCCAAGGAGCTAGGCGCGCCCCCCGAACAGCTCATCTCGTTGAAGCTGCGCGAAAACATCGGGGATTACCATGAGTACAGGGAACTCCTAGAAGCCCTCCGGCGCGAAGCGGGGCTGAGTCATTCCCCCGTCGCCGGCAACCTCCAGGGGAATGGCCATCTCATCGGAAACGCTAAGGCAAAGGTCATCGTCGTTGAGCACGAAACAGGCCTAGAGATTCTCTACATTGCTGGTTCAGTAGCTTCAATAATCGGGTTGGTCCCTGTGGTGCTCCAATGCTGGCGGGCCATTCGCAGTCATTTCCATCGTCGGCATCACCCCGAATCTGAAACGCTGGAGATTCGCCGCATGGACAGTACCGGTCGTCTTGTTGAGGAAAGAGACCACCGCGGAGGGTTGCCATGGTCTGGGCCTCTGGACATCACGACTCAATCCCTCCTGTCCAAAGCCGGAAACATCGACAAGGAAATCCAGGACTTGAAAACCGCCGTCAAGCGCCTCAAGAGCCGAGTGAACGCAGTTGAAAAGAAGCTGGCCGAAAAGAAGCCCCGCCGAACACCCGGGTCCGGAAAGGCGAAGAAGAGAAGGATGCTGAAGAAATAGGCCCCGCTCCACGCCCCGTCACCGGAGACGACAGATCACAGGCCACCGGGACCGGAGAGACCTCCTAGTGTGGTCGTGTGTCTACGATGACCCCTGGTCGTGAAACCAATGGGCCAGCGCGTCGATGACGTTAGACAGTTCCCGCTTCTGCTCCACCGTGAACTGTTCGGCCCTAGTAGCAGAGGAGACACGCTCCCCCGGGTCTTTACTTCCGGTCCTGCCCATCAGTTTTTCAAGTTTGGTTACCCACTCCCTAGAGGTAGGGTTAAGCTCATCGGGGGGAAGGCCCTGCAATCCCACCGCGCACTCGTTGAAAGCCTCCCTGATTGACTCGGCTTCGCCTTTGGGATGAGGGAGCATGAGACATCGCCGCGCCTTGGAGAACGTCACGGCCTGACCGGTGAACAGGTACCTCATGTGTTTCTCCCCTACCCGGAGAAGTACTTCCCCACGAGCCAAGCAATGAGACTGATGGCGCCTGTTACAATGGTCCAGATGATCTTGTCCCTGTTACGCTTCCAGAAGGAATCGGCCTTGTGTTTCTTCTCAAGAATAATCGGGTCATAGAACCAGAACATGCTCTGGCTTATAGCGGCGAAACCGATAAGACCCAGCGCGGCAAGAAGGATGATGATAGTCATCAGGAACGTCTTTAATGCATCAGGAATCGTCACTATCATCGCCACTGTGGAAGTGCCGATTAAACCGCCTACGCCGAGATATGAGCACGCGGCTAGTTCCGGGGGTAAGAAACGGCCCACGGGCAACCGCCTACGGAGGAGCAATCTCTCAATTCTCAGAAAGCCGGCCTCAACATTCTCGTTCCCTCTCCCAGAAAGGCGGACCGGGCCTAATGGTGGGGAGTCCGCGTTCACTTCCAGCGACAGATACCCCGGTGTGTCCCCGACCCCCATAAGTGAAAGACGCTTCAGACGCTTTCCCCTCTTTTCTATCAACTCGTCTAGGGAGTCATACGAGAATTCGTCATCTCGAATCCTGACGGCACCCGCACACTCCTCGATAATCCCTAGAATCTCATCGACATCTTCTCGGTAGAGAACAATGCTGTAGAAGTGCCTGCAATACTCGCCAGCGACTTTCTTCATCACACCTTCCCCAATCGGAGCCTCAAGTTGAGTAGATAGTACGCTTTTGAGATTGAATTGCAATTGCATACATTCCCCCTTCCCTCCGGCCTACTCAATCACAACACACGCCAGCCGGACCCTTGACCCGCTCTTTCATTCGCTTTTTGCGAGATTTCTCTTTACTTTGCTATGCGCGCTCAGTATACTAC
>CAZONU010000246.1:0-6215 GCA_964581145.1 uncultured Planctomycetia bacterium
GGATCTCGTTCATGAGCACCTCGAAGGCCACGGGCATGCCCGGGTCCAGGGCGTTCTCGCCCTTGACCATCGACTCGTAGACCTTGGTGCGCCCCTCCACGTCGTCGCTCTTGACCGTGAGGATCTCCTGGAGGATGCTGGCCGCGCCGTAGGCCTCCAGGGCCCAGACCTCCATCTCCCCGAAGCGCTGGCCGCCGTTGCGGGCCTTGCCGCCCAGCGGCTGCTGGGTGATCAGCGAGTAGGGCCCGGTGGCCCGGGCGTGGACCTTGTCGGCCACCAGGTGGTGGAGCTTGAGCATGTACATGTAGCCCACGGTGGTCTTCTGGTCGAAGGGCCGGCCGGTGCGCCCGTCATGCAGGTTGACCTTGCCGTCCTCGGGCAGGCCGGCCTCCTTGAGGGCCTTCCTGATGTCCTCCTCGGTGGCCCCGTCGAAGATGGGGGTGACCGCCCGGAAGTCCAGCTTCTTGGCGGCCCAGCCCAGGTGGGTTTCGAGGATCTGCCCGAAGTTCATGCGGCTGGGCACGCCCAGCGGGTTGAGGATCATCTCCACCGGGGTGCCGTCGTCCAGGAAGGGCATGTCCTCCTCGGGGAGAATCACCGAGACCACGCCCTTGTTCCCGTGGCGCCCGGCCATCTTGTCGCCGACCATCAGCTTGCGCTTCATGGCCACGCAGACCTTGACCAGCTCCAGCACGCCGGCGGGCAGCTCGTCGCCGCGCTTGAGCTTGCCGACCACCCGGTCCTTCTCGATCTCCAGCAGGCGCCGGGCGCGGTCGAACTCCGCGGACTTGAGCTTGGCCTTGCGGCGGGTGGCCGGGTGGACGTCCAGCTTGTTGAGGTTGAGGGCCGCGTCGATCTCCACGGCGGTGTCCAGGTCCGCGCTGGCCGGGGGGGCCATGTTCCGGCGGGTCTCCACGTTGACCAGGCGCCCGCCGACCAGGTCGGTCAGCGCCTTGTACTTCTCGCGGATGGCCGCCAGCAGGCGCGCGTTGTACTCGGCCTCCAGGCGCTTGGCCTCGCGCTTGAGCTCGCGGTCCTCGCTGGCCGGGCTGCGCCGGCGGAAGCGCCGGACGTCGATGACGTAGCCCTCGCAGCCGGGCTTGACCTCCAGGCTGTCGTTCTTGATGTCCTCGCCGGCCCGGCCGAAGATGGCGTGGAGCAGCTTCTCCTCGCTGGAGAGCTCGCTCTTGCTCTTGGGCGCGATCTTGCCGACCAGGATGTCCCCGGGCTTGACCCGGGTGCCCATCCGGATGAGGCCGTCGGCGTCCAGGTTGCGGAGCTGGCTCTCGGGGACGTTGGGGATGTCCCGGGTGATCTCCTCGCGGCCGAGCTTGGTCTCGCGGACCTCGGTGGCCAGCTGCACGATGTGGATCGAGGTGTAGGCGTCGTCCTTGAGCAGCCGCTCGCTGACGACGATGGCGTCCTCGAAGTTGTAGCCCTCCCAGGGCATGAAGGCCGCCAGCACGTTGCGGCCCAGGGCCAGCTCGCCGCCCACGGTGGCCGCGCCCTCGGTGAGCACCTGGCCGGGCTCCACCCGGTCGCCGGCCTTGACGATGGGCTTCTGGTTGAGGCAGGTGCGGTCGTTGAGCCCGAAGTACTTGCGGAGCGGGTACTCGCGGCCGCTCACGGTGATGCGCAGGGCGTCGGCGTACTCCACGACGCCGGCGGCCTCGGCGACGACCATCATGCCCGAGTTCCGGGCGATGGCCGGCTCCATGCCGGTGCCCACCAGGGGGGGCTGGTTGCAGAGCAGGGGCACCGCCTGGCGCTGCATGTTCGAGCCCATCAGCGCGCGGTTGGCGTCGTCGTGCTCCAGGAAGGGGATCAGGCTGGCGGCCACCCCGACCATCTGCATGGGGCTGACGTCGATGAGGTCCATGTCCCCGACGTCGGCGAGGACGAAGTCCTCCTGGTGGCGGAGCAGGGCGCGGGGCACGGTGATGTGGCCCTTCTCGTCGTGGGGCACGTTGGCCTGGGCGATGCGGTACTTGGCCTCCTCGTCGGCGCGCAGATGGACCACTTCCTTGGTGATCTTGCCGTTCCTGACCCGGAAGTAGGGGGTGACCAGGAAGCCGTACTCGTTGACCGAGGCGTACACGCCCATGGAGACGATCAGCCCGATGTTGCCGCCCTCGGGGGTTTCGATGGGGCAGATGCGCCCGTAGTGCGAGGGGTGCACGTCGCGGACCTCGAAGCCGGCCCGCTTGCGGTTCAGCCCCCCCGGCCCCAGGGCCGAGAGCCGCCGCTCGTGGGTCAGCTGGCTCAGGGGGTTGGACTGGTCGACCACCTGGCTGAGCTCGCCGCGGGCGAAGAAGTACTCCACCGAGGCGGCCACCGCCTGGCTGTTGACCAGCGTGCGCGGGGTGAGGTCGTCGGCGTCCTTGAGGCTCATGCGCTCGCGGACCGCCCGGCGCAGCTTGATCATCCCCCGGCGGAACTCGTCGGAGACCAGGTCGCTGATGGTCCGGATGCGGCGGTTCTCGAGGTGGTCGATGTCGTCCAGCTCGCCCTTGCCGACGCGCAGCAGCATGATGTAGCGGAGGATGTGCAGCACGTCGTCGCCGGTGAGGGTCAGGTGGGTCTCGGGGAGGTCCGTGCCGAACTTGCGGTTCAGGCGGAAGCGGCCGATGCGCCCGAAGTTGAAGCGCTTCTCGTTGAAGAACAGGTCGTTGATCAGGTTGACCGCCCGGTCGGTGTTGGGCGGGGTGCCCGGCCGGAGGCGCATGTAGATGCGCAGCACGGCCTCCTCGTGGTTGTGGCTGTCGTCGCCGGCCATGGTGTTGAGCAGCAGCTCGTCGCGCCCCGGGCGGACCACGTCCAGGAAGGGGACCTCGGCCTCGACCAGCCGGCCGACCAGCTCCTCGCTGACCCGCGAGCGGCTCTCGGCCAGGACCTCGCCGGTCCCGGGGTCGACCACGTCGGTGCACAGGAAGGTGCCCTTGAGCTTCCCGCGGTAGCCGCGCGTGGCCAGGTCGATCCTCTCGATGGGGTAGAGCGTCCCCAGGATGTCCGCGTCGGTGGAGAACTTGCGGTCCAGGGCGCGCAGCAGGCAGGTGATGGGGATGCGGCTGGAGCGGTCGATGCGCACGGTGAGCACGTCGCGGCTGGTGACCTCCGCCTGGATCCAGCTGCCCCGCTCGGGAATTATGCGACAGGAATGCAGGCGCTTGCCGCTGGAGTGGATGGTCTCGGAGAAGTCCACCCCGGGGGAGCGCTGGATCTGGGTGACGATGACCCGCTCGGAGCCGTTGACCACGAACTCGCCGCCGCCGAGCATCAGCGGGACCTGCCCGAGGTAGACGTCCTCCTCGATGGACTCCTTGTGGTTGAGCCGCAGGCGGATCTTCAGGGGCGCCGCGTAGGTGAGCCCCAGCGCGCGGCACTCGTCGGGGGTGTGCCGCGGGGCGCCGATCTCGTAGTGCACGTAGTCCAGGCTCATGGACCCGTCGTAGCTGGTGATCGGGAAGCTCTCCCGGAAGATGGACTCCAGCCCGTGGGGCTTGCGCTCGTCGGGCAGCGACCCGGCCTGCAGGAACTCGGCGTAGAACTTGCGCTGAGTCTCGGTCAGGTCGGGGATGGGCAACTCCGTCTGGCTCTTACCGTAACGCCTGATCTGCATGCGTTCCGCCTCTGCCCCTCAGGGGCCCAGCCGCCAGCCGCGGGTTATGCACACCGCGGGCGCGCGAAGCCTCGCCCGCGAAGCGCGGAGCGCTTCACGTTTCACGCCGCCCGTCTCACCGCTCCGGCTACTTGACCTCAACTTTGGCGCCTTCGGCCTCCAGCTTCTTCTTGATCTGGTCGGCCTCGTCCTTGGTGGCGCCCTCCTTGACCGGCTTGGGCGCGCCGTCCACCAGGGCCTTGGCCTCCTTCAGACCCAGGCTGGTGATCTCGCGGACCGCCTTGATCACCTGGATCTTCTTGGGGCCGATCTCGGCCAGGATCACGTCGAACTCGGTCTGCTCGACCTGCTCCTCGACGCCGGCCGCCGCTCCCGGGGCGGCCATCATCACCGCGCCGCCGGCCGCCGGCTCGATGCCGTGGACCTCCTTGAGGTAGTCGGCCAGGTCCCTGGCCTGGAGCAGGGTCAGCTTGACGATCGCATCGCCCAGCTCCTTGATGTCCTTGGCGAACTCCTTGGCCTTGGCCTCTTCCGTCATTACCCTCTCTCCTTCGCGCTCACTCTTGCGGGAAGTCCCGCCCGCTCCGTTATCTCAAGCCGCCTGCGGTTCGGGACTTCCCGAGGCGTCTTCCGCTTCCTTCCCGGCCAGGGCCTCCAGCGCCCCGGCCAGGCGCCCGCCGGCCGCGGCCGCGGCCGCGGCCACCCCGCCGCCGACGCCGACTATGGTCCCGGCGATGCGGGCCAGCAGCTCCGGCCGGCTCTCCATCCTGGCCAGGGCGACGGCCTCGGCGGCGAGCAGCACCTGGCCCTCGACCACCCCGCCCTTGACCTCCAGGCTGGGGTGGCGCCTGGCGAAGGCCAGCGCCGCCTTGGCCATGGCCACCGGGTCCTCGCCGTCCATGATCGCGGTGGGCCCCTCGAAGAGGCCCTTGACCGCTTCCGGCCGGCCCAGCTCGGCGAAGGCCCGCACGGTGATGCGGTTGCGCACCACCCGGATGTGCACCTGCTCCTTGCGGAGCTCCTGCCGGAACTCGGCGATCTGGCCGGCCGAGAGCCCCCGGTAGCCCACGAAGATCATGTTCTCGACCTCCCGGTAGCGGGCGGCCGCCTCCTGGAGGATCAGTTCCTTGAGCCGGCTGGGCATGTTTGCTCTCCCTAGACCGCCAGCTTGAGCCCCGGGCCCATGGTGGTGGTCAGCACCGCCTTGGTCAGGTAGGCGCCCTTGACCGCCTGGGGCCGGACCGACTGGATGTGGTCGATCATGGCCTGGACGTTCTCGACCAGGTCCTCCCGGCTGAAGCTGGCCTTGCCGACCAGCACGTGAAGGTTCCCGTACTGGTCGTTGCGGAACTCGATCTTGCCGCCCAGGAACTCCTTGACGGCCTTGGCCACCTCGGGGGTCACCGTGCCGCTCTTGGGGCTGGGCATCTTGCCCTGGGGGCCCAGGATGCGCCCCAGCTTGCCGACCACCCGCATCATCTGGGGGTGGGCCACGGCCACGTCGAAGTCGGTCCAGCCACCCTCCACCTTCTTGGCCAGCTCCTCGCCGCCGACCTCCATGGCCCCGGCGGCCCTGGCCTCCTCGGCGGCCTGGCCCTCGGCGAAGGCGACCACCCTGACGCTCTTGCCGGTGCCCTTGGGCAGGCTGAAGGTGCCCCGCACCATCTGGTCGGCCTGCTTGGGATCGATGCTCAGCTTGACGGCCAGCTCGAAGCTCTCGTCGAACCTGGTCTTGCTGCGGCCCTTGAGCAGCCCCACGGCCTCGGGGACGGCGTAGTTCCTGGCCAGGTCCAGGTCCTTGACCGCCTCGCGGTATCTCCTGCTGCGCGCCTTCATGATTCAGCTCACCTTGGGCTCGGGCTCGGGCTCGGGCTTGGGCTTGGGCTTGGGCTGGGGGTCCGTGCCCGCCCGGAAGTCCCCGTCTATCTCCACGCCCATGCTGCGGGCCGTGCCCGCCAGAACGCGCATGGCCGCCTCCAAGTCAGCGGTGTTGAGGTCCTCCAGCTTCTTCCCGGCGATCTCCCGGAGCTGCTCCGGGGTGAGGCGGCCGACCTTCTCCTTGTTGGGCACCGCCGAGCCCTTGGCCAGCCCGGCGATCTGCTTGATGAGCGTGGCCGCCGGGGGCTGCTTAGTGATGAACGAGAAGGTCCGGTCGGCGTAGACGCTGATCACCGCCGGGAGGGTCACGCCCATCATCTTCTTGGTGCGGTCGTTGAACTGCTTGACGAACTCGCCGATGTTGACGCCGTGGACGCCCAGCGCCGGGCCCACCGGGGGCGCGGGGTTGGCCTGCCCGCCGGGGATCTGCAGCTTGATCAGCGCTTTGAGTTGCTTCTTGGCCATGGGGGCTGCGGTCCTCCCAATCGGTCCCGAGCGGCGCCTAGAGCCGCTCCACCTGGCTGTACTCCAGCTCCACCGGCGTGGAGCGCCCGAAGATGGAAACCGCGACGCGCAGCAGGCCCTTGCCGGGGTTGATGTCCTCGACCACCCCGTCGTAGTTCTCGAAGGGCCCGCCCTTGACCTTGACGCTGTCGATCGCCTTGCCCGCCGATTCGACCGTCAAGGACGCGCGTGGAGAGCTTGACCTTGGTGCTGG
>CAZONU010000246.1:6225-7723 GCA_964581145.1 uncultured Planctomycetia bacterium
CCTCGAACTCCACCTTGGGCCGGGGACGCTCCTTCTTGTCCTCGATGTCCCGGAGGATGCGGCCGATCTCGTCGTCGGTCAGCGGCACCGGCTTGGTGCGGCTGCCCACGAAGCCGCTGATCCCCGGGGTCTCGGTGATCAGGAACCAGACCTCGTCGGTGAGGTCGGCCTCCACCAGGATGTAGCCCGGGTACATCTTGCGCTGGGTGATGCGCTTCTTGCCGTCGCGGATCTCGGAGACGTGCTCGCGGGGCACCATGATGCGGGTGACCTTGTCCTCCAGCCCGGCCGCGCGGATCTTGGCGTCCAGGTTGTCGCGGATCACGTCCTCGCGCTCCGACTGCCCGCGAATGGCGTACCAGGCCTTGGCCATGTGCGCTTCTCCCGGTCCCGGCCTAATTGCCGTGGAATATCCACGTGGAGATGGGGGTGAATACCAGGTCGATCAGCTTGATGAACACGCTGAGAATCACCACCACGATGATCACCACGTAGGTCGAGCCCCACAGCTCGCTGCTCCAGGAGAACCAGGGCTTGATCTTCGGCCAGTAGACCTTGCGCATCTCGCCCTCGACGGCGATGAGGTAGTCGGCGGCCTTGGCGTTGGTGAAGACCACGAAGTAGATGGCCAGCGTCCCGGCCAGGAGCACCAGCAGCGCCCCCACATACCCGAGGTTGAAGATCTCGGGCAGCGCCCCGGGCGCGGCGAAGGGCAGCGCGTCGCCGCTCTTCCAGGCGTAGAAGCGGTGGGCCCCGTAGGACACGTAGCTGAGCCCCACCGCCGCCGCCAGGTAGCGGAGGATCCGGCCCTGCGGCCACTTGTAAAGTCCCAGGCTCATCCCGTCCTTCTCACTCCCGCTGCGCTTGAGAAATGGCAGGCCTGGGAGGACTCGAACCCCCAGCCCGCTGATTTGGAATCAGCTGCTCTGCCAATTGAGCTACAGGCCTGCGCGGACCCTGCGGAGATTGCCGGTCTGCCAATTCGCCCGACCCGAAGCCCCTACTTGCGGCGGCTCTTGTGCGGCGTGTGCTTGCGGCAGCGCCGGCAATACTTCTTGCGTTCCAGTTTTCCTCCTCCCCGGGTCTCAAGGAGAGTCGTGTAGTTGCGCGCCTTGCAGCTCGTGCACTCCAGCGCGACGATCTCCTTGGCCACCTACTGCCTCCCTTGATCCGGGTCCTGGCGGAGTCCCCTGCGGTTGACCGTCCCGGCTCGCCGGCTCACTCGACGACCTTGGTGACCACCCCGCTGCCCACGGTGCGGCCCCCCTCGCGGATGGCGAAGCGCAGCTGCTCCTCCATGGCGATGGGGTAGATCAGCTCGGCGCCGATGGTCACGTTGTCGCCGGGCATGACCATCTCGGCGCCGCCCAGCAGCTTCATGCTTCCGGTCACGTCGGTGGTCCGGAAGTAGAACTGCGGGCGGTATCCGGAGAAGAACGGCGTGTGCCGGCCACCCTCCTCCTTGGTCAGAATGTAGATCTCGCCCTCGAACTGGGTG
>CAZONU010000247.1:0-3730 GCA_964581145.1 uncultured Planctomycetia bacterium
GCGCCAGACCTCGGTGATTCCCAGCTCCGCGCAGGCGGCCAGCACCAGGGGGTTAACTTTCCCGGAGGCGTCCGGCGGCGACGAGACCACGATCTCATCGACCCCCGCGGCCTGGGCGGGGATGGCGTTCATCAGCACGCTCGAGGGATAGGCGGCGGTCCCGCCGGGCACGTACAGCCCCACGCGCCTGAGGGGCACCACCCGCAGGCCGAGCTCCTCGCCGGGCCCGCGCATGAGGACGCTCTCCGGGAGGGCGACGTGCTCCTGGTAGACCCGTATGCGGTGCGCGGCCTCCAGCAGGGCGTGGCGGAGGTCGAGGTCGAGATTCTTGCGGGCGCGCTTGAATTCAGAAACAGAAACGCGCAGCTTTCTCGGCGTCAGGCGGCAGCCGTCGAAGAGCCGCTCGTACCTGACCAGCGCGGCGTCGCCCCTGGCGCGGACGTCGGCGATTATCTTGCGGACCGCGTCCTCGGGGGCCAGCGGCCTGCCGAAGGCGCGCTTTGACGCCTTGCGCGCGGCGGCGCTCATCTTCCGGGCGGCGCTTTCCAGGCGGCCCCGGATCCGCGCCAACGCCCTCTTTGCGGCGGGCCCGCCCGCCTCCAGCGTCTCCAGCACGACGCCTCCTTTCGTGACTCGGACCATCATAGCGACCGCGGCCGGAGAGGCAAGACGCCGCGGGCGAAATATCTGGCGCGCCCGCGGCCTTTCGGGTATACTCCCCCGCGCGAGAGGAGCGAGCAGATGGCCAAGAAGAAGACGAAACCGGCCCCGCGCAGGAAGAGCCTGCGCCGCAGGACCCGCGAGACCAGCATCTCCGTCCGGCTGAACGTCGACGGCCGCGGCAGGGTCGAGGTCAAGACCGGAATCGGCTTCTTCGACCACATGCTGGAGCTCCTGGCCGGTCACGCCCTGTGGGACCTCAAGCTCGCCGCCAGGGGCGACCGCCACGTCGACGACCACCACCTGGTCGAGGACGCCGGCATCGTCCTGGGCCGCGCGCTGGCCGAGGCCCTGGGGGAGAAGAAAGGCGTCTCCCGCTACGGCTGGGCGCGGGTGCCCATGGACGAAGCCCTCGCCGAGGCCGCGCTGGACCTCTCCGGCCGGGCGTTCCTGTTTGTGTCGGGCCTGCCAACCAAGGGCCGGGTCGGCTCCTTTGACTTCGAGCTCGCCGAGGAGTTCCTCCGCGCGCTGACTGAGAACGCCAGGATGACTTTGCACGTTGAGGTGATCCGCGGCCGGAACAAGCACCACATCTTCGAAGCGGCCTTCAAGGCCCTGGGCCGCGCGCTGCGCGGGGCCTCGGCGCCCGACCCCCGCGAGCGCGGCGTGCCCTCGACCAAAGGACGGCTGTAGAGCGGTCGTATCTTCCACAGAATCAGCCCCCGGCGAACCGGCCGGGGGCTTTTTCGCGGAGATTGGGGCCCATTTAGCGCCGGGGCATGTATAATGGTATGGAAGGGTGAAGGCTCCGGCGGCCGTCCCCGTCTCTTGATTCGGCCGCCTCCCGCGGGGATACTGATTGCGGGCGCCATGCGTCATTCGCCGCCCGGAGGAGTAGATGCCCGACTACCGACTGCTGACCCCTTCAGGCAACGTCCCCCTGGCCGGCAAGGAGCTGCTGATCGGCAGCTCCCCGGACTGCCCGGTGCGCGCCGAGGGGCCCGAGGTGGCCAGCCATCACGCCCGCCTCGTGGTCCGGTCGAAGAAGCCTCCCGTGGTCGAGCCGGTCTCGCCCGGCTGCGAGGTGTTCATCGACGGCAAGCCGGTGGCTCGCCGCGCGGAGGTGGCGCCCGGCTCGGTGCTGCGGGTGGGCACCACCGAGATCAGCCTGGAGCTGGCCACCGGCGGCGAGCTCGCGCCGGTCAAGAAGAAGCGCCCCCTGTGGCGCCGCCTGCTGCGCCTGGCCCTCTACACGGCCGCGTCGTTCGTGCTCCTGGTCGTGCTCGTCGCCGTGCTGGTGCCCTTCATCCTCAGCGAGGCGCGCGTCAAGCAGACCATCAAGGAGAACCTGGAGGAACAGCTCCGCCGCGACGTGACCATCGGCGGCGTGAAGCTGGAGATATTCAAGGGTCTGAAGATCGCCGACTTGGCCGTGGCCAACAAGGAGGGCTTCACCCCCGACCGCCAGTTTCTGACCGTCAAGGAGGTCGATGTCCGCGTGGACGTCTGGCGGCTGCTCAGCAGCGGGCTGGCCGACCTGGAGTGCTCGGTGACCCTGGAGGAGCCGGCCGTCTTCCTGGAGCGCGAGGAGACCCGCGGGGCCACCAACATCGACGACCTCCTGAAGGGCGACGGGGACAAGAAGAAGAGCGCCAAGAAGAAGGGCGGGAAGAAGAAGGACGGGAAGAAGAAGGACGAGGATGACTCCTCCGGGCCGCTGGGCCCCATCGAGAGGGTGAACCTCAAGCTCACCGTCCGCAACGGCGCCCTGGAGTTCGATGACCGCTTCAATAAGGCCTCCAGCCGGATCCAGGAGCTGAACCTCAAGGCCGGAGTCGACGATTTCGACGTGCCCGCCCTGGCGGGGACGCTCAGCTACGAGTTGAGCATGGCCTCCCCGGCGGGCGGCGGCCCCGGCAAGGTTGACCTGGCCGGCGGAGCGGACTTCGCGGTCGACCCCGGCAGGAAGAACCTGTTAGGCTTCGGCTTCAAGCGGCTCTCCGGCGAGATGGTGGGCGCCTCGGTCGAGAAACTGGACCCCTCGGCCCTGGCCAAGCACCTGGGCCTGCCGGAGCCGGGCAAGGACGTTTCCCTCCAGGTCAAGCTGACCGCGGCCTCTCCGGACCGCATCACCCTGACCGGCACGCTGGAGGTGCCCCAACTCGACGCCGTCTCCCTGGGGATTCACGAGAAGCCCGTGCCCGGCGTGGGCGCCAAGGTGACGCTCAACGGGAGCGCGGACCTGGCCAAGGGCGACGCCGACCTGGCGCTGGCCGTGAAGACCCCGCTGTGCGAGAAGGCCGGTGGGAGCGTCGCGATCCGCGGGCTCCCGGCGGTGGCCCTGGCCTCCGGTCAGCTGGCCGGGGCCGCGGCAGCCGGCAGGATCAAGCTGGACTTCGGGGTGAAGGCGGACGTCGGCAAGCTGACCGGCGGGGAGGTCGGCCGGATATTCAAGGCCAAGGACCGGGTGGAGGGGACGCTGGAGCTGGCCGTGGAGGCCGAGGGCACCGCCGGGGACCTGCCCGTGAAGGTCACCGCGAACTTCAGGAATCTGCTGGTCCCGCCCAGCTACACCGACGGCAAGCAGCTTCCCAAGGAGGACATAACTCTCACAGTGGACGGCCGGCTGGCGCTGGACCCCGCGAACCTGGCCCTCAGAAAGATACGTTTCTCGGCGGTCGGAGACTCCGCCGCCGGCAAGGTCCGGCTGACCGGCGGCGAGTTCGTGCCCGCCGGCGACGGGAAGAACGCCCAAGCCAGGGGCAAGCTGGTGCTCCGCGCCAAGTTCAAGCAGCTGGCCGACCGCTACTCCAAAGTCATGCCCGGGCTGCCCGCGCTCAACGAGGACTTGAAGCTGACCGCCACGGCCAGCAGCGAGGGCGACCTCATCGCCCTGAGCGCAGAGATGGAGTCGCGCCGCGCCGCCGGCAGGCCCGACCCGCTGGAGGTGAAGCTGACCACCAACCTGCGGGGAACCGAGAATCCAGGCGGCGCCAAGAGCTGGGACCTCCCGGACCTCAAGCTCACCGCCAGGACGCCGCAGTCGCCCAGCCTGAATGCCACCGTGACC
>CAZONU010000247.1:3740-7710 GCA_964581145.1 uncultured Planctomycetia bacterium
ACCGTGACCGGGCAGGTCCTGGGGCTGACCGCCGAGAAACCCGAGTTCGACGTGAAGCTGGACCTGCGCGCCGACATGGCCGCGCTGTGGGACCGGGTCGCGCCGGTGCTGGAGCTCTACCCGGACATGAAGAAGCTGGCCGCCATGGGCTTCGCCGGGACGGTCCGGATAAAGGGCGGCCGGGTCCATGGCACCCCGCAGAAGCTCACCAACACGCTGCTGGTGGACATCACCGACCTGAAAGTAACCGGTCCGGGCCTTCCCGAGAAGGGCGTGGGCGACGCCAGGGTGCAGCTGGTGGCCAACCTGGACCTGAAGCCCGAGGCCCGGAGCCTGAAGGCCCGGGCGGTCAGGCTGACCAGCTCCTTCTGCAACTTCACGCTCTCCGGCGAGGTCAGCGACTACGGGCGGATGCTGGGCACCTACGAGCTCGGCCTCAACGTGCCCGACGCGCGCAAGACCACGGCGCTCCTGGCCGGCTTCGGCTGGTTCCCGGAGGACCTCAGGCTCAAGGGCACCGCGGTGGTGGCCCTGAGCGCCAACACCGCCCTGGGTACCGCCAAGATCGAGCAGTGCATCGTGGACACCAACCTGGCCCGGGCCAAGATCAGCGGCAGCCTGAAGGGCTTCCGGCTGGTGGAAGTGCCCGCGGGGGACGGCAAGGGCAAGGGCCTGGAGCTCAAGCTCAAGGACCCGTCCGGCTCGCTGGTCCTCGAGGATTGCAGCGCGGACGTCTCGGTGATCAGCAAGCTCCGCAAGGTCTTCGGGGTCATACCCGAGAAGCTGAAGGGCTCGGGTCCGGTGCGCCTGAGCGGCCGGCTGGTCAGCACCCCCGACAAGGAGTTCAGCGTCAAGCTGGCCTTCGACGCCACCGATGCGAAGATCGCCTTCAGCGGCCTGGTGGACAAGCCCGCCCGGACGCCGGCCTCCGTGGAGCTGTCCGGCAGCTGGAACCCCAACGTCGGGAAGAAGTCCCTGAAGATGAGATCCCTGGCGGTCCGCCTGGGCGAGCTGCGGTTGAGCGGCTCGGGGACCGCCGACGTGCTCCTCGCCGAGAAGCTGGTGGCGGCCTCCGGCCCGGGAGGGGTCGGGAAGCCGGAGACGACCATCGACGTCGGCCAGGTCGCGGTGCGCCTGTCGATTCCCGAGTTCGAGCTCGAGGCGGTCCGCAAGCTGCTGCCCGCCCTGGAGAAGTTCCGCCTGGGCGGCAAGCTGGAGCTGGCCGAAATCTCCGCCTCGGGGGACCTGAAGCAGCTCCTGGAGAGCAAGCGCCCGCTCCTGTCCGGGCGCCTGGCCGGCCTCAGCTACAAGGGCAAGGCCGAGCTCCGGGACGTCCACTTCGAGTACGGCGAGCTGCCCCACATGCGCCTGCGCTGCTCCGGCGCGGTGGCGGTGGGCACCAAGGCGGTGGATCTCGAGAATCTCTCCGTGGGAGTCGTCAACAAGCGCAGCAAGCACGAGAGCCGCTTCGTGGTCAAGAAGGGGCGGGTCACCTCGGCCCGGGAGGGCGCGCGGCTGCTGGCCGACCTCCAGCAGCTGGCCGCGGAGGTGGAGCTCAGCTCACCGGAGGTCAAGGTCGAGGAAATCCTCGCGGCCCTGGAGACTCCTGAGGCCGGGAAGAAGCCCGCCGCCGGCAAGACCAAGCCCGGGAAGACGCCGGCGGCTCCCGAGAAGCCCAAGGAGGGCAAGAAGGAGGAGACCCCCTACGAGTTCCTCAAGGGCTACCGGATGACCGGCCGCCTCCAGGCCGGGCGGGTCAGCTACGAGGAGTACGCGCTCACCGACCTGGCCGGCAAGCTCTCCCTGGAGGAGAACGTCTTCCGGGTCGCCGAGTTCGCGGCCAAGGCCTACGGCGGCGGGGCCAAGGGCAACGTCACCGCGGATATCAACCATCCGAAGATCGCCCACAGCGGCGCGATGAAGGTCAAGGACGTGGACGTCAACCGGGTGGCCTCGGAGACGCAGGGCTGGAAGGACATCTGCGGCGGCAAGGTCAGCGGGGACCTCGCCTGGCGGGGCACGGGGATCGAGCCCGCCAGAATGGTCGCCTGGAAGGGCAGCAGCACGGTGGCCGCCGAGGGCCTGGCGGTGCGCAACATCGACAAGGTGCCCCCCTTCCAGGGCCGGACCAAGGACCTGGCCGCCCTGCTGGTCCCCGACCTGGTCAAGAAGCTCGCCGCCGCCGAGTACCAGTTCACCCCCGGCAAGATGACCGTCAGCATGGCGGACGGGGTGGTCAAGGGCAAGGGCTTCGAGGCCAAGACCGTGGGCGAGGATCCTTTGACCCTGGCTTTCGCCGCCTCCATGAAAGTCGCCGAGAAGGGGATGCCCTTCGGCCGGGGCAGCGGCCTTTACCTCAAGCGTCTGCCCGACAAGTGGCTGGTGCAGATCGACTACGACAAGATCCTGCGCAACAAGATGTTCAGGAAAGTGCCCAGGGACAAGCTGCGCAAGTACGTGCCCGAGTCGATGATCCGCAAGGCGGTCCGGAAGGCCGCCGCCAAGGGCGACATCTACTACCCGCTGTCCAGGGACGACCGGACCGGCCTGGCCCGGTTCCTGCCGCTCAAGGGCCTCGGCGACATCTTCAAGAACATCGCCAAGCAGGCCCTGGAGAAATACATCAAGGACAAGCTGCGCGGGCGTTTGGTCAAGGAGCCCAAGCCCGAGCCCAAGCCCGAGCCCAAGCCCGAACCGAAACCTGAACCGAAACCGGGCCCGGGACCCGGCCCCAAACCGGAGCCCAAACCGGAGCCCAAGCCGAAACCCAAGCCGGAGCCTGCCCCGGGCGCCGGGCGCATCGAGATCAAGAAGTGGAGCGTGGGCGGCAACATCTTCAAGCCCAAGATCAAGATCAAGGCCCAGGTGCACGGCGCCAAGGCCGCCAACCTCACGCTCTACGCCGTGCTGCGGGGCGGCGTGGTCGCCAAGCTCAAGAACCGCTCCTGCAAGGACGGGGGCGCGGTGTCGATAGAGTCGAGCTACACGCGAGGCATAACCCAGGCGCTGGAACTCAAGCTCTTCGACGCCGCCGGCAAGGTGCTGGCCACCGAGCGGCGCGCGGCGCGCTAGATCAGCCTCTCCTCGACGAAAGAGAAGTAACTCTCCTCGCCGACGATCACGTGGTCCAGCACCCGCAGGCCGACCAGCTTGCCGACCTCCAGGAGCCGCGCGGTGATTTCCATGTCGTCCTTGCTGGGCTTGGGACTGCCCGAGGGGTGGTTGTGCACGAAGGCCACCGCCGCGGCGGCCTCGCGTATCGCCGGGCGGAAGACCTCCCGGGGATGGACCAGCGAGCCGGTCAGCGTCCCGGTGCTGACCGGCTCGGCCCCGACGTAGCGGTTCTTCTGGTCGAGGAGCACCACGAAGAAGGTCTCCTTCTTGAGGTCGCGCAGGCGCGGCGCGAAGAACTCGAAGAAGTCCCGGCCGGTCTTGAACTGCCGGCCGCGCTCGCGGACCTCGACGTTCCAGCGGCGGGCCAGGGCCAGCGCGGCGCGCAGGCGCAGGGCCAGCTCCTCGCTCATGCCCTCGGCGGCGGCCAGCTCCTTGAGGGGCCGGGCGGCCAGGTCGCGCAGGGAGCCGGCCTCGCCCAGGAGCCGCCGGGCGGCGGCCAGCGCCTGGGTCTCTTTCAGGCCGTCGCCGGAGAGCACCAGCGCGGCCAGCTCCGCCCCGGTCAGCGCGTCCTCGCCCTCGCGGCGCAGGCGCTCGGCGGGCCGCTCGGTGCGGGCCGGAGGCGGCTGGGCCAGCTCCCCCTGGCGGTAGCGGCAGACGCCGCCGAGCTCGCAGCTCAGGCACCGGGGCATCTCCCCGCAGACCGGGTCGGCGCCCAAGGCCGCCTCGCCGGAGGCGAAGAGGCGCAGGTACAGCCCCGCAGCCAGCGGGTCGAGGTTCCCGGCCCGGGCCAGCTCGTCCACAATCTCGCCTACCCGCCGGGCGCGGGCCCGGGCGGGCTTCTTCTTTTTTTCCAGCC
>CAZONU010000248.1:0-7710 GCA_964581145.1 uncultured Planctomycetia bacterium
ACCGGCTCCATCGGCGTGGGCGGCGGGGGCATGGCCGGGGTCTTCGGCTACCGCGACGGCGGCGGGCGCAAGCGGGCGGTGGCCCGCTTCGGCGGCTCGCCGGCGACGGAAAGCGCCGTGGAGGCGGCGCTGCGCTGGCTGGCCCGCCACCAGGAGCCCGACGGCCACTGGGACGCCAGGAAGCTGGAGGGCGCCAAGGGCGTAGACCCGGGGGTCACCGGGCTGGCCGTGCTGGCTTTCCTGGGCGCCGGCTACACCGAGAAGAACGGGCGCTTCAGCGCCAACGTCCGCCGGGCGGTCAAGTGGCTCATCAGCCAGCAGAGAGACGACGGAGCCATCGGGCACAAGTGCCGCGAGCCCTGGCACGGCAGCTTCGGGGGGTACGACCACCCCATCGCCAGCCTGGCCCTGGCCGAGGCCTACGGCATGGCCAAGATCCCCGCGACCGGCAAGGCCGCGCAGAAGGCCGTGGACTACTCGCTCTCGGCCCAGAAAGCCTACTCGGGCTGGAGGTACAGGCCGCAGATAAAAGCCGACGTGTCGGTCACCGGCTGGTACGTGATGCAGCTTAAGAGCGCCAGGATCGCCGGCCTCAAGGTCGACAACGCCGGCTTCCAGGGCGCGCTCAAGTTCGTGGACGAATGCACCGACGACAAGGGGAAGGTCGGCTACGTCAACAAGCGGGGCATGCCCTCCACCACCGGCGTGGGCATGGTCATTCGCCAGTTCATCGGGCTGCGCAGAACGGAGGAGGTGCTCCAGAAGGGCGCCAAGGTCCTGATCGAAGAGAAGAACCTGCCCGCGTGGGAGGCCAACAACGGCCGCAGCGGGGTGGGCCCGGTGACCTTCTATCACTGGTACTACGGCACGCTGGCCATGTTCCAGATGGGCGGCGATGATTGGAAGAAGTGGAACGCGGAGCTCAAGAAGACCCTGCTCACCAACCAGCGCAAGGGCGGCCCCAGAGATGGCTCGGAGGACGACGTGGACGGCTCCTGGGACCTGCTGGGCAAGGCCGACAAGGCCGGGGGCCGGGCCTACACCACCGCGGTCGGCGCGCTGTGCCTGGAGGTCTACTACCGCTACCTGCCCATGTACAGCAAGTGAGGCTTCGCCTCACTCATGGCTGATGGGAAATGGTGAGTGGTCAATGAGCAGGGAAGTTTAGGACACAGGCTCAGCCGGCGGCGGCAGCTTCCTCTATAGCTCTGCTCAGCCCTTCGGCCAGGTGGCGGATTTCATCTTCCGTGATGGTCAAGGGCGGCATGACCACTAACATGTCGCCCAGCGGGCGGACCAGGATCCCGTGCTCCAGGGCCTTCGCGCAGACCGCGCGGCCGAAGGCGCCGGGTTCGCTCTCCGGAACCAGCTCCAGTCCGCCCATCATGCCCAGCAGGCGCAGCTCCTCCACGCGGGGGTGAGCCGAGAGCGGCTCGAGCGCGGCCCGCAGCTTGCGCGATCTTTCTTCGAGGTGGGGCAGCTCGCGCTCCAGGAGGTCCAGGGCGGCCAGCGCCGCGGCCGAGCTCAGGGGGTTCGCGGTGTAGGTGTGTCCGTGGTAGAAGACGCGCCGCTCGCCCTCGCCCTCGGCCAGGAACGCGCGGAAGACCTCTTCAGTGGTCAGTGTGGCCGCCAGCGGCAGGTATCCGCCCGTCATGCCCTTGGCCAGACACAGGATGTCGGGCGCGACGCCCTCGTGCTCGCAGGCGAAGCGCTTCGCGGTCCGGCCGAAGCCGGTGGCCACCTCGTCGAGGATGAGGATGACGTCGTGCTCCGAGCAGAGCCGCCGGGCCTCGGCCAGGAAGCCGTCGCAGGCGAAGAGCATCCCCCCGGCGGCCTGGACCAGGGGCTCCATGATCAGCGCGGCGATCTCGTCCGCGCGCGCCTCCAGCAGCCCGCGCAGCGCGGCGGTGCTCTCCCTGCCCCTCGCCGGGCCGGGGATCTGAATGGACTCGAAGCACAGCGGCTTCCACTCGGCGTGGAAGAGGTCTATGCCCCCCACCGAGACCGCGCCCAGGGTGTCGCCGTGGTAGCCCCCCTCCAGGGAAACTATCCTCGTCTTTTCCGGCCGGCCCCGGTAGCGCCAGCAGCCGACGGCGATCTTGAGCGCGGCCTCCACCGCCTCCGAGCCCGAATCGGTGTAGAAGACCCGGGCCAGCCCATCCGGCGCGATGGAGGCCAGCCGCTCGGCGAGCAGGATTGCGCCCGGGTGAGTGGGCCCCAGGGCGGTGCTGTGGGCCACGCGGTCGAGCTGCGCGCGTATGGCCGCGTCGATCTCCGGGGCGCGGTGGCCGAAGAGGTTGCACCACAGGGAGCTGACCGCGTCAAAGAGCCGGTGGCCTTCCGCATCAAAAAGCCAGTTGCCCTCGCCGCGCTCTATTACCAGGGGTCGGGACCGCGCGTACTCGCGCATGTCCGTGAAGGGCTTCCAGGAATGCTCGCGGTCGGCCGCGCGCAGGCGGGCGAGCTCTTCCGCGTCCATCAGCTCTCCGGCGCGGCGGAAAGCGCGGCTTTCTCCCGCGTCCAGCGCGGGAAGTACGGCCGGTGCGGGGTGCGGTCGGTGTCCAGCCACAGGAAGCAGGTCGCGTGATAGGCCGTAGTGCCGTGCTCCGGGGGGCAGAGCTCGGGGTGGGAGGCCATGTCCCCGCGCTCATAGAAACCCAGCTCCCAGAAGCCCTGCCCGGCCAGCCAGCGCTCCAGCCACTTCTCCTTGCAGCGCGGGTTCGAACCGTAGCTCCCGCCGGGGATGAAGCCCATCGCCGAGCACCGGTTGCGCTCGGCCAGCGCCTGGAACTCGAGCGCCGATGCCGGCTCCCCGTCGAGAGTCGGCACCGCGTCGAAGTGCGGGTCGAGCACCACCCACTTGCCGAGTTCCCCGCACCACAGTTCGGTCAGGAAGTGGCCTCCGGTGCCCTGCGGGTTCTCGGAGTCAGTGACGATCGCGCGCGCGAAGAGCCCGATCGCTCGGAGCAGCAGGGTCAGGCCGCTGGCCGAGTGCACGCAGTAGGCCAGGGGCCTCTCGTAGCCCGCTCCCCAGGAGGCGGTCTTCCAGGGGATGATCGTGAGGGGGTCCCAGGGGCAGTAGATCGGGCCGCAGTTCCGCTCATATGCCCAGGACGAGACCCACCAGGTCATGATGCGCCGGGCGCGGTCGAGGTCGGTCTTCGCGCCGGAGGCCAGTTTCTCCAGACCGAACTCCTTGCGCATGGCCGCCAGCCTGGGGTGGTCCGGCGACTCGTAGACGATCTTCGGCTTGCGGGAGCGGTCGGGCCTCTCGGCGGGGTCGACCAGCAGCCGGGCCATGTACTCGCCGGCCAGGGTCGAGTCGTAGCCCAGGAGCAGCTCCCCGGGCCAGGAGGCCCCGCCGTCGACGCTCTTGCGGCTGGCGCCCCGGGGCTTCTCGCAGGAGACCCCCAGCGACCACGAGTTCGCCCCGCTGGTCTCGGCGCGCAGGGCGAACTCGTTCTCGCCTCGCGCCAGCGCGCCCTCGGGGACGGGAATCTCCGCCCATCCCCAGGAGCCCTGGCTCTCCGGCTGGGGGTCGAGGACCGCCAGCTCCTGCCCGGCAATATCGATGTGCAGGGGCGAGTCGTTTCCGGGATACTCGCGCACGAAGAGGAAGAGGCGCCCGCCGGCCTCTTCCTCCTCCACTTTGAAGCGCTTGGCGGCCAGGGTGAAGCGGCCCAGCTCCTCGCCGCGGATGCGCAGCATCCGCCCCGCGTCGGCGGAGTAGAGTCGCGCGGTACGCGCGGCGCTACTCATCTCCGACGACCACCTCGCCGCCGGTTATCTTCCGGGGCAGGGAGATTTCCGCGACGGAGAGCTCGCCGACGAACTCCGGCCCCGCCCCCATCGTGAAGCCGGTCTTGGGCACCCCAAACGTGACTGTCGCCCGGGCCGCGAGCGCGACCCCGTGGACCGTCCCGTCGGTGGCGTCCAGGCCCGAGGGGGTGTCCACCGCGAAGACCGGCCGGTCGATGCCGCGGGCCAGCTCCAGGAGTTTCCCGCTGACGCCCCGGACCTTGCCGGCCAGCCCGGTGCCCAGCAGCGCGTCGACCACCCAGTCGGCGGAGGCGATTTCCCCGGAGCGGTTCTTCGCCGCGCCGGGCCCGGTGATCTCCACGACGGGGACGTTGGGCGCGCCCAGGTACTCGAAGTTGACCCGCGCGTCGTCGGTGAAGTGCTCGCTGGCGCCGGCCAGGTAGACGGTGACCTTCCCGACTCCCCACCAGGCCAGGTGCCGGGCGATCACGAAGCCGTCGCCGCCGTTGTTGCCCCGCCCGGCCAGCACCGCCACCCGGGCCGAGCCGGGGGCCTCCAGCCGGCGCCAGAGCTCGCGGGCCGCCCAGAAGCCGGCGTTCTCCATCAGCGCCAGCGAGGGCACCCCGTACTCCTTGATCGCGGTGGAGTCCAGCAGGCGCATGCTTTCCCGGTCGCGCGGCCCGGCCCGGACCCGGACGCGGGGTTCGGACCGGCCGGGCGGCGCGGTGCGCGCGCGCACCGAGAAGGCCGCCGCGCGGGAGGCCTCCCGCGCGCCACCCAGCCGGTTGACCAGGTCCGAGGTGTCCGTGGCCCGCTGGCTCTCGGCGTCCCCGGCCGCGCCGTAGACCAGCGGGTCCCCGGCGCCGAACTGCTCGATCTCCCCGGCCGCCTGCTCGGAGTTGAGCAGCTCCGTGAAGCGGGCGCCGAAGCGGTCCAGCAGCGCCAGGCCCGCCGCGGCCTCGTCGCGCAGCCGCTCCTTCATGCCGATGACGTGAACCCGGGGCTCCAGCCCCCAGTTGAAGAGGTGCCGGGCGGCGGCCAGCGCCGCCGCGCCGACCCCGCCCTGGCCGGCGATCACCACTGGCCGGCCGCCTTCCGCCGCGCGCAGCCGCGCCAGCGCCCACAGCGCCGCGTCCCGCCCGGAGTTCTCCAGCGCGATGGTCGAGAGCGCCGCCTCGGAAAGCCCGGAGCTGGCCACGGTGCTCACTCCATCCCCGCGTAGCTGGCCCAGTCCACCTCGGCGGCCCGGAGGACCGGCCCGTAGGTGCAGACCGTGCGGTTGACTCTTTTTCCCTTCGAGTCGAAGGCCTTGACCGCACATCCCCGGCAGACCGACAGGCCGCAGGCCATGCGCGCCTCCAGCGAGACTTGGCAGGCCATCTCCCGCTCGGCGGCCAGCTCGGCGATCAGCTTCATCATCGTCGCCGGGCCGGCGGCGTAGAGCGCGGCGCGCCGGCCTTTGAGGTCCCCGTCCAGGACCGCGCGCAGCAGGTCCACCGCCGTGCCCGGGTGGCAGCCGGCCTCGCCGGCGTCGCTGGCCAGCCGCCAGTCCGCCCCGCTGCGGCGCATCAGCTCCTCGGGGAGCCCGTAGGAGCGGTCCCGGAAGCCGAAGAGCAGGCAGGCCTCCCTGCCCTCGGCCGCGGCGCGACAGGCCAGGAAGTAGACCGGGGCCAGGCCCGTGCCCCCGCCCACCGCCAGGTGGACCTCGGCGTCCGCCTCGAGCTTGAAGCCTTTCCCCAGGGGGCCGACCAGCGGCAGCCGCTCGCCGGGGGCCACCTTGGTGAGTATCTCCGTGCCCCGCCCCACCGGCTTGTAGAGCAGCTCCACTTCGCCCCCCTCGGGATCGGCCCGGAAGACGCTGAAGGGCCGGGCCAGGAGCGGCTCCAGGGTGCGGGAGACGCGCAGGTTGACGAACTGCCCGGGCGCGGCGCGCCCGGCGATCTCCGGGGCTTCGAGCACCAGGCGGTGGTGGCGCGCTCCGGCCGGCTCGTTGGCCAGGACCTCGGCCGGGACTGAGAAGGCGTTCTTTTCCATCGACGGGGGGATTCTAGGCCGGTGGTCGGGGGGCGTCAAGCGGCGTACCCATCACGGCGCCCGAAAAAGCGGCTTGCACGCGGAGCGCCGCGGGGAGATAAATCCAGGGCCAGGCGCCGAAGGGAAGACCGTCGATGACTGCTGCCCAGACCAGTCCCGGGTTCCTGAAGACCTGGTTCATAGCCGTCCGCCCCTTCGCCTACACCGCCTCGGTGCTGAGCGTGGCCCTGGGGCTGGCGCTGGCCTACTACCGGGGCGCCAGCATCCGCTGGCTGCCCCTGGCGGTCACGCTGGTGGGCGTGGTCCTCTTCCACACCGCCGCCAACCTGATCAACGACTGCTTCGACTACAAGCGCGGGCTGGACGTCGAGACCACTCCCGTCAGCGGCGCGGTGGTCCGGGGGCTGCTTTCCGCCCGGCAGGTCTTTGTCGCCGCGATGATATTCCTGGCCCTGGGCGTCGGCTGCGGGGTTTACCTCTACTTCGAGGCCGGCTGGGTGGTCCTGCTTCTGGGGCTGATCGGGACCTTCATCGCCCTGGCCTACACCACGGCGGGCCTGTGTCTCAAGTTCATGGGCCTGGGGGACCTGGCTATCTTCACGGCCTTCGGGGTTCTTCCCGTTTTCGGGACCTTCTGGGTGCAGACCCGGGAGTTCCACCCCCTGCCGATCCTCTGGAGCGTTCCCCTGGTGCTCTACACCGTGGGCATCCTCCACGCCAACAACTGGCGGGACATCGGCTCGGACCCCGCCAGGGGCTGCCGCACGGTAGCCGCCATGCTCGGCGAGCGCGGCTCGGCGATCTACTACCGCGCCCTGGTGCTGGGGCCCTTCGCGATGGTCGTGCTCTACTTCCTGCTGGGCCTGGTGCCGGCGCTGGACCTGCGCGCGCCGCTCACCGTGCTGGCCGGCCTCCTGGCCCTGCCGCTGGCGGTGAAGCTGGTCAGGAACAGCCGGAACAAGAGCTCCGAGACCGAGCAGATGTCCTTCATCACTCTCGACGGTCAGACTGCCAAGGTGCACACCGTCTTCGGCGCGCTGCTCACGGTCGCGTTCTTCGTCGGCAGGCACCTGCCAGTCCTGGGAGCCGGATGAAGCCGGCCGCCTCCCGCGCGGAGAAGTTCGGTCTTCCTGTTGCTTTGCTGGCCGCCGCTGCGGCCTTCACGCTGCTGTTCACGGGAGCGGTCTTTCACTTCTGGGCGCAGCTGGCCCTCTCGGTCCTGGTCCTGTGCCTGCTCGCCTGGGCCTTCGACCGGCCGGGGTTCGCGGAGCTTCTCCGGACGTCGCGAAAGGACTGGCCCAAGGCCGTCGGCCTGGGAGTGCTTTCCGCGGCGCTGCTCTACGGCGTTTTCTTCCTGGGGAACCTGGCGGCGCGGGAGCTGTTCGACTTCGGCCGCGCCGGGGTCGCCGGGGTCTATGAGCTCAGGGGCGGAGCGCCCCTCTGGCTCATCACTCTGCTGCTGGGCCTGGTCATCGGCCCGGGCGAGGAGATATTCTGGCGCGGGTATGTTCAGAGGAAACTCGTCGGGCGTTGCCGGCGGGCCGGACTGGCCGCGAGCGTCGCCGCCTGCACGCTGGTGCACCTGGGCTCGGGGAACTTGATGCTCATCCTGGCTGCGCTGGTCTGCGGGCTGTTCTGGGCGCTGCTCTATTATCATTTCGAGTCCATCTGGCTGAACGTAATCAGCCACACGCTCTGGGACCTGGCTATCTTCGTTTTCTGGCCGGTGGCGGCGGGCGGTTGACGGGGCGCGCTACTGGCCCAGCACGTAGGCGAATATCAGCGGGGCGACGATGCTCGCGTCCGACTCGATGATGAACTTGGGCGCCTCCACGTCGAGCTTGTGCCAGGTGATCTTCTCGTTGGGCACCGCCCCGGAGTAGGAGCCGTAGCTGGTGGTGGAGTCCGATATCTGGC
>CAZONU010000249.1:0-7666 GCA_964581145.1 uncultured Planctomycetia bacterium
GGGCAAGGAAGTGGTGGAAATCAGGATGGCAGCCTACGACCTCTCCGCGCGCAAAGCGGGCGTGGTGGCTGGCATCGCGCCTGCAGGAGAACCGCCCGACACGACCAGGAAGACGTCCAAGAGGGCGGCCGGGACGAAGAAGGGCGTGGGGCCGGGCTGGGTTCTGGTCTTCGGTACGGTCCCGGTTGCTTCAGCAAGAACGCAGAAGCTGGATGCGGTTAAGTGTGACTTCAGGGTCTACCTTGACATCGCCTTCAAGGGGGCCGACCCAGGCAAGATGAAGTTCATAGTATACAAGGGAGGCAAGATAGCCAAAGGCAACGAAGCGCGGTGCGAAGCTACCACGTTGCTTAGCACTGGCCCGGGCAGGTGGGGACCAATGGCTAACGCCTATGGCTGGGGTAAGTTCGTGGCGCTAGAACCGGGCCAGTATGAAGTAGAAGCTACGTACGCTGGTAAGCTCGTAGGACGAAAGCGCACAGTATTGGCGGTTGGAGCTAAGCTTGCGTTTGACCCGGCCACCGGCCCCATCATTGAGAATAACTCGAAGGGCGAAGAGTGCGCAATCGCGCCACTGGATTATTACGTCAAGAGGGGTACTACCATCACCAAAGTGGATTTCACAGCAACGGCTACGCTCACTCCGTTCCCCGCAGGGACCCACCAGATGAAGTTCAAGACGTTACCCGCGGGGCAGCACACCGTGCGTTTCGTGCCATTGGCGGGCAGGGGCGATTTCGTCACGACCTCGGCGAGCGTAAGCGACCCCGAAACCAAGGTGGTTCTGGATCCCTCCAGGGAAGCTGACGGCAAGCTCGACCTGTCGGACAAACAGGGAGTGTATCTGCTCGAAACAGTAAGCCTGCGAACTACAGTGTCGAACCTGGGCGTGGTGGGTGTGCTGAAGCAAGACAAGGGTCAAATGGTCCAGTGGAAGAGTGGTTCGATAAGCCCGCTGATCATGATTTGCCCCGATATCGCCATCGTAGCTCCCAAGGGAGACCCAGAGAGGCCTCCTGTTCCCGGTGACCAGGATCTGAACGCAAACCCAGGCAACGAACCGGTTTTCGACGACCAAACGCCTGCAACGGAAGGCCCGGGAGAATGCATCATTGAGGTCGAGGGAGAGAGCTTCCCCGGGCTAAAGGCAACGAACAGAGACTGGGTCTGGAGCATGTTGTATTGGAACATCGAGGATGCAGGAGACGTGCTTCCGGAATATCGCAAGCTAAAGAAGCCCGCCACGAGCAACGGAAAGACCTGGATGGTGACGGAAGTCAAGTACCCTCGGATGCCGCAGAACAATAGCGGCTTTGGTGCCAAGTACATTACCCTCACGTTCTGGCCGCCGCGCTGGAAGAAGTGGAACTACTACCAGAAGGTGGAGCTGTTCTTCCATGCTCGCGGAACAGCGGACCGTGGTGGTGATTACCCAGAGCCGAATATGTTCTATTACTGGAAGCAGATTCCGGGCGTTGCACCAACTGCGGCTCCGGGGAACCCAGGATTCTCCTTCCGTCATGGATTGCCAGAGGACGCTGAGGGGCAGAAAGGCAGGAAGGGAACGAAGTGGCATTGGGAGAGCAACTGGACGGCTGCCGGAACGAGGTCGTGGATTACGATTTACGATGGAGAGATCAAGAGCCTGTCAATGTTTCTCGGTATAGCAAAGGGGCACGAACAGAAACATGAGACGGATTACTGGGCTGAGATTTGGGCGGGCGGCGGCTACGTTCCCGCAAACGACGCCGACCGGGACGGCCTGCGTGATGCATGGGAGCGCACTCAGCCGATGGGGGCGGGCACTGGCTACGGGCCTTGGACTTTCGATGTTCCCGCAGCCCCTACTCTGCCCGCTGTGACGGGAACGAATGCAGCTTGGGATAATGGTGCTGCTCACACCGCTGCGTTTGAATCTGAGGGAGCCTTCCGGTCTTGGAGCGATGCAAGGGCCGATGTGGCCGCCGTTCAAGTTGTCAACATTCCCAACAACCTGGGCATTGATGCCCAAGACTGGTCCGACTTGGAAGTTCCAGCTGGGTGGGTGCTCTTCTTTGAAGACGAGGACAGACCGCCCGGTGAGAGGCAGATCGCGCGGCCAACGACGCATAGCAACAACAAGCACTATCATCGGCCTTGAAGGAGCATACAGATGAAGTCTAGGCTGCTTGTAGGCATTTTGTGGCCACTTTCGTGCGCGGCGTGTTTGGGGCTGGGATGGAGAATGCATCCTGGGGCAGCCAAGGACCACAAATCATCATCTGCGGGACCAGCGCTTCACGAAGTGCGGTTGAGTGGAGACCAGCCACTCTGGGTGAAGTCGAAAAGCGACAAACTTATCTTGATGGCTTCGTCAAACGGGGAGTCCGACCTTATCGACAGCGTGACGCTGTATGACAAAGACGAAAAGCCTACCCTTGGCTCGATCCACTACGAGAGCGGCGCTGTGAAGGAGATAGTTGTCAAGGTGGGGGGTGTATTGAAACGTAATTGGGGATTTTACGAAGACGGCGCTCTCCGGTTTGCCACCGTGTCCGTCAAGACCTCAGGCCGCACCACCGAAGAAGTCAGGCAGTACTACGATCAGCAAGGGAAACCGACAAGAAAGGAAACAAGAGTCGGCCATTCCTAGCGAGGGCCAGGTGGAGTCGTGGGTCAAGGCCAAGATTCTCTATCCGCGGATGCCCCGGACCAACGCGGGGTTCGGCGTCAGGCACGTCAGCCTGATCCTCGGCCGGGAGGAGGGCCCGGGATTCGGCTTCTACCAGAAGGTGGAACTGTTCTTCCATTACAAGGGCGCCGCCAACCCGGGCAGACAGCACCCCAACTGGTTCTACTACTGGTCGCAGATTGCCAAGGCAACTCCCGGCGTCGGCAGTCCGGGCATCGTTTTCAGGGTTCTTCCTCCAGGCAGCGGCTGGGACTGGACGGTCCGGGCCGATGCGCAGAACAGGACCGAGATTCGTGCTTCCCTGTCACTACCACAATTCGGCAAGCCGGTGGCGCGCCTATCGGGCTTCGTCGGGATGATGGGACACGAGGGGAAGCACGAGACCGACTACTATGACGTGATATGGCAAAAAGGGGGGTATAAAGCAGCCGAAGACAACGAGGCCGGCGGAGGCGATGGCATACGCGACGCCTGGGAAAACACGAGAGGGGCTTGGGAAGAGAAACAAGACCCTTCATCCGATGTAGGGGGCTTCAAAGACACAACGAAACCTGCCGGCTACTACTTCGAAACCACCCCGACTGATTTCGCTTGGAGCGACGTGAGGGCGGACATTGCAGCCAAACAGGCTGTTGATGCTGAACCAGATGTTGACAAGCGGGATTGGTCTAACTTGCATGTCGGAAACAAAGGTGTCAGGAACCTTTTTCATGGCGCCTTCCTCGGGGCATTCTAACACCCACCACGAATTCCCCCGCTCCCGATTTCTTCCCATTAACGGTAACGCCTTTTGCCCCCCAAGTCAAGTCCCCCGCTGGGGTTCCGACCGACACGCTTCCGGCTCATTTTTCCGCCCCGATCGCTTGACTTTTCTGCCGGAATAAGGTATAATAAACTGGTCTATTGGAGCATGTGCCCCATGACCTGAGAACGGGCAATCTGCGCCATCGCCGTAATCTGTGGGCGCGTATTGAAAGGGGAAAGCTATGGAACGCAAACCACTGTCCCAAGAAGAGTTGGAGATGCTGGAAGAGGCCGCCATGTTGAGGGCCCAGGGTAAGACCTGACGCTCCGAGCGGCGCCTTGCGCGCCCGAGGAGCGGCAGTTCGGTTGCCAGAACCACGCCAGGAGGGTCGGAACCTCACGGTTTGACAAGGATGTCAAAAGGTATCGTTTGGTGAACGTTGGCAGAACGGGAGACTATCGAGAAGGAGGATAGACCATGGAACGCAAACCACTGTCGGAACAGGAAATGGAGCTGGTCGAAGAAGTAGCTATGTTGCGCGCGCGCGGAAAGACCTGGAAGGAGGTCTCCAAGAAACTGGGCACCGACGGGGAAAAGCTGAGGAAGTTAGTGCGTAGAAGCGGGCGGGTCTACTGGGAGCTCTTCGAAGAAGCCCAGTACCGGGCCTCCATGGAAGCCGCCGCCAAGGCGCGGGCGACGTTGACCAAACTCCTCAACAGCGAAGACGAGCGCGTGGCCCTGCGCGCGGCGCAGACGCTCATGGCCGACGACCGCGGCCGCAAGAAGAACGCCGTCCTCAGCGAGAAAAACGACATCGTCGCCGGCAAGCAGCACAAATCCCGGCACCGCGCCGCGGCCTTCGCCCAGATCGACGAGGCCGCCCGGACGCTCGCCGCCTGCCGCGGAGCAGAGAACCGCAACCGCAGATGCACGCAGACGGACGCAGATTTGGACTTAGATCGCGAGGATGCGCGTCAGGTCATGCCCACAGCCCCCGCCGCGGAAAACTAACCGCGTTCATCAGCGTCCATCTGCGGTTTCAAACGGTGTGGTAACTTTTTTTCGGGCGGCGTAAGCCACTGGCGTTCAGGGACTCAGATACGTCCAAACCGCAACCGCAGATGCACGCAGACCGGCGCAGATCAGAGCTTGGGTCGCGGCGGGGCGCCCGAGGTTTCACCAGCAGGTGTTTCCGCGGAAAACTAACCGCGTTCATCGGCGTCCATCTGCGGTTTCAAGAGGTGGGGATACTTTTTTTCAGGGCTCGCAAGCCACTGAACGGCAAGGACTCAGGTGCGTCCGGATTCAGTCGGCGGCCAGCAGCGCCGCGCCCCAGGCGGCGGTGAACTGCGGGTCGGTGCAGCGCTTCACCGGCTTCTCCAGGGCCAGCTCCAGCTCCCGCCGGACGGTCTCGTTGAGGGCCACGCCCCCCGAGAAGTAGATCGGCTCGGCCGCGCCGAGCTGCTCGACGCTGGCGGCCACCCGCCGGGCGATGGCCCGGTGCACCCCGGCGAGCACGTCGTCGAGCTCGTGCCCCTGGGAGATCAGGTTGACCACCTCGGTCTCGGCGAAGACCACGCAGGTGGAGCTGACCTCCAGCGGCGCCGGCCGCTTGGAGTGCAGCCCGGCCAGGTCGTCCAGGGTCAGGCCGAAGCGCGCGGCGATCACGTCCAGGAACGCGCCGGTGCCGGCGGCGCAGCGGTCGTTCATGGCGAAGTCCTGGACCAGGCCGCCCGCGCCCAGGCGGATGACCTTGGAGTCCTGCCCGCCGATGTCCACCACCGTGCGCGCGTCGGGGTGCAGGTGGCGCACCCCGCGGGCGTGGCAGGTTATCTCCGTGACGGTGCGGTCGGCGTCCTCGACCATGGCCCGGCCGTAGCCGGTGGCCACGGCCCTGGCGCCCTCGGTCGAGGCCGCTTCATTGAGCAGCTCCTCGCGGAGCCGCGCGGCGACGGCCCGGGGCGCGTGCCCGGTGGGCGCCAGGCGCGAGCCGAGCCGCCGCCCGCCCCCGTCCAGCAGCACCGCCTTGCTGGTGGTGGAGCCCACGTCGATGCCCAGTAGGAGCTTCGCGCTCACCTGCGGTCCATCTCCCTCAGCGACCGGCCGCGGCAATTATATCGCCGCCAGAGAGCATTGCCATCCTCTCTTCGCCGCCCGGCCCGGGGGCTCGCGGCCCCCCGCCGCGGTTTCTAGGGCCGCGGCCTCCGTGGCGGGACTGCTTTTCGCCTACAAGCTGGACTTCTCCCTGGGGCCCTCGCTGGCGCTCTTTCTAGGCGTCGCGCTGGTCCTGGCCGCGCTCTTCTGTAGGTTGCGGAGAGCGCGTCAGGACCTCGCCGGCGGTGAGCAAGCCCGGCAGCCCGGCCGGGCAGTCTGAGCAGGCCACGCCCGCCCTGGACGGTGCCGGGCGGCGGCGTTAAGATAATGAGCGGGAAAGGAAGACTCTCCATGTGCGCTGAGAAAGAGAAGGGCTGCCAGAAGCCAGAGGAGCTGACCGGCAAGCCCGCGAAGTGCTCCCCCGAGCGGATCAAGAAGTGCCACGGCGACGAGAAAGAGCATCCCTGCGTCGAGAAGTCCCCGGAGAAGGAGTAGGCGGCCGGCACAGATCAAGGAAGCCGAGCAGGAGGGGCAGCGTCATGGAAACGATACTCCCCGTGTGTCGCGGTTGTCTGCTGAGCATCGCCATGGTTCTGCTCTCGGGCATTCCCCGGGCCGCCGAGCCGCCGGCAGGGAAAGCGGTCAAGGTCAGGGGCCGGATCAGGGCCACCAAGGGGGGCCGGCTGAGACCCCGGGAGGCCACGCTCACCACCGGGGACAAGAAGACCTACTACCTGGTCCTCGACGAGAAGGGCCGCAGCCTGACCAAGGTGATGAGCGGCGAGCGCGCCGAGGTCTGGGCCGTCCCCTCGAAGAAGGACGGCAAAGACTGGCTGAGCATCCTGGGCTACACCGACGTGAAGCTGACCGCCGGCCACGAGCTCTGGCGGCACATGCGCTGCAGCGCCTGCGTGGTCACCCCCGCGCTGCGCAACTCCACGACGCCCAGGGAGCTCCACGGGGCCCGGCCGGTGCACGGCCGCTACTGGCCCTACCGCGAGCGTGTGACCGCCTGGACCCGGGACGCGAAGTACCTCTGGCTGGCTTCCGACAACCGGGTACTCCAGATCGACCTGGCCGCCAGGAAGCTGGTGCGCTCCTACGGCCGGGCCGAGGGCCTGCCCGACCGGCTGGTCTATGGGCTGGCCAGCGACGGCAAGCGCCTGTGGATCGTCCACAGGGGCGGCGTGGCCACCCTGCCGGTCGGCGGCGGGAAGATCACCGGGCCGGCATGGCTGAAGACGCGCTTCGCCCGGGTCTTCGCCGCCGGCGCGACCGTCTGGGTCATATCCGTCTCGGGCACTTTCAGGTTCAAGGCCGGGGAGGACCCTTCCGCCCGTCCCCCCGGCGACCCGATGCCCGCGCTGCCCACTGCCGGTCAGATATCGAAGACCGTCGAGAAGGGCATCTGGATCCCGCACTGGCAGCGCCGGACCGCGCACTTCATCGCCGACCCGGCCGCGGCCGGCGGGAAGCTGCTGGTCAGCTCCTACGGGGACGCCTACGAGTTCGACGGCGCCAAGTGGAAGCGGATCGCCGAGACCGCCTGGGGGCTGCGGTCCGCCGCCGGGCGCGCCTGGTTCCTGGACTCCCGGGGGCTCAGCGAGTACGACCCGGCGACCGGCAGGAAGAAGCTCCACGAGCTGCCGGAGAGCTGCCGGGGGCGGTACGTGCGCCTGGCGGCCGGCGACGGGGCGGTCTGGGTGGTGGCCCATCCGGCGCGGGCCGGCAAGGGAGAGGCCCCGGCCGGGGGCGGGCTGTGCCGTCTGGACCCGGCGACCGGAAAGTGGCAGGCCTGGACCAAGATCAACGGCCACGCCGCCGAGCGGATCTCCTGCCTGGCGGTCCGCGGACGCGCCGCCTGGGCCCTGAGCGCCGACGGTCGCTACGAGACCCGGGGCGCCCATCCGGGGATGACCTACGTGAAGCACAAGAGTTTCGTGACCACCGGGTTCCACCTGCACAGCTACGACGGCAAGGAGTGGGCCTCGGTGCCGCTCAAGATCGAGAAGCTGGACAGCCGGCTGATCTGCGGCCAGGACGGCCGCCGCGACAGCGACGATATCCTCCCGCGCACCGTCACCGGGATCAGCGTGGGCGCCGGGGAGATCTTCGGCACCGCGCGGCTGGTGCCCAGGAAGTACTTCGGGGGTTAC
>CAZONU010000250.1:0-441 GCA_964581145.1 uncultured Planctomycetia bacterium
CGGCGTTGAAGATCGCGACCTCCTCGGCGCCGGCCTCCCGGGGCTCACAGAGCCCCCGGAGCCCGCGCCCCCGGACCTCCGAAACCTGCAGGCCCTTCTCCCGGAACCGGGAGATGAGCGCCCTCACCGAGCGGGCCTCGGCGCCGGTTTCCGAGGCGTCGCCGCCGCCCACGTCGGTGGCCTTGACGTCGAAGCGGCGCTTCTCTTCCCCGGTCATGCCCCGGACTCCTCCAGGCCGGCCAGCGCCCGGGCCACCTCGGCGTCACTGGTCCGGCCGCTCTCGACCAGCTCCCGCCCGCGCGCGGCCAGCGTCACCATGCCGCTCTCCCTCGCCGCGGCGGACAGCGCGGCCAGGTCGGCGCGCCCCAGCACGGCGGCGCGGACTCGGGGCGTCATCTCCAGGGCCTCGGCCACCGGCAGGCGCCCGCGGAAGCCGCTCCC
>CAZONU010000250.1:451-7654 GCA_964581145.1 uncultured Planctomycetia bacterium
CTGGGCGACGGCCAGCTTGCCCACCCCGGTGATAACGTGCTGTTCGACGCCCATCTCGGCCAGGCGCGCGAAGACCCCCGCGGCGGTGCCGGCGTGCAGCGTGGTGATCACCAGGTGCCCGGTGAGCGCGGCCCCCACGGCCAGCTTGGCCGTTTCCGTGTCGCGGACCTCGCCGACCACGATCACCTCGGGGTCCTGGCGGAGCATCGAGCGCAGGCAGTTGGCGAAGGTCAGTCCCGCCGGAGGGTTGATCTCCGTCTGGGTGACGCCGGGCAGCAGGCACTCCACGGGGTCCTCCACGGTCACGATCTGCCGGGGGGCGGTGCTCGCGGCCCGAAGATGCTCCAGCGCCGCGTAGATGGTGGTGGTCTTGCCGCTGCCCGCCGGGCCGGTGAGGGCGATGAGCCCCTCGCGGGACGCGAGCGCGCCTCGGAGCGCGGCGACGACCTCGCCGGGCAGGTCCAGGGCGTCCAGGCGGAAACCCTCGGCCCGGCGCGCGAACAGCCGCACCACGGCCTTCTCGCCCCGCACCGTGGGATAGGTTGCCAGGCGCAGGTCGGCGCCGCTGCCCTCCCGGGGGATGCGCCCTCCCTGGGGGACGTCGGTGCGGTAGGTGGCCAGCCCGGCGAGCACCTTGAGCCGGGCCACCACCGGCGCGGCCAGTTGGGCCGGGACCCGCGCGGCCTCGGCCAGCACCCCGTCCAGGCGCAGGCGGACGGCGATGCCCTCCTCGACCGGCTCGAAGTGCGCGTCGCTGGCCCCGGCGGCCAGCGCGGCATCGAGTATCCGGTCCACGATCCGGCTGGGCGGCGCGCCCCCGGCGACGAGGGCCTGGACCTCTTCGGCGAGCTGCCCGGCCGCGCTCAAGACAATTCCCTCCAGGTTACCTAAACAATCCTGCGCCGCGGCGGTCTCCTGTCAATTCCCCATCCGCGCGCCTCCAGCAGCCACCTGTCCATCTGGCAGGCGGAGTGCTCCAGCAGCCCCCAGGGCAGCAGGACGTTGACCAGCGCCAGGCGGGCCGCGGCCACGACCGCGACGAAGGCCACCGTGGCGGCGACCGTGGCCTCGTTTTCGGCCACCCCGTGCAGGACCACTGAAACCGGGAACCACAGCGCGAAGAAGGCCCCGACCTCCACCGCGTGCAGCGCGAGCATGGTCACAATGGATTCCGCGTAGGCCGCCGAGCGGCTGCCGCTCCTCAGGGCGAAATAGATCCCGAAGGCCCCGGCGGTGAAGCACTCGCCGATCAGGAAGACCGCCGCTCCCAGGCCGCAGCCGGCGCCGATGGCCGCGCCCAGCAGCACCTCGCGGCCCCCCCAGTCCTCGGGCCGGAAGTCATCGACCAGGAACAGCCCCAGGGCGCCCGCGGCCGCCCCCAGGAAGGGCAGGGCCAGCGTGCCCCACAGCAGCGGGCGCAGCCGGGCCAGGAGCTTGCACCACAGCAGCCGGCCGCGGTCCACCGGGCTCAAGATCAGCGGTATCCAGTTGCCCCCGCTCGACTCGTAGAGCACCCCCTCGGCGGCCACGAAGGCCGGTATGGCCGGCAGCACCGGCCAGAGTAAGGGCACGAATACGCAGAAGGCCCCGATGATGAGCCAGAACACCGCCTGGCCGCCGGTGCCCTGCCGGCGCTCGCAGCGGTAGAGCGGGTCGCGCCGCGCCGCGCGGATTCTGTCCAGGACCGGCCGGCGGAAAGCGGCGGCCCCTCCGCCGGGGGAGACTTCCGGGTCTGCGGGGGACATGCCCCCAGGGTAGCCCCGCCGGCGGCGGCGGTCAAGCCAAGGCTTGCGGGAAAGCTCCCGCGGGGTTATGCTTTCCGGCAGGGAAAGGGAATGGAGATAGGAACCTTGGCGACGGTCAAGAGCGGCCTGGATGTCCTGCGAGATGAAGGCTTCAAACGCCTCAAGGGCCGGCGCGTCGGCCTCCTGGCGCACCCCGCCGCGGTGGACGCGAACCTGGCCCACGCGGTCGACCTCTTCCTGGCGGCCGACGGCGTGGAGGTCGCCCGCCTCTTCGGCCCGCAGCACGGTCTCCGCGGCCAGACCCAGGACAACATGGTCGAGTGGCGGTCCTTCACTGACCCCCAAACAGGTTTGGAGTGCTGCTCGCTCTACGGCGAGCACCGCAGGCCCACCGCCCGGATGCTCGACGGTCTGGATGTCCTGGTCATAGACATGCAGGACGTCGGCGCGCGCTATTACACCTTCAACTGGACGACGCTGCTCGCTATGGAGGCCTGCGCCGCGGCGGGCGTAAAGGTGATGCTCCTCGACCGGCCCAACCCGGTTAACGCGTCCGACCGCGAGGGCCCGGTCCTGGACATGGCTTACAGGTCCTTCGTGGGCATGGCCCCGGTTCCCGCCAGGCACGGCCTCACTTCGGGCGAGCTGGCCGCGTTCTGCAACGTGAAGACCGGTGCGGACCTCGAAGTCGTCCCCATGGAGGGTTATCAGCGCAGGAGTTGGTTCGACGAAACCGGCCTGCCCTGGGTCCTGCCCTCGCCGAACATGCCGACGCTGGAGACTGCGACGGTCTACCCGGGGACGTGCCTGCTGGAGGGCACCGGGCTCTCCGAGGGCCGGGGCACGACGCGGCCGTTTGAGATATTCGGCGCGCCGTTCGCCGAACCGAAGAAGCTGGTCGCGCGCCTGAAAGACTTCCATCTGCCGGGGGCCCGCTTCCGGCCGCTCCACTTCGAGCCCACCTTCCAGAAGCACGCGGGGGCGCTCTGCGGCGGCGCGCAGATTCACGTCGTTGAGCGCGAGATATTCAAGCCGGTCCTGACCGCTGTTGCTATTCTCAACGCGATCCATGAGCTGTGGCCCTCTGAGTTCACGTGGAAGCCGCCGCCCTACGAGTACGAAACCGAGAAGATGCCGATAGACATACTCGCGGGAAGCGACCGCTTGCGGCTGGACATCGAGGCCGGCAAGGGCCCCCACGAGATCGCCGCGGGGTGGGACGCGGAGGTGCTCGCCTTCGGCAAGCTGGCGGCCGACTCGCTGCATTATGACTAGCCCCCGCGCCATGATCCTGGCCGCCGGGCTGGGCACGCGCCTGCGGCCGTTGACCGACGAGGTCCCCAAGCCGCTTCTGGCCGTGGCCGGCCGGCCGCTCTTGGCGAGCGTCATCGCCAACCTGCGCGCCGCGGGCGTCGCCGAAATCGCCGTCAACACGCACCACCTCGCCGGACAGATCGAAAGCTTCGTCGCGGGCCTGTCTGAACCCGGAAGCATCAGGCTCTTCCACGAGCCGGAGATACTCGGCACCGGCGGCGCGCTGGTGAACGCCAAGGAGTTTCTCTCCGCGGGCGAGTTCTTCCTGCTGCACAACGGCGACGCGCTCACCGACCTGGACATCACTCAGCTCGTCGCCGCGCATGAAGGCAGCGGCGCGCTGGCCACCATGGTGCTGACCGGAGGCCACGAGAACGTGGTGCTGGCCTCCGCGGAGGGGACCGTCCTCGACATTCTCGGGAAGACCGGCGCGAAGGAGAAGCCCGGAAGCCGGCCGCTGACCTACACCGGCATCGCCGCGCTCTCGCCGCGCATCTTCGACTTCCTTCCGCCGGAGGGCCCGGCCTCGCTGACCGCGGCCGCCATCGCCGCGCTCCGGGCCGAGCCCGGCTGCATCCGCGCGCTGGCCCCCGAGAAGCTCTACTGGAACGATATGGGCACGCCGGAGCGCTACCTCGCGGCCCACGCGGAGGTCTTGTTGAATAAGACCCTCTCCCTCCCGGATGCAGGCTCGGGATTCGCGCCGCTGGTCGAGCAGGGCTCCGACCGGCTTTTTTTTCGCGTGAAGACCGGCGGGCTCTCGCACGTCATGATGCTCTCCCCGCCGGAGGACCCCGACTGGGCGCGCTACCTCGAAATCGGCCGGTTTCTTCACGCGAGAAAGCTGGGCGTTCCCGAAATCGTCGCCGCCGACGAGAGTTCCGGCGCGGCGCTCCTGGAAGACCTCGGCGACGGGACGCTCTACCGGCTGGCCGGCGGGAGAAGCTATCTCGAAGTCCTCTACGCCGAGGCCTTGGACCTCCTGGTCGATCTCCAGGTGCGGGCCACGGCGGACATCGGGGAATGCCCGGCGGCGGCCTCGCGCGCGCTGGACTACGAGCAGCTCCGCTGGGAGACGGGCTACTTCCGCGAGAACTTCCTGGGGAATCTCCTGGGCTTCCGCGACGATGAGACCGCCGCGCTGGATGACGACTTCGACCGCCTGGCCCGGGCAACTGAAAGCCAGCCCTATGTCTTCATGCACCGCGACTTTCAGTCGCAGAACATCCTCATCGCGGGGGGACGCGCGCGCATCGTGGACTTCCAGGGCGCGCGCCGCGGGCCGCTCCTCTACGACCCCGCCTCGCTGCTCAAGGACGCCTACGTCGACCTCGCGCCCGGGCTCCGCGCGGCGCTCGCCGAGCGCTACCGCGCGGCGCTCGCCGAGCGCGGCGGGCCGGAGTTGACCCGCGAGAAGCTCCGCGAGTACCTGGCCGTCGCCGGCCTGCAGAGGAACATGCAGGCCCTGGGCGCTTTCGCGTTCCTGTCGCTGGTCAAGGGCAAGGCGGGGTTCAAGCGGTTCATCGCGCCGGGCCTCTCGCGGCTGGAGGAAGGGCTGGCCGAGCTTAAGGAGTTGGACGTCCCTCCCTCGCCGCTCCCGCGCCTGGCGGAGATCGCCGCCCGGGCCCGGGAGCGCCTGCCGGCCGGACTCGAATAGCCCGCCTTTCAGGAACGTCACCTTTTCTGGCGTTGCCGCCCCCGAAGCCCGACGATAGAATCCGCTTCCCAAACAGATAGGGAGGATCGACAAATGAACACGCGCTTGCTCGGCCTGCTGGCCGCCCTGGTACTGGGCGCTTCGGCGACGTATGGGGTTGAAGTCAAGCTCACCGTCGGGAACCCCGCCAAGGTGGCGCGCAAGGGCGAGGCGGTCACCAGCGGGGTGCCCTTCGCCAGGGGGGTCGCCAAGGACGTCTCCAAGCTCTGCGCCAAGCTGGGCGGCAGGAAGATCCCCGCGCAGTTCACCAAGACCGTGCCCTGGAAGGACGGCTCGGTCCGGTGGGCGCTCCTGGACACGCAAGTAGACCTCCCCGCCGGCGGCAAGGTCTTTTTGACGGTTGACGACTCGGGGGCATCTCCCGCCCCAGCTTCGCCGGTCAAGGTGGATGACGGCGCGGATGCGGTCAAGGTCTCGACGGGAGCGCTGGACTTCGTCGTGAACAAGAAGAAGTTCAACCTCTTCGAGTCGCTCAAGGTCGGCGGCAAGGAACTCGTCACCGCCAAGGGCAGGGGACTGGTGCTGATCAAGACCGACGGCGGCGAAGTCGTAGCCGCCGTGCCCGACAAGGTCGCGCTCGAACACGCCGGACCGATGAAGGCGATCGTGAAGTTGCGGGGCAAGTTCCCGGGTTATCACCGGAACATGCTCCAATACACGGTGCGGATCACCGCCTACGCCGGACAGAAGTACCTTAAGCTGCACACTTGGCTGGAGAACTCCGGCAAGTACGGATACACCGGCAGGCCGGAGTGGGCCAATTTCTCGGGAATGTACGTCGACCTCGGACTGGGTCTCGGCGGCGAGGTCTCCGCAACCTGCGAGGGCGCTACCGGCAAGGGCAAGCTCAAGGTCGAACAGGTCTGTGGCGGGCAGCACCGCTACGCCGAAATGAAGTACACGGTCAAGAGCGGCGGGAAGGAGCTCAAGAGCGGCGCGCGCACAGACGGCGCCGTGGCTCTCTCCGGCGCGAACGGCAAACTCAACGTGGCGATCCGCCACTTCTGGCAGAACTATGAAAAGGCCATCGAACTCGACGGCAACTCGCTCAAGCTCTGGCTGTGGCCCAAGGGCGGACAGTGGCCGCGCTCTGTCAAGCGCGGCGCTTCGACCGGCGAGATGGGCCAGTTCACCAAGAGCGGCAAGTACGCCATTCCCGGCGGGGTGCACAAGGGCTACGAGGCGATCCTGGACTTCTCCGGCCGCGACGCGGCCGCCTCGGCGGCGACCGTCTCCAGGCCGCTGATGGCCGTGGCCAAGCCGGCCTACTACGCGGCCACCGAGGCGGCGGTCGGCTGGTTCGCGCCGATGGGTTTCAAGAGCGGCGCCGACGCGAAGTACGACGAAGTCGTCAAGGCCTGGGACAAGATGGCCCGCAACGCGGTCGATCCCGCGCACAAGGCCAGCCTGATCAGCGCGGCCAAGGGCCCCGGCGAGCGCCGCGGCTTCTGGTTCGGCTGGATGGACTACGGCGATCTCTACTGGCAGCCGGGAGCCTGCAGCCTGCACTACGACTGGACCTGGATCATGATGGTCAACTTCCTGCGCTCCGGCGAGCGCGGCTTTCTCGATTTGGGCACGGCCATGGCCCGGCACCGCATCGACGTCGACCAGATCTGGTCCGACAAGGTAGCCCATTACTTCAGAGGCCTGACCCGCTACGAGAAGGGCTACACCAACATTCACGGCGGGGTCAAGAGCGGCTACTACAAGCCGATACCCAGCCACCACTGGAACCAGGGCGTGGCCGTCTACTACATGCTCACCGGCGAGGAGAAGGCCAGGGAGTGCGCCCTGCGCAGCGCCATGGGCGTCAAGCTGCGCACCGTGGACAAGTTCGCCAAGAGCCCCGGCGCCGGCGGGCAGCTGCGCAGCGCGGGCTGGAGCCTGCTGGTGCTCTGCTCGGCCTACGACCTGACCGCGGACAAGAAGTACCTGGACCAGGCCCTGAGCCTCTTCAGGAACAACATCGTCCCCAAGTGGAAGGCCAAGGGCCCCTACATGGACGGCGGCCTGCAGTACTACTACTCGGTCTACCCCTTGGCCATGCTCCACCACCGCACCGGGGACGCCGAGGTCCTCAAGCTCATGCGCGAGGGCGTGGCCAAGGACTCCTTCAGCTACAAGTACGGCGAGTGGACCATCCACATCAACAACCTCTACGCCTATGTGGGCATGCTCGACAACAAGCCCGCGGCCATCAAGAAGGCCCAGGAGCTCTTCATGAAGTACGCGCCGCGCGGGGACAATCCCGGGGTCTACAACGGCAACGGGGCCTGGACCAAGGAGCAGGCCAAGCACCTGCGCTACGGGCACCTCCTGCAGTACATCCACTGGCGGAAGAAGAACCCCTAGCCGGGCCGCGCCGGCTAGGGCCCGTCGCGGGACCGGGGCAACCTCTGGCCACGGAGACGCGGAGGCACGGAG
>CAZONU010000251.1:0-6084 GCA_964581145.1 uncultured Planctomycetia bacterium
CGCCAAGGAGATGCTGGCCAAGCCCCGGCCGCAACCCGCCCCGCGGCCCAAGCCGGCCGCCGCGCAGGCCCCTGCGCCGCCAGCGCCCCAGCCGGCGGCCCCGCAGCCGGCTCCGCCGCCTCCGCCGGCAGCGCCCGCGCCGGCCGCCGGGGGGAGGGGCAAGGTAGTCGCTTCGGTGGCGGCAGTTGCCGTCGCTGCGCTGCTGGGCACTGGAGTCTGGTCGTATGTCCGAATCCTGGGTGAGCGCGACGCGGCGGTCGCCGCCAGGGAGGAAGCCGAGGACAAACGCCGCGAGGCGGAAGCCGCCCAAGACGAAGCTCTGCGGCAGAAGGCCGAGGCGGAAAAATCCCAAACGGAAGCTATCGCTGCTGCGACGCGAGAGAAGGAAGCTATTCGCAAGCGCATGGAGCTTGAGATAAAAGCAGCAAGGATCAATACTGAACTCAAGGTCGCAACGCAGGTTCAACTGAGTCTCTTGCCCGGCAAACTGCCGCGTACGCCTGGATTCGATGCCGCCGACGTGCTTTGGGCGGCGAAGGAAGTTACCCGAGACTATTATGATTACCTATCCGTCGACAGGAAGAATCTCGGGGTGCTGGTAGCCAGCAGCTCGGATAAGGGAATCCCCGGGGCTATCCTGATGGCCGAAACACGAGCGGTTGTGCGCATGCTGGCCGAAGGCGAGACTTCACCCATGAGCCTTCTTCGGAAGGCGAACCAGGTCATGGCCAGAGATATCAAGCGGGGTTCGTACGCAACCGCTACCTATGGTGTATTGAACGTCCTGGACAGGACTCTCAAGGTGGCCTCAGCGGGAGGGGAAGCTGTGGTCTGGTATCGCTCCCGGACCAAGCAGTGTGAGCTTCTGAAACCGAAGGGGTCTGCAGGAACAGGGCCAATTGCTCTGCCCGAGCAGCCCGGCCAAGCCAAGTTTGATGGCATACCCCTCGGAGTGGACAAGGGACGTGTCTTCAACCGTGTCGTTGCGGAGAGAGCGGTCCAGCTCGAGTCGGGAGACCGCGTCGTCTTTTGCTCCGGCGGCGTGATTGCGGTCAAGAACGAGCGTGGAGAGCCATTCGGCAAACAGCGGCTCCTGAGATGTATTCAGGACAACTCCAGGAAGTCCAGCAAGGAAATAGTCCGGGCCGTTGTCAACTCCCTTCGCAAACACGTAAGAGGCGGGGAACAGTCAGAAGACTTCACTGTGATCGTGATTGGGGTGACCGGGGAGAAACGAAAGGCGCCTACATCCCCTGATGCTCCCGAGCCGAAGGCCCCCGCCAAGCCGAAGAAATAGCCCCGCGAAGCGCTGCTCTGTCGATCATTCTGATGACACCCGCTTATGGCCAAGGAGGTTCTTTCTCACACGGAGCCACGGAGGTTTACCCGCCGTGGCGGGCACGGAGAACTGCCATTGCTCAGGGCGCTTTCTTGGCCTGCTTGTAGCGGTAGCACCAGACCTTGTCGTAGCCGATGGCGGCGAAGACGTTGCGCGCCGGGTCCAGGTAGGCGACCACCCGCTCCTTGGCGCCGAAAGGCGGCGCGGGGCCCCTGGGGGCCAGCCTGGTCCATTTCTTTTTGTCGGGATCGTACGACCAGATGGTCTTGGCCGAGCGCTCGTAGAGCAGCGCGACCCTGCCGGCCGGGTCGAAGTACATGAACGAGCGGGCGTCGTGGCCGTTGGGCAGCCCGGCCTTCTCAACGACTTGTTCCCAGCCGGCCGGCGCGCCGCGGGCCAGCGAGCAGTGCCAGGTGCGCGGCGGGTCCTTCTTGCGCGGTCCCCGGTGGGCGATCATCATTTCCCGCGTAGGATCGTAGCAGACCAGCGTCTCGATGGGCAGCGAGGCCTTGCCCCCGAAGCGCTTCCAGGACTTCTTCGACGCGTCAAACAGCCAGGACTCCGACCCGTACTGCCAGAGCGAACCGCCCAGCGCCGGGACGTGCTCCAGCGAGGCGCCGAACTTGCTTCGCGGCCAGGGCTTGGCGCTGGGCAGCGGCTCCCACTTCTTCTCGTAGGGGTAAAAGGCCCACATCGGCGGGCCCTTGTAGAGGTCCGCCCTGGTCTTGCCGATGGCCTTGAGCTTGGCATCCAGGCGGTAGCCCGGCCAGGCACAGAACCACAGCGCCGCCTTGATCTTAGGATCGTAGGTCAGGCCCCACCAGGTGTGCGCGGGGTGCGCCGGCCCGCCCTTCTTTGTCCGCAGCCAGCCGTCCTTCAACACTAAAGTCTTCTTGTCGTACTCGCCGACCTTGCCGCGGTCGTTGTAGTCCGGGACGTAGAGCAGCACCCAGGTGTTACTGGCTAGGTCGTACTCCCAGGCGTCGTTGAAGCGGTGCGGGGAGCCGTGGTTCGCCCCGCAGAAGAAGGCCCGCTTGCGGTCGGGCATCCAGGCCATCTTGATGGTGAAGTCGCGGCCGCCAGGGCCGGTGGTTTTCATGCGGTGCCAGCCTTTGGCGAAGTCGCCCAGGCCCTTGTGGATCACCTTGGGGTCGCCGAGGACGCAACTGGAGTTCTCGCCCAGCGCGGCCAGAGTTCTTAACACAGTCGGATTGGGCGCGAGGACCGGCTCGACCCTGGGCTCGGCTCCCCCCGCGCGCGCGGCGGCGGCGGAGAGGACTCCCAGGACGAACATGGAAAGAAGAAGTCTGCGCGGCATGGCCCCTCCCCTCTTCAATGCTCCTGACTGGACATTATTGTAGCCATGCAGCGGACGCGCTCAAGGACGCTGGCCTCTTACTTCTTCTCTTTGGCGGCGCGGATTTTCTTCAACGCTTGGGCGGCGGCTTGGCGGACGGAGGAATCCTTGTCCCCCAGCGCGGCGACCAGGGGCGCCAGCGCCCGCGGATCCCTGGTGCCTCCCAGTGTGCGCGCGGCGATGTAGCGCACGCGGCCGTCCGCGTCCTTCAGGGCGGCCAGCAGCGGGGGGACCGCCAAGCGGTCGGGAACCCCTTCCAGCCACATGGCGGCGGCGCCTCGCACCGTAGGATTGGGGTCCTTCAGGGCCTGCTTCAGGGCCTCCACGGCTTCCTCCGGCGGGTTGATCGCGCCCAGCGCGTAGGCCGAGGCCCGGCGGACGATGACCTCCTCGTCGCCGAGGTTGCGCGTCACCGCCTCCGCCGCGGGCCGCGCGTTTGGTCCGATGCGGGCCAGCGCCAGCGTGGACCAGTACCTGACGCTCAGCCGCCGGTCCCCCAGCGCGCGGGTGAGCGCCGGCACCGCCTCGGCGTTCATGTAGCCGAACGCCATCAGCACGGCATAGGCCTCCTCGATCTTATCACCAGCGCCCATGCTCAGCATGGCCGCATGCGCGTCCTCGCTGGTCTCCAGCCATTCGCTTCTCAGTTCGTCGTCGTCGACCGCGGCAAAGAGCTCGATGAGGACCGGCGCGGCCCCCGGCCCGCAGTAGGCCAGCAGCAGCACGGCGGGGCCGCGGTCGGGCGCGGCCCAGCGGGGCGCGGCCAGGTAGAGCTTGAGCTTGCCCAGCGCCTGGCGCCGGCCGCCGAGCTTCCGGACGTACTCCTGCGGCGAAGGGCTCCCGGCGCGCCTGGCCAGGACGGAGCGCACCTCCAGGAATGGCACGGCCGCCAGCCAGGAGAAGAGGCCGAGAGCAAGCAGCAGCGCCAGCGCTGCACCCCACAGCACATACATGCGCTTGGAGCGCTTCTCTTGACCGGCGTAGCCTTGGCGAAGCCGGTTCTCGACGGGCTGCTCCTCGGTCACCTCATACCTCCACCCAAAGCATACCGGCCTATCGGCCCGGGGTCAAGGGGCGAGATTATTTCGATGACACCCACTGTCAATTCGATTCCGGCCCGCCACGGCGGGTAAAATTTCGGAACTGCACCCCGGCCGTTGACTTGGGGCGGTTCCGCGAATATGCTTGCTCCGGCCAGATGGAAACAGTCGAGGGCTGCGCGAAATGGGCAAGCCGGCGCTCCGGATGCGAAAGTTCCGCCCCGAGGACGCGGAGTTCTGCTTCCGGGTGCGCAGCCGCGCGTTCATTGTCGACTTCATCGACGAGCTCGGACCGGAAGCGGCCGCGGCATGCGTCAACGCCTACCTGCCCGCCGACTACCTGCGCATGGCCGGCGAGCTGGAGCTCTTCATTGTGGAGGAGGCGGACGCGCCGGCCGGCTTCCTGGCGCTCAGGCGCGCCGACGCCGTGACCGCCGAGATGCCCATGGTCTACCTGGAGCACCGGCGCCGCGGCCGGGGCCTGGGCTCCTGGTGCCTGGGGGCCGCCGAGCGCTGGCTGGCCGAGAACTGGCCGGAAACGGAGACGCTCTACATCGACACGGTCATACCGGAGAACACTCAGGGTTTTTACCGCAAGCTGGGATTTCGAGGGGCGTGCAAGACCTTTTCCGAATTCAAAGGCGAGCAGCTGCCCGCCCTGCGGTTCGTCAAGCCGCTCGAACGCAAGAGCGGGGACCCCTGAGTCCGGAGGTCAGCATGGATTTTCCCGGGGACGCCCGTAACCGCACCCCTCAAGGGTCCGTTTCCGGCGGGAGGGTAACTTTCCTGCCTGACAGCGCTCCTCCAGGAAGCGCGCGCCTGGCAGACACCCGTTCGCGCCGGCCGGAGGCCGGGCAAGAGACGATTCACTGACCGGCCCGCCGCGCTTTAATATCCCGGACGGCCGCCACGGCCTGGTCCACGGTCCCGTAAATGGCCATGACCCGTTCGAGGTTGGCGTCGGTCAGCGCCCGCAGCACCGGCGCGCTGGGCGCGGCCAGCACCAGCCCCCCGCCCCTGCCCGAGAGCACGTTCTGATAGTAGAGCAGCAGCCCCAGCCCCATGCTGCTGACCCCCTCGGCCTCGGAGAAATCCACCACGAAGCGCTTCGTGCCCCCGGCCACCAGCCGGTTGCCGGCCTCCTCGACCAGATGGGGAGGTCTTCGCGGTTGATCCTGCCGGCGATGCGCAGAATAGCCACGTCGCGCTCCGGGGTCCAGCCGAACTCCAGGCCGGGTATGTCCATAAGGCCCGCCCTCCAACCGCGCGGAGTATAGCGCGACCGCGCGGGCCGCGCAAGGGCCGGGGCGCGCCGCCGCTTGCCCCGCCCGCCCCTCGCGGGTAAAATGCCCCCCGGCCGGGATTCGGTCCGCGGGGGGACAGCAATGGAGCTGTTGGAGAGACTCATCAACGCCCACGGAGTCAGCGGCAACGAGGGCCAGATCCGCGAGGTTATCAGTAAGGAAATCGCCCCCCTGGTCGACGAGGTCTGGACCGACTCGTCCGGCAACCTGGTGGCCCACGAGAAGGGCAAGGGCCCCCGCTTCATGCTCAGCGCGCACATGGACGAGATCGGCCTGATGGTCCGGGAGATCACGTCAAACGGCCTGCTGCTCTGCGCCGCGGTCGGGGGGGTCAACCCCGTGGCCATGATCGGCACGCGGGTCACCGTGGAGGGCGCCAGGGAAGAGGTCCACGGGCTGATCACCACCCGGGAGATAAGCTGCGGCTACGACGTCGAGGAACTGCCCGCCATCGAGGAGTTGATGGTCGACACCGGTCTCAACAAGGAGGAGCTGGCCCGCCGGGGGGTCACCGTGGGCTCCTTCCTGGAGCCCAACAAGCAGACCAACTGGCTGGTCCACGGGGACATGATCAGCGGCAAGGCCCTCGACAACCGGGTGGGCTGCTACGTGCTCATCGAGGTGGCCCGCCACCTGCGCAAGGCCGGCCAGGACACCTACTTCACCTTCACCGTCCAGGAGGAGATCGGTCTGTACGGCGCCAAGACCAGCGCCTTCGCCATCCGCCCGCGCTGGGCCATCGTGGTCGACGTCACCCCCGCGGTGGACCTCGCCGAGGGCACCGAGACCAAGAGCACCAGCATCTCCCTGGGCAAGGGGCCCTGCCTGCTGCACATGGACGAGAGCTTCATCGCCGACGCCCGGCTCAACCGCGTCATCCTCAGCGTGGCCGAGAAGTGCGGCATCAAGCTCCAGCACGAGGTCTCCAGCTTCGGGACCACCGACGCCACCAACATCAGCACCGTGCGCCGGGGGGTGCCCTCGGCGACGGTCAGCGTCCCGGTCCGCAACGTGCACAGCACCCTGGAGATCGCCGACCGCCGC
>CAZONU010000251.1:6094-7613 GCA_964581145.1 uncultured Planctomycetia bacterium
CCTCCAAGCAGGTCAAGACCCAGCCCAAGTCCAGAAAGAAAAAGAAACCCTCCGGAAAAAAGACCGGGAAGGCTAAGCCCAAGAAAGCCAAGAAGACCCGGAAGACGGGGAAGATCAAGAGGAAGCCCAAGCCCAGGAAGACCGCCAAGCGGAGGAAGGCCCGGCCCAAGCCCAAGGCCAGGAAGCGCAAGCCCAAGCGGCGCCTCAAGAGCCGCCGCAGCCCCTCCGGCCGGCCCCGCAGCAGGGCCCGGCCCAAGGCCAGGCGCAAGCGCAAGGCCGCCAGAGGCCGCGGCAAGCGGCGCTAGACGCTGCGCAGGGGCGATCAGCCATTCCTGGCCGCACTGCTGGCCGCCGCGGGGCCGCGCCGGCCACCGCGACGCCGGGGGTGCGCCTGGGCATCAAGCCCGACCCCAAGAAGACCGGCACGGTGGCCCAGGTCATCGCGGGCACGCCCGCCGCGAAGGCCGGCATCAGGAAGGGCGACCTCATCGTGGAGATGAACGGGCGGATGATAACCGACATGGTCGACATCTACCGGGTGCTGGTCGGGCTCAAGCCCGGCGCCGAGGCCAAGGTCAAGGTGCTGCGCAACACCCCCGAGGGGGACGAGTTCGTGGAACTCACCGTCAAGTTCTGAGCGCGCGCCCGGCTCCCCCTTTCCCTTCGCCCCTTGCGAGGCCCCCTGCCCGGCGCTAAGATATCTCCCCGGGGAAGCAGAAATCTCTGCGCGGCCCGTACGCGATGGGAGACAGGTCATGGCTGTGCTCGAACTCGACAGGCTCCTCTCCGAACTGGGCGAGAAGAACGGCTCGGACCTGCACCTCAAGGTGGGCCGGCCGCCGCTCTTCCGCATCGCCGGGGTGCTGGGGCCCACCGGCTACGAGGAGATCACCGGCCAGACCATGCAGGAGACGGTCTTCGCGCTGATGGCCCCCTCGGTCCGCAAGAAGTTCGAGGAGCGCCTGGAGGCCGACTTCTCCTACGAGGTGCCCGGGCTGGCCCGCTTCCGGGTCAACGTCTTCGTGCAGAGGGGGCAGATCGGCGCGGTCTTCCGCCTGGTGCCCATCGAGGTGCCCACCATCGACAGCCTGGGCCTGCCCGCGGTGCTCAAGGCGCTGAGCGACAAGCCCAACGGGCTGATCCTGGTCACCGGCCCCACCGGCTGCGGCAAGAGCACCACCCTGGCCTGCATGATGGAGCACATCAACCAGACCCGCGCGGAGCACATCGTCACCGTGGAGGACCCCATCGAGTTCGTCTACACCGACCAGCTGGCCACCATCAACCAGCGCGAGCTGGGCATCGACACCCGCGAGCTGCACGCCGCGCTGCGCGCGGTCCTGCGCCAGGACCCGGACGTCATCCTCATCGGCGAGATGCGCGACAAGGACACCATGCGCTTCGCGGTCACCGCCGCGGAGACCGGCCACCTGGTCTTCAGCACCCTGCACACCAACGACGCCAAGCAGACCCTGGACCGCATCCTGGACACCTTCCCCGACCAGGTGGACCTCATCCG
>CAZONU010000252.1:0-7597 GCA_964581145.1 uncultured Planctomycetia bacterium
GCCATGCCCAGGCCCTCCTTGAGGGCCCGGGCCTCGTCGAAGCTCATCGGCCCGGCCAGCTCGCAGCGCTCCGCGCACCAGCGGTCGGCCAGGTCGCGGGCGCCGGGCGCCAGGTCCGGGGTCAGCCGGCGGTACTCCCAGGAGTGGCCCCGGTTGAAGCGGTTGATCTGGTTCTTCTGGGAGTGGTACTTGTTGCCGCGCAGCTCGGCCAGCGCCGCGCGCTCGTAGACGTAGTCGAAGTTGTCGCGGTCGGCCATGCGGGTGAAGACGCCGGCCGGCTCGTAGACCTCCCGCCACATGCGCCCGGTGATGCTGGCCAGGTGCCAGGCGTCCTCGCCCAGCTCGGCGAGGTGCCGCAGGGCCCGCTCGGCGGCCTCGGCGGGGCGATCGGTGTACATGGGCGGCAGCAGGCACCAGCCCCCCGCGCGGCAGCGCTCGCGGAAGAAGAGCGCCTCCCCCAGGCGGCTGAGCGCCGGGCGCGCCGGGCAGCGAAAGAGGTAGTAGGCCGCGAAGGTGAATTCCGAGCACTCCCGGCCCAGCCCGATGAAGCCGCGCTCCACGAAGTCGCGGTCCTCCAGCCGCAGCGGCCGGAACTCCGGGAACTCGGGAAGGTCCGAAAGCATTGCGCGGGGGTCAGTCCACCGGCACGAACTGGCTCTTGTCCGCGCCGCACACCGGGCAGACCCAGTCGTCGGGCAGGCCCTGGAAAGCGGTGCCCGGCCCGACGCCGCTTTCCGGGTCGCCCTTCTGGGGGTCGTAGATGTAACCGCAGGCGGTGCACTCGTACTTCTGCATGGCGTTCCTCTCCGGCAAAGTTGAGAGCCAGCTACTCCTCTATGGTTATGGCGTTCACCGGGCAGCCCTCGGCGGCCTCCCGGGCCGCGGCCCCGCTCCCGGCGGGCACCGGGTCGGCGATGACCTCGGCGACCTCCTCGCCCATCCTGAAGACCTGCGGGCAGGTCTCCGCGCACAGGCCGCAGGCGGTGCAAGCCTCGGCGTCGACGATGGCCCGCATGCGGTTCCCCTTCCGAGTCGGTATCTCCGAGTGGTTGAACGCTCCGGGAGGAGGTGCTATTCCCGCCGCGGCCGGCGGAGGCGGCGGCAGGGGGCGCTACTTGTCCCGGCCTCCCACCGAGACGAAGATATCGTCCAGGCGCACGCCCACGCCGCTGCGCTCGGGCACGAAGCGCACCGGCTTGCACTTGATGCTCACGCCCTCATAGTCCCCGCCGCGCAGGGTGACGTGCAGGTGGAAGGGCCCGGTGGGGAAGCTCTCGCCCTTGATGACCACGTCGGTCAGGAGCGCCCCGGAGGCGGAGACGTTGGCCACCCGCGCGGTGCCCTTGTCGAAGAAGGTCCCGTCGGCCAGGTAGAGCTCCACCCTGGCGTTGATGTCCACGTCCTTGCGCCGGCACTCGCGGTAGTGGGCCCGCAGGCGGTCGAAGAACTCGCCGCTCTTCTCGGCCACCTGGAAGGACATGCGCCGGGCCTCGCTCTGCATGCGGCGGGGCTTGCGCTTGGAGGTCTTGCCGCTGGCCCGCTTCGACTCGCGCTTCGACTCGCGCTTCGATTTCCGCGTCGAGGCCCGTTTGCTGTCCTTGGCCTTGCGGGTGCTCTTCTTGGACTTGGCCATGCTCTCCTCTTTCTCACAAAAGCGCTGGGGCCGACGCCCTCCACCCAGAGCCGGCAGCATACCCGCCGGCCGGAGGCCTGTCAAGAGCCAGCACCGCCCGCCCCGCGGGCGCACGGCCACATCGGCGGCCCCGGCGCGGCGGGCTTGACGCGGGGCGCCCCCGCGGCTAGATTCGGGAAAGGCCCCGCCGGGCGCCGCCGGGCGGGCGGCACAGTCAGGAGGAGTCCCATGGCCGAGCCTAGCGAGGTCCTGCCCCAGGTCAAGCAGCTCCTGGTGGAGCGGCTCTTCCTCGACGTGAAGCCCGAGGACATCGGCGACGACGAGAACCTCATCGAGAAGTTCGGCATCGACTCGGTGCGCATCTTCGAGGTGGTCGTGGGCCTGGAAGAGACTTTCGGGGTCAGCTTCGCCGACGAGGACTTCGCGGTGGAGAGGTTCAGCACCGCGCGGAGCATCGCCGAGATAGTGACCTCCAAGAACGGGTAGAAGTTGGAAGAGCCGGGCTACATCTCGACGGGGGCGGGCGGACTCTTCCGGGTGCTGCACCGCCCGGAGGGCGCGGCCCGCGCGGCGGTGCTGATGCTGGCGCCCTGCGGCGACGAGAAGCGCGCGGCCTACGGGACCTTCGCGCGCCTGGCCCGCCGGCTGGCCGGCGCGGGGGCCGCCGTCCTGCGCTTCGATTACTATGGCACCGGCGACTCCGCCGGCGAGTCGGCGGATGCCAGCCTCTCTACCATGAAGAGAGACGCCGCCGCCGCCGCCGCCGAGCTCAAGGCGCTGGTCCCCGATGCGCCGGCCGCGCTCCTGGGGGTCCGCGTGGGCGGCTCGCTGGCGCTGGAGCTCGCCGCGAAGCTGGGCGCAAGCCGCGCGGCCGCGGTGGCCCCGGTCACGGGCGGCGCGAACTGGCTCAGGCAGGAGCGCGGCCGGCGGCAGCTCCGGCGCAGCATGGTCAGGAAGGAGATGGCCGCGGCCGGCGGCGCGGCGGCCGAGATCGAGGCAGCCCCGCTGCCCGAGGGCGCCGCCGAGGATCTCGACGGTCTGCCGGTCTCCGCGAAGTTCATCGAGGAGCTGGAAGCCTTCGATCTGGCCGGGGGCGAGAAAATCGAGAGCGGGCCGGCGGCGCTGATCGTGCAGGTTTCGCCGCGCAAGACGCCCCTGCCCGAGGTGGAGAAAGCCGCCGGGCGCTTCGGCGCGAGCATACGCTGCATGCACATCGGGCCCTTCTGGCAGCCGCTGGAGCCGGGGGAGCTGGGCCCCCTAGCCGAGTGCCTGGAGGGGTTCCTGCTGGGAGAGGAAGAGTGAGCGGAGACTACGGGGAGCTCGTCGGCCAGGTCGTGGTGGTGGACACCGACGGCCCGGTGGTCTACCTCGGCAGGCTGGCCGCCCTCAGTGAGGAGCTCCTGACCCTGAAGGAGGTCGACGTCCACAACCTGGGGGACTCGGCGACCGGCCGGGAGAAGTACGTGATCGAGGCCAAGCGGCTGGGGGTCAGGCCCAACCGCAAGAAGGCCGAGGTGCGCCTGGCCCGGGTGGTGGGCCTCAGCCGCCTGGAAGACGTTATCGAGTTCTGAAGGCCGCAGATAGGGAATTTCGGAGTTGAAGCGGCAGCCTTCCGAGCGACCTCGATGGGCCCCGCGGGTGTCCCGGCACGAGATAGCGCGACTCTACCGCGCAGACGCCAGAGGCGTGCGAGACGAGGGTCTCCTGGACGAGGTCGGCTATGGCCTGCTGGTGCGCATCGAGGACATACTCACGGTGACCGAAGCCCACCGGGGGCGGGTCAAGTGCCCGAACTGCGGGGAGGTTATTCTCCGCAGCAAGCCTAAGCTGCGGAAAGACGCGGAGAAGGAAATGCTGGAATGCGGGGGCTGCGAATGGCGGCTGCCCTGGATGGAGTATTTCAGATCCTACCACAAGAAGCGCCTTCTGGCCGGAGGCCTGGAGCCGTTCCTCCGAGAGTTCGCCAGGGAGTATCCTCGCGCCAAGGGTTACGGCGGGAAAATAGTGCTCGTCGACACGCTGCTGCACCGTTACCACTGGGAATTGGAGGGCAACCCCGGCGGACCCGGCGCGGCCAACCTCATCGGCGGGACCAGAAACGAGGTGATCGCCTTTCTGAACGAGCTCGCCTACGGCAGGGACAGCACTTCCGGCCTGGAAGAGAACCGAACTCAATGGCGGAAGAAGCTGGGCTGGGCGAACTGGAGCGAGAGCAACGTCGACGAACGCAGCAAGGAGCACAGGTGGGAGTCCTGGGGCGAGCCCCGCACGAACGGGGAGAACACCGCCCCGGGCGGGGCGTCTTGCAGGTGACCGGCCCGCCTCCTGCGTTTGACTAACCGCCCGGCGGCGCTATCCTTATCCCCCGATGGCAGATGAGAAGTGGAAGCGCCACGTCCTCTTCTGGTCGGCGGCGGCCGCCGGCGCGGCGCTGGACCTGGCCTCGAAGTACGCGGTCTTCGCCTGGCTGGGCTGGCCGGGGCAGGAGGGCGCCGGGCCCCGCCGGGTGCTGGGCAGCTTCTTCTCGCTGCGGGCCGCGCTCAACAAGGGGACCTTCTTCGGCCTGGGCTCGGACGGCGGGGGCAGCAACACCGCGCTGATAATCTTCACCGTGCTGATGAGCGCCATAGTCCTCTACATGTACCTGCTCCCCCCCAAGGAGGCCCGCGGCCGGGGCCTGCTCTACACCCTGGCGCTGGGGCTGGTCTTCGCCGGGGCGCTGGGCAACCTCTACGACCGGGTGCGCTACGACGCGGTCCGCGACTTCCTGGACTTCGGACTGGGCGCCTCGCGCTGGCCGACCTTCAACCTGGCCGACGCCTGGCTGACCGTCGGCATCGCCATGTACCTCCTGGCGCTCCTGCGCATGAGGGGCAGGCGGCCCGACGGGAAGCCCGCGGAGGAGAGCGCCGGTGGGCAGTAAGCCCTTCGACCTCTCCGTGAACGTCGGCGGCCTGGCGCTGGCCAACCCGGTCACGGTGGCCAGCGGCACCTACGGCTTCGGGATGGAGATGGCCCGCATCGCCGAGGTGGGCGACCTCGGCGCGGTGGTGCTGAAGAGCCTGACCGTCGAGCCGCGCGCCGGCAACCCCTCGCCGCGCGTCGCCGAGACGCCCGCGGGGATGCTCAACGCCATCGGCCTGGAGAACCCCGGGGTCGACGCTTTTCTGGCCACCTACCTGGAGCAGGTCCGCCGGATCGTGGAGGTCCCGCTGGTGGCCAACATCGCCGGCTACCGGGTCGAGGAGTACGTCCAGCTGGCCGAGAAGCTCTCCGGTGCGCCGGGCATCGCCGCGCTGGAGATGAACGTCTCCTGCCCCAACGTGGGCGCGGGCGGCCTGGCCTTCGGGACCGATCCCGACAAGCTCCGCGAGCTGGTCGCCGCCGTGAGGCAGGCGACAAAGCTGCCCCTGTGGGTCAAGCTCACCCCCAACGTGACCGACATCGTCGCCGCCGCCCGGGCGGCGCTGGACGGCGGCGCCGATGCGCTGACCCTCATCAACACGCTGCTGGGCATGGAGGTGGACGTCGACAGGCGCCGCCCGGTGCTGGCCAACGTCACCGGCGGCCTCTCCGGACCGGCGGTCCGCCCGGTGGCCCTGCACATGGTCCACCAGGTCTGGCGGGCCACCGGGGCGCCGATCATCGGCGTCGGCGGCATCGCGGACGCCGAGGACGCGGTGAAGTTCATCCTGGCGGGGGCTTGCGCCGTCTCCGTCGGGACCATGAACTTCGTCCGGCCCGACTGGGCCCCCCGGCTGCCCGCGGAGATCGCCGAGCGCGGCGCGGCGCTGGGGGCCGCGAGCGTCGGCGAGCTGGTCGGAAAGCTGCGCCTGCAAGGAGAGAGGCCGTGACGGACCCCGTGCGCGTGGCGGTGACCGGCGCGGCCGGGAACATCGGCTACGCGCTGCTTTTCCGCATCGCCAGCGGCGCGCTCTTCGGGCCCGGGCAGCCGGTGAGGCTGCAGCTGCTGGAAATCCCCCCGGCGATGAAGGCGCTGGAGGGGGTGGCCATGGAGCTGTCCGACTGCGCCTTCGGGCTCTTGAACGGCCTGGAGCTGACCGACGATCCCAACATTGCGTTTGACGGCGCCAACTGGGCGCTGCTGGTCGGGGCCCGCCCGCGGGGCAGGGGCATGGAGCGCAAGGACCTCCTCGCGGCCAACGGGCCGATCTTCACGGGGCAGGGCCGGGCGCTCAACCACCGCGCGGCGAAGGACGTGCGTGTGCTGGTGGTCGGCAACCCGGCCAACACCAACTGCCTGATCGCTATGAAGAACGCGCCCTACATCGCGCCCCAGCGCTTCGCGGCCATGACCATGCTGGACCAGAACCGCGCCAGCGCCCAGCTCGCCGCCAGGGCCGGCGTCCCGGTCTCCGAGGTCAGGAAGGTCACCGTCTGGGGCAATCACTCGGGCACCCAGTACCCCGACGCTTATCACGCCGAAATATGCGGCCGGCCGGCGCCGGAGGTGATCGGCGACGACGCCTGGATAAGGGAGGGCTTCATCCCCGCCGTCCAGAAGCGCGGCGCGGCGATAATCGCGGCGCGGGGGCAGTCCAGCGCGGCCAGCGCCGCGGCCGCCGCGGCCGACCACGTTCGCCTGTGGCACGCCGGCACCCCCGAGGGCGACTGGGCCAGCATGGCGGTCCCCTCGACGGGGGCCTACGGCTCGCCGGAAGGGGTGATCTTCAGCTACCCGGTCACTGTCTCCGGCGGCGAGATCAGCGTCGTCGAGGGGCTGGAGCTCTCGGACTTCGATAAGGAAAAACTCGCCGCCACCGGCGCGGAGCTCGTCGAGGAGCGCGCCGCGGTGGAGGGCCTGCTGGCCCCGTAGGCCGGGGACCCGAGCAGAGAGGGAAGTTCATGGATTTCTTCTGCTACCGCGAGGGCAAGCTCTTCTGCGAGGAGGTGGCCGCCGCCGAGCTGGCCGGGAAGCACGGCACCCCGCTCTACGTCTACAGCCGGGCCACCATGGTCGACCACTTCGCCAAGATCAAGAGCGCCTTCGCCGAGGCCGACCCGGTGATCTGCTACTCGGTGAAGAGCAACGCCAACCTGTCGGTGCTCAGAGCGCTGGGGAGCCAGGGCGCCGGCTTCGACGTGGTCTCCGGCGGCGAACTCTTTCGCGTCCTGAAGGCCGGCGGGGACGCCTCCAAGGTGGTCTATGCCGGGGTGGGCAAGACCGACAGGGAGCTCGACGAGGCGCTGGCCGCCGGCATCATGCTCTTCAACTGCGAGTCGGCACCGGAGCTGGACGCCATCGAAGCCGCCGCCGGGCGCGCCGGCAAGCAGGCCCGCGTGGCCCTGCGCCTCAACCCCGACGTGGCCGCCGGCGGGCACAAGAAGATCTCCACCGGGCACAAGGAGACCAAGTTCGGCCTGCCGCCCCGGGCGGCCTCGAGGATCCTGGCCGATGCCGGCAAGTGGCCGGAGGTGGTCTTCGACGGCGTCCACGTGCACATCGGCAGCCAGATAACCAGCCCGGCCCCCTACGTCACCGCGCTGGACCGGGCCGTGGCCTTCGTCAAGGCCAACCGCTCGGAGGGCGCGCCGCTCACCTACCTGGACACCGGCGGGGGCTTCGGGGCCTTTTACAGGGCCGAGGACGAGGCCGCCGGCGCCGAGGAGTTCGCCGCGGCCATCGTACCCCGGGCCGCCGACGCCGGCTGCCGGCTGATCCTGGAGCCGGGGCGGTTCATCGTGGCCAACGCCGGGGTGCTGCTGGCCCGCCTGCTTTACGTCAAGGACACCCCCGGCAAGCGCTACTACATCGTGGACGCGGGCATGAACGACCTGGTGCGGCCGGCGATGTACGACGCCTTTCACGAGATATGGCCGGCCCAGAGCCATCTCCTGCCGCCCTCGCGGGGCGGCTCGGTGGCGGGCGCCACCCTGTGCATCGCCGACGTGGTCGGGCCGGTCTGCGAGGCGGGAGACTTCTTTGCAAAATACAGGGCCCTA
>CAZONU010000253.1:0-7596 GCA_964581145.1 uncultured Planctomycetia bacterium
AGGCAGAAACGCAAGGACTGAAGAACTGGAGGAGAGACCGATGGCTGTCAGTCAAAAGGATATTGCGGAGTACCTGGGCATCGACCGCAGCACGGTGACCAAGGTGCTCAACCGCGACCCGCGCTACTCGGCCAGCGAGAAGACCCGGGAGCTGATCTTCCGGACCGCCGAGCGGCTGGGCTACGACTTCACGGCCATCCGCCGGCCCTTCAAGCGCGAGTACGGCCGCGTGGCCATCGACGCCGCCGCCAAGATCGAGCTGCGCAACGAGGACGGCTCGACCTTCGACGAGGGCGAGGCCATGATCACCAACCTGAGCATCGGCGGCGCGCTGCTCTCCGACATCCGCACCGGGATGATGATGCTGCCTCTCAAAGTATTCAGCATCCACGTCAACGTGCTGGACGTGCCCGAGCTGGCCGACCTCCAGGGCGAGTGCGAGCTGGTGCGCATCGCCGACCGCGGCCATGGCGGCCGCTTCCAGCTGGGCGTGCGCTTCGTCAACGCCAAGCTGCGCGACCGTCGGCGCATCCGCGAGTTCGTCGAGCAGAAGAGCCGCGAGCACCGCGAGAAGTCCGGCCTGGTGGCCGATCCCGAGGCCTTCCTGGCCGAGAACCGCCGGCAGCGCACCAAGACCGCCGCCAAGTAACGGCCCGCGCGCGGCACGAAAGTGGAACCCTCCGAGCGCCTGGTCGCCCTGCTGGACATGGGGCTCTACGGCCGGCACCTGGCCGTCGGCTGCAAGCTGCTCGGCGACGTATTGCAGTGGTACGACGGCGAAACGCTCCACCTGGTCCGCGGCCGCCTTCTCGCCGGGAAGAAACGCTCCTTCGAGTTCCTGCGCGCCTCAGATGAGCAGGTCATGAAGTTCACCGCGCTGACCCCCGGGGCCTTCGAGAAGCGCTTCCGGGAGCGCTTCCCGGGCGCTCCCCGCGACGCCGGGAAGGAAGAGCTGGCCGACTGGCTGCGCGCGAACCACGGGCTCTGGAAGTAGCCGCCCCGCTCCGCGGCGCTTGCGAAAACCGGGCCCGCCCGCTATCCTCCGGGCTCAAGACACGCAGACCGAAAGGAGAGCTCCATGTCCGAGTACGGCTTCGGGATCGTCGGCCTGGGCATGATCGCCGAGTTCCACGCCAAGGCCATCGCGGCCATGGCCGGCGGGAAGCTGGTCGCGGCCTGTTCGCGCGAGGAGGCCAAGGCCGGGAATTTCTGCGCGGAGCACGGCGGCCGGCCCTACGCGGACATGGGGGCCTTCCTGGCCGACCCCGACCTCCGGGTGGTGACGGTCTGCAATCCCTCGGGCCTGCACCTGGAGCCGGCCAGGCAGGCCGCCGCGGCCGGCAAGCACGTGGTCGTCGAGAAGCCCCTGGAGGTCACCCCCCAGCGCTGCGACGGGATCATCGCCGCCTGCCGGGAGGCGGGCGTCAAGCTGGCCGCGGTCTTCCCCTCCCGCTTCGCGGACGCGTCCATGCTGGTCAAGCGGACCATCGACTCCGGCCGCTTCGGGCGCCTGACCCTGGGCAGCGCCTACATCAAGTGGTGGCGCACCCAGGAGTATTACGACTCCGGCGCCTGGCGGGGCACCCGGGAGCTGGACGGCGGCGGGGCGCTGATGAACCAGTCCATCCACGCGATTGACCTGTTACAATGGTTCATGGGGCCGGTGGAGTCGGTCACCGCGCGGACCGACTGCCTGGCCCACCAGCGCATCGAGGTGGAGGACGCCGCCGCGGCGGTGCTCAGGTTCACCAGCGGCGCGCTGGGGGTCATCGAGGGCTCGACCGCCGCCTACCCGGGACAGCTGAAGCGCCTGGAGGTCTGCGGGACAAAGGGCTCGATGATCCTCGAACAGAACAGCCTCAAGCAGTGGGAGTTCGCCGAGGCCCAGGCCGGAGACGATGAAGTCCGCGAGAAGTTCGCCGCCGGGGAGGCCTCCGGGGGGCAGAGCGACCCCAAGGCGATAAGCTTCACCGGCCACCAGAGGCAGTTCGAGGACTTCGCGGCGGCACTGGACGGCGGGACGCCGCTGGTCGACGGCGCCGAGGGCCGCAAGAGCGTGGAGATAATCTGCGCCATATACAAGTCAGCCAGGGAGGGCGGCGCGCCGGTCAGGCTGCCGCTCTAAGTAACCGCCGAGACACGAGGGGCGAACCGCAGATTGCGCAGATTACAGATTGACTCAGGCCGCGGATAGCCTGCGCGAGATTGACCGGGAGGCGCCCGCCGCGTTCCAAATCCTAATCTGCGACATCTGTGAAATCTGCGGATGGTGATTCTCTAGACCAGGAACTCCCCCGCCGCCCAGAGCGAGTCGATGACCACGGCCGCCGCGGAGAAGTCCTGGCCTCCGGTGGCCTCGGTGGGCACGGCCACCGGCCGGCAGCCGGCGGCGCGGGCGGCCAGGACCCCGTTCTCCGCGTCGTCGAAGGCCGCCGCGTCGGCCGCGGCAACGCCCAACTCCTGGAGGCACTTGATGTAGAGGTCCGGCTCGGGCTTGGCCTGCAGGCCCTCGATGGAGACCACCGAGTCGAAGTCGAAGTCCAGGGCCTCCAGGCCGGCCTCCACCCGGTCGCGGGTGGAGCTGGAAACCAGCCCCAGCTTGTACTTCCCGGCGGGGAGCACGGCCAGGAGCTTCCGGGCCGGCCCGATGACGTCCATGCCGAACTCGGCGAAGACCGCGGGGCGCTCGGCCTCGCGGAGGTCGGCCAGTTCCTGGGGTTCGATGTCCAGCCCGCAGTGCTCGATGATGGCCTTGCAGGTCTCCAGCCGCGACCGGCCGATCAGCGTCCGGTAGAACTCGAAGGAGAGCTCCGCGCCCAGGGGGTCCACCGCCCGCAGGTAGCTCTCGTACTTGAGCCGGTCGGTGGAGACCAGCACGCCGTCCAGCCCGAAGATCAGCGCCGCCGCGCCGTCCAGGACCTCCTTCAGCCTGTCCCTGGCGCTCTCGTCCATCTCGAACCCCGGAGCCCCCTCCCGGCCGTCTCGGAAAGCGGAAAGCATAGCCGCGGCCGGACATTTTTCCAGTGCCGGGCGCGGGTTGGCATTTGCAGCCCGGGGGGGTAGCTCTTAGAATGCAGGATCGGACGGGAGGGAAGCGATGGAAACGGAAAAGGCCCCGGAGACTGCCAAAGGCGGGAAGCGCAAGGTGGTTCTCATCATCGGAGCGCTGGTCCTGGTGGCGGCGGTAATCACGGCGATGTGCGTCAGGATAGACACTATTACCGACGAGCACGACCCTGACCTGCCCCGCGACGAGGTCTTCGTCGACGACCCCGTGCCCGCCAAACCGCCGGAGTTCGACCCCGAACTGGTCGACTCGCGCAAGCTCGGCGAGCGGGAGGTCAACAAGAGCGCGGCGGTGCTGCGCCTGGACATCCGCCCCATCCGCCCGGAGGGCGAGGCCCACCTCGAGAAGATATACCCCACCTACAAGCTGGCCGTGGACTTCGGCGGCAAGGAGGTGATTCCTTCCGTCAACCTCCTGGACAATAAGTGCAAGCAGTTTGACGACGCGCTCTACGCGGCGGTGGACCTGGCCGCCTTCAAGGGCGTGAAGGGCCGGCTGGCGGGGCTCAAGGATATTCTCAAGCGCCTGAGGCCCCGGTTCAAGAGCGGCGGGGCCGCGGCTCTTTTGGAAGCGGCTCTCATGCTGGCCGGCGGCCGCTCAAGACCAGTCAAGCTGGATCCAGCTGACCGGACACTGCTGGCGGCCAACTCGGCCCTCGAGAAGTTCTTCGCCGACGAGCTGGCCTCCCGGCCCATAGGCTTCTACACCTGGACGGAGGAGCTCAAGACCCTCTACCGCACCGAGCGCTTCCTGGCGCAGGAGTTCGGCACCGGTTCCGACCTGTCAATTCCCGAGAAGCTGGCCGCGGCGCTCAGGGGCGACCCCCAGCTGCTGGCCGACTACAGGAAGTTCGTGGGCCTCTTCCGCAAGCTGACCAACCCGATGGTCTGCCTGTCGCTCGACGAGCTGCCCGCCGGCAAGCTCACCCCGGAAATCTTGAAAGCCGAGGCGGAGAAGCGCGGCGTGCGCCACGCGGCGGTGAGCTTCCTGCCGCCGTCCACCAGCAGAGAAAACGAGCTCTTCGAAGGCCTGGAACTGCCGGCCACCGCGAACATCATGAAGGAGCTGGTTAAACGCATACGAAGCGGCGAAATCGACCTCGCGCCCACGGCGAAGTCCGGCTGGTACGAGTATCAAGTGTATGCCCTGGAGACGCTGCTGCTGCCCGGCAAGGGCCGGGAGAAGGGCAAGCTCATCTACACCGCGCGCTACAAGCTCAAGATGCTGGAGTCCTTCAAGGCCATGATCACCCGCCGGCGGGAGACGCACCTGCGCCAGCTGACCGCCGGCAGGATGGCGATCGCGCCGCCCAGGAAAGTCAGCCCGCGGCTGCGAGTCGAGCCCGCGCCCACCTACTACCTGCGCACCGCGCGGGCCTACGCCTTCGTGGGCAACCTGCTCAAGGCCACATTCGGCGACGAGCTGGAGGACACCTACGGCCAACGCGAGTGGTGGATATACGGGGCCGCGCCCACCCGCAAGTTCGCCGAGCGCGACGACGACCTGGGCACCGAACTGGGCTTCATGCGCCGGCTCTTTTACGGGCTTTACTTAGTAAGCTGCGAGGATATCGGCCTGGCGCCCAAGTTCGCTGCGGGCGAGAAGGTCGAGGCGGTGACATGCAAACAGGCCGCGCTCAATTGGATCGAGAGCTTCCGGCGCGACCCGGACCTGCTGCCCGACTCGCGGATATGCGTGCCGGTCTACACCGACGACCAGAAGACGCGCTTCTGGGCGGTGGGCGGCGTGCGCCTGGCGCGCCTGGAAGCCGAGTACGTGCACCCGCCGAGCATCCGCGCGCCCGGCGGCCAGTGGCGGAAGCTGGACCCGGAGAGCCTGACCAAGTCCGACTACCTGATACCCGTGGACGCCTTTCTCTCGTTCACGCTCAAGGGCCGCGCCGCGCTGGAGCGCCGTGAGTTCTGGCAGATACTCAGCGAGGCCGGCACCCGCGACGCCTTCCTGAAGGCCGTCGGCCAGCACCCCACCCGCGAGGGGCTGATGAAGCACTTCAGGGTCGAGTAGAGGGAACCCGGTAAGTAGTCAGCGCAGCGCTTCCCGCAGCGCCTCGCGGACGCGCGCGAAAAAGTCCAGATAGCTCTCCTGCCGGTAATCGGGATATGTCCACTCGCGGGGCTCGAATCGCCCTGCGGTGTAGGCCAGGGTGACCTCCGCGTACATGTCCGGCCCCACTGCAACGCGGTGGGCGTGGTCCTTGGTGGTGGCCAGAACCAGCTTGCCCAGGGTCACGTAGCCGGGGTCGAGGTTGACCGGCCGGGCGACCGGCCAGCCCCCCGCGGCGATCCCGGCTTCAATCTTGTCGGTCTCGTGCTTGATCTCCGCTATCTCGTGCTGACTGATGAGTCGCGAAAATGAAACGAACCAGCGCGAGAGGTCCGCGCCCATCTCCTCCGCGTAGTAGTCGGTCAACGCGAACGGCCAGGGGCCGGCCTCGATGTCCACCGGCCCGAAGCGCTCGAGGAGCCGCGCGCGGGCGGCCTCCCAGGCACCTGGAAAGCCGGCGAGCGCGCCGACGATCAGCCTGGCGGGCTCGGCGGGCTTGGGCTCGGCCACGACTACTCAGTCGCCTTGCCGCAGTACTCGCCCAGGAGCGTGACGAAAAGCCTGTAGTCGTCCATGGAGACGCCCGGCGGGGTCTGGTGGTCGACCGCGGGGACGAAGCGGCCCGAGCGCATGGTCGGCAGCAGGCGCTCGAACTCCGCGCGCAGCGCCGCCTCGCCGCGGTGCATGACCGTCTTGTCGAAGGCGCCGATCATGATGAACTCGGGATGCGCGGCGCGGATCGCGGCCACGTCCACCCCGGCCATCCTCTCGAGCGGAAGGATGCCCTCGATGCCCACGTCCCGGTACCAGGAGACCACCTCGGTGATGTCCCCGTCGGAGTCGAGTACCGGCACGGTGCCCCTGGACTTCACGGCGGGGATTATCTCCCGGTAGTAGGGCGCCAGGAACTCGTCGAAGAGCTGTTTCGAGAGCATCGGCCCGTGGTTGTAGGACATGTCCTCCGCGAAAGTCAGGAACTCGGGCGTGACGACATCGCACACTTCGTCGAGCACCTTCAGGCTGTGCTCTAACAGGTCTTGATTCATGCGCTGCATCAGCTCGGGCTGGTCGTAGAAGGCGTAGAGGTGCGGCTCGATGCCCAGGAGCCGCCGCGGGAACCAGAAGAAGCCGTCCACCGTCAGCCAGAGGACGGTCTCGCCGCGCCCGTGGCGCTCGGCCCAGGCGCGGAGTTTTTTCGCGTCGAAGCACGGCCGGGGGTAGAGGTGTTCCTTCACCCGCTCGTACTCGGCCTCGTCGCGGACGACCGGCGCGCCGTGGCTCGCCGGCCGGGGACAGCCCGGCCCGCAGGGCGAGACGCGGATCTGCTGGCAGAGGTCCAGGCCGAAGAACTCCTGGATGTCCAAATACTCGGTCAGTCCGGCGGGCAGGCCCTCGCCGCGCCAGCGCTCCAGGGTCTGGTTCCACCAGGGGGCCCACTCCACGACCGGCAGGCGGTCGAGAGGCTTGCCGGCCAGCGCCGCCCGGAAGCGCTCGACGCCCTTCACTACAGCACTACGCAGCCGGCGCCGAGCACCTGCCGGGGCCGGGCGGCGAACTCCAGCTTGATGATCGTCACCCCGGCGACGCGGTCGGGGGGCCTCGATGGCAGACCTTTAAGGATCAGGCGGTCCTTCTCCTGCTTGAACCTGATGCGCCTGCCGGTGGCCAGGAACGAAGCTTTTTTCACTTTGGTGCGCAGTCCGCCGATGGCGAAGTCCCCGCCCGGCCAGCGGCTCGCCCAGAAGTAGGCGGTGCGGCCCTTGAGCGTCCAGGTGGCCGAGGTGAAGCCCGAGCCGGAGAGCGGGTGACGCTCCATGCGGCCGCGGGTCGGGTCGACCTTTCCGTATACCGCCTCGCCGTTCCCCGCCAGCCACCTGCCCACCGGCACCAGGCGCTCGGTGGCCTCCTTGGGCACCGAGCCGTCCGGCGCCGGGCCGATGTTGAGCAGCAGATTTCCCCCGCCGCTGGTCGAGCAGGCCAGCATGTTGAGGATGGCGCGGACCGAGTGCCAGTCGACCCCGCTGGGCATGTAGCCCCAGGAGCCGTTCATGGTCATGCAGGCCTCCCAGGCCCGGCCGGGCTCGGCGGCGGTGATGCGCTCCTCGGGGGTGCCGAAGTCCTCGGGCAGCTGCGAGCGGTTGTTGATGATGATGCCCGGCTGCAGCCTGCGGACCATGCGGTTCATCTTGTGACTCTCCCACAGCTCGGGGCTGCGCAGCGGCCAGGAGACGTCGTACCAGAGCACGTCAATCTTCCCGTAGCCCGACATCAGCTCGCGGACGCAGCCCTGGGTGAAGTCGAGGAAGCGCCGGCGGGCCCGCGCGCTCTTCGCGCAGCGCGCCCCGTCGGGGTGGTGCCAGTCCATCAACGAGTAGTAGAAGCCGATTTTGAGGCCGAACTCCCGGCAGGCTTCGACGAACTCGCGGACCAGGTCCCGCCCCGGCGTGCGCTCCACCGCGTTGTAG
>CAZONU010000254.1:0-7556 GCA_964581145.1 uncultured Planctomycetia bacterium
TCTCCTGAAGCCTACGCTACGCTATGACCATTTACACAGTTTATCTTACAACCTCGATCGTGAGCTTGTTCGGGTGTCTGGTATTTGCAGTGCTATTGGGGAACGCTGCCTCTCAGGGGCGTTAGGCTGGTTGATCAGGCTCTCTTGCCTTTGCCCGGCGACTGCGCGTTGACTTGAGGGCCATACCAGGAGCATCGTCCGGCGTCTCTACTCCGGAGGAGGGCTCCGACCAAGCCGACTCCCACAGAGTGATGCGAAGCTCTATATCAGTTGCGTGAGCTTGGGTGTCGCTTGTTAGCGACCTCTTGCCCCCCCCCTTGGATAAACCGCTTGACATCTGCGGATCACCTGCCCAAGATCCGTATCCATACTATACGTGGGCGGCGCAGAGCGGAGGGATTTCCAGCATGTTGGCCGCGTGGATGAGACGCCGACGGGTAGGCAAACTACTTGTGCTTACCGCCGCGATGGCGTCTGTGACGTTGATTGCACAGGATGTCCCCAATGCAGGTGAGAAGGAGCGACTTCTTGATGTCGTGTTAAAGTTTGAAAAGGAGATCGTCCCGGACGTTGACGTAAAGAAGTGCCGCCGCGTGGTCAGTGAACTCGTCACACGGTGCAGACAACGGCTGAGCGAGGCGAGGCGAGATAGCAAGGGGAGTATCACACCAGAGCAGACAATTGCCGTGCTCAGCGAGGTCCTTCTGAAGAAGCGCGGCATGAAGTACCGGGGGAACAAGAGCTGGCGAGATGGGCGCCTGCATTCCATGTTGCTCCAGAAGAGAGGCAACTGCCTGTCTGCGTCACTTCTCTATCATGTTGTGGCAGAAGAACTGGGGCTGCCCGTTCAGATCACCTTCACCGCTAGGCACGCCATGGCAAGATGGGACGATGGCAAGAGCGTCCATCTGATTGAGACCACAGCTGGCGGCAAGATCATCCCCTTCGACCAGGTCCTTAAAGCACAAGGACTTACAAAATCGGACCTCCAACCGAATCTGTTCCTATGCAAGACCAGCAAGAACGAGACTGTTGCCGTGCTTGAAACGATCTGGTGTGGCGTGATGGCGTCTTTGGGCCGGGAACGACGCGCCAGAGAGCTCTTGGAGCTCGCGGCTAAGCACGCTCCTGGCTGGACCGAGCCGGGCCGGATTAGAATATGGTTCGCCAGGCGGGAAGGCCGCCACGAGAAGATGAAGCAGTACATAGAAGCCTATGCAAAGAAGGCCAAAGGCCCCTTAGCGACCACTGAGCTGCTATTGTGTCGGGCCGAGTATTGCTTGGCCACCGGGCGATCTCTCGAAGCGTTGTCCCTGCTGAAGAAGGGGCTTGCTGGCTCCCGCCCTGCCGCCAAGCTGCGCATCAAGAGGAAGATTGGTGGCACACACCTGATGCGGCGGGAATTTAAGGAGGCCATAGCAGCCTTCCGCGAAGTTGCTGACTCGAAGGTCACTTGGCGTGCTTGCTGGGACCTGGCCGCTGCCTACGCGGCAGCGGGGCAGTATGACAGGGCCATACGAGCCTGCGAGAAACTGCTAAAACTCAAGCGCGGTGATACTCTGACGATCGTCATGCTGGCGGGTCTCCATGAGCGGAAGGGCGACCGCAAGCGAGGACGGCAGTTGTTCTCGTCCGTGAAGAAGCCCCGCGTGTACTTCCTTGACTGGCGTAGGAGTTTGATCTGGTACTATGCGGTCATCGGGAATCAGGAGAAGATGCTGGTCAACATCCAGGCTGCCCTTAAAATGGACAAGTCATCCCGCACATACTACTACCTGCTGACCGATCCTGCCCTCGACCCCTACAGGCGGACCCCGAGCTTCATCAAGTTACTGAAGAGCTCCAGATGGTCGAAAGGAAAGAAAAAGGGAGAGAAGACAACGGCACGGCCGATGCCGTACCACAGCAGCAGCTTTTCGCCGGCCTGTCCTACGCCGCCTCCCGGTAGTAGTGCCGCATGTAGTGGCCCACTGGCTTGTGACGACGTCTTCAGCGGGAATTGAGGGCATTGGATGCGGTCCGGAAGCGCCGAGACTGTGATGAAGCGGAGCGCGGGCAGACCTCTCCCTTCCAGCGGCCTAGCGGACCGTGACGGTGCGGAAGCGGCTGTTTCAGGCGGCTTAGGTGTCCGGAAAACGGAGATTTTTCGAACCCGGCTCGCTTTCCTCCACCACTTTTCCGCTTCGAAACGCTTCCTTCGCCATGGAAGCGGCGTTGGCCATCAGGCCTCAAAGCGGCCTACATCCTACTTCTACGCAAGGTTATCCGCGTACTGCGGGGGCCAGCCCTGATGCCCAGGACCGGGACCGGAGAACGCCACCTGCCTCCAAAATCGGCCATCCAGCGCTCTCTTTCTCCAAAAAGTGGGACTTTGGTCAATCCGTCCCAGTTTGTATACCGCTCCAAGGTCGCGACTTAGCACTTGGACAAATCTACTGGGTTCGACTCCCGCGAGGAGTTGGCCTGCCCCCGATCCTTGTACCAGTTTGAAAGTTAGTTACCCCCTACCTGCGCTGTTTTCGGACGGAGCGTAGCGGAGTCCGAAAACAGCGGCGATTTCGTCTCCGGTGCCGGCGGCCTGTATCCCAGCGAACTGTGCGGCCGAGGGCTATTCCGGGGACAGAGGGCTATTCCGGGGACAGGAACCGTTATTTGTTTATAGTATATCATCTTCGCCGCCGAACCTGGGGCTGGTCCAAAATCCTTGGCCGTTTGGCTCCCCCGACCCGCTCTCCCTCCGTCCCCTGTGCGGTATTCCGGTGACAGCCATAACCGCGTCCGTCAAGGGTCCGTTTCCGGCGGGAGGAAGATTTTCTTTATCCGACATTTCTTCTCCTGGCGCGCGCTTTGCTTTGTAGACGCCCATCCGCAGCGGCACCGCCGGAGAATCCTTGACCCGCCCCTTGCGCATCGGCGCTTGCTTCCCGTCGGGAGCCCCAATAGAATGGGCGCAGTCACACGAGTGCCGCGTTGACGAAGTCATTGGGGGGTAGGCAGGTCCTATGATCGGCGACAGCCAGACGCCAGACTCGCGGGGGCGCTTCGGCCGGTTCGGCGGGCGCTTCGTGCCCGAGACGCTGGTCCCCGCCCTCGACGAGCTGGAGCAGGCCTTCACCAAAGCCCAGGCCGACCCGGAATTCCAGGCGGAGCTGGGCCGGTACCTGGCCGACTACGCCGGCCGGCCCACGCCGCTGTACTACGCGGCCAACCTCTCGGCGCTGGCCGGCGCGCGGGTCTACCTCAAGCGCGAGGACCTCTGCCACACCGGCGCGCACAAGATCAACAACACCCTCGGCCAGGTGCTGCTGGCCAAGCGCATGGGCAAGGCCCGGGTCATCGCCGAGACCGGCGCCGGGCAGCACGGGGTGGCCACCGCCACCGCCGCGGCCTTCTTCGGACTGGCCTGCGCGGTCTACATGGGCGAGAAGGACATCGAGCGCCAGCGGCTCAACGTCTTCCGCATGCGCCTCCTGGGCGCCACGGTGGTGCCGGTGGCCTCCGGCAGCCGCACGCTCAAGGACGCCATGAACGAGGCCCTGCGCGACTGGGTCACCAACGTGGGCGGCACCTACTACGTGGTGGGCTCCACCGCCGGGCCGCACCCCTATCCGCTGATGGTCCGCGAGTTCCAGACGGTGATCGGCCGCGAGGCCCGCGAGCAGCTCCTGGAGCGCGAGGCGCGCCTGCCCGACGCGGTGCTGGCCTGCGTGGGCGGGGGCTCCAACGCCCTGGGCATCTTCTCGGAGTTCCTCAACGACGCGGACGTCAAGCTCTTCGGGGTGGAGGCCGGCGGCGAGGGCCTGACCACCCGGCGGCACTCGGCGGCGCTGCTGGCCGGCCGGCCCGGGGTGCTCCACGGCGCCTACACCCAGCTGCTCGACGACGAGGACGGCCAGATCCGCCCGACCCACTCCCTGGCCGCGGGGCTGGACTACCCCGCGGTGGGCCCCGAACACTGCCACCTGGCCGAGACCGGCCGGGCCACTTACCTCACCGCCACCGACGACGAGGCCCTCACCGCCTTCGAGGAGTTGGCCCGCACCGAGGGCATCATCCCGGCCATGGAGAGCGCCCACGCCCTGGCGCGCCTGGCCGACGTGGCCGAGCAGATCCCCTCCGGCGGGATCATCCTGACCTGCCTGTCGGGCCGGGGCGACAAGGACGCCGAGGGCGCCGAGGAGCACCTCCGCCGCCGGGCCGAGCTGAAGGAGGCCGACGACGACCTGGGCCCGGTCAGGGCCCTGGGGGCGGGGGGCCTCTCGTGAGCCGCATAAGCGACTGCTTCGCGGCGCTCGCCAAGCGCAACCGCGCCGCCTTCATCCCCTATGTGACCTGCGGCGACCCCCACCTGGAGGCCAGCTCCGAGGTGATCCGGGTGCTGGCCGAGAACGGCTCGGACGTCATCGAGCTGGGCGTGCCCTTTTCCGACCCCATCGCCGACGGGCCGGTGATTCAGCGCGCCAGCGCCCGCGCCCTGGCCGCCGGGGCCAGCCTCTCGCGGATCATCGACATGGTCGCCGACCTGCGCGGCCGGGGCATCAAGACCCCCTTCGTGCTCTTCGGCTACTACAACCCGGTGCTGCGCTTCGGCGCCGAGCGCCTGGCCCGCGAGGCCGCCGCCGCGGGCGTCGACGGCCTGCTGGTCGCCGACCTCCTGCCCGAGGAGGCCGGGGAGCTGGACGCCGCCTGCCGGGAGGTGGGCCTCGACCGGGTGTGCCTGGCCGCGCCGACCACCCCGGACGAGCGCATCAAGCTGATCGCCGAGCACACCAGCGGCTTCCTCTACGCCATCAGCGTGACCGGGGTCACCGGCGCGCGCGAGGCGCTGCCGCCCGGGCTCGACGAGTTCCTGGCGCGGATCAGGAGCCAGACCGAGAAGCCCGTGGCGGTGGGCTTCGGGATCAGCACGCCGGAGATGGTCGCGGCCGCCGCCCAGGCCGCCGACGGGGTGGTGGTGGGCAGCGCCATCGTGCGGCTCATGGAGGAGCACGCCGGCACGCCCGACCTCATGCGCCGGCTGGGCAGCTTCGTCCGCGAGCTGGCCGGGGCGGCACGGCGCTAGACTTCCACTTGGCGCTGAGCGCCACAACCTGCCAGGAGAGCTGCCCATGAGATTCGTGACGCTTTTCGCCGTCCTCGCGGGGGCGGCGCTTTCTTTTGCGACCTGCGGCGCGCGCGGCGGCGAGGCCCGGCGGGTGACGTTGAAGCTGGTCGAAAGGCTGGGAGTCGAGCGCAGGGCCGAGCCGGTCACTACGGGCGTGCCGATTCCCGAGGGCGAGCTGAAGGGCGCCGAGAACGCCCGGCTGCTCTCGGGCGGGAAGGAGGTCCCCGCGCAGTTCCGGGCCGCGGGCCTCTGGCGGCCGGGCGGGAGCGTCAAGTGGCTGCTGGTCGACTTCCAGGCGAGCCTGGCGGCCAGGGGCCAGGCGGAGTACGTCCTGGAGTACGGCGCGAGGGTCAAGCCGGCGGCGAAGCCGCGGAGGCCGGTGGTCATAAAGGAGGACCAACACCGCTTCGAGGTGGACACCGGCGCGGCCAGCTTCCGCGTCAGTAAGCGCATTTTCTCTCTGTTCGGCGTGGTCACACTGAGGGGTGGGACCACCGCGTTCGGCAGAGGCGGAGACCTATTGCTCACCGTACCCCACGGAGCGGTTGTTGCGGGACTGAGGCCCGTGGTCACGCGAGCCCTTCCCGGCGCGAAGAACAAGGGCCGCTCGCACCTCATTTACGTGAAGAACCTCGACCCCAAGAACTCCGAGGACTACACCCTGCGTTTCACCACCAAGGAGAAGTACGAGGTGACCGGCGCGAAGTCCGGGCCGCAGGGCTCGGGGGAATACCGGAAGAGTTTCACGTCCAGGAACGGGGCCATCTCCATCCCCAAAGACGCCTGGCTCAACCACGCCCACGCGGCCGCCGGCGACACCTACGCCTTCCGAGCAATGCCGGAGGGCGCGGTCGCCTGGAGCCAGCGCCTCTTCGAGGCCAAGGTCATCGAGAAGGGTCCCATGCGCAGCGTGATACGGGTCAAAGGATCTTTCGGGCCGACGGGCTTCCCGGTGCTGGAATACACCGCCCGCTACCACTTCTACGCGGGCAGCTCACGCGCCAGGCTGCTCTTCACGCTGGAGAACAACGCCCACGGCGGCCGCACCGACACCGGCAACGCCCGCAACGCGACTATCGGCGGCATCAACTGCGTGTTTTTCGACGACATGCACCTGCTCCTGGACCACACGCTCCACGGGAAGCGTGCCGTTCGGCTTCTGGGCGATCCGGCCGTGGGAATCATCTCCTTACCGCTCGAGAAGCAGGTCGTGCTCTACCAGGACTCCAGCGGCGGCAAGCACTGGGACCGCTACAAGAATCCCAAGTTCCACCCCCGGCCCAACAGCTACGTGAGCTTCAGAGGCTACCGGGTCACCGCAGATGGGAAGAAGGTTGCCGAGGGCGACCGCGCAATCGGCTGCATGGACGTTTCCGACGGCAAAAAGGGCATCACCGTAGCTGTTCGCGACTTCTGGCAGAGCTTCCCGAAGTCCGTCGAGGTCCACGCTAGTGGCGCCCTGAAGATCGGCCTCTTCCCGGCGCAGTACGCGGGGCATTTCGCGTTCCGCAGCGGCGAGCACAAGACCCACGAAGTGCTTTTTGTCTTTCACAAGGGCAAGTCCGATGCCGCGCTGGCCGCGGCCTATGCCGCGAACGACCCCCTGCGCCTGGAGCTTTCTCCGGCGTGTTTTGCGAGGACCCGGGCGCTGGGCCGGCTGCATCCGGTGGACATGAAGGGCCGCCGGGCCTACGAGGTCCGCAACCTTTCCGCGGTCGGCGAGTTCGCCGCGGGCGTCAAGCGCGGGCCGAGTCTCTTCTCGCGCATTGAGGAGCACAACTTCTACGGCTGGATGGACTACGGCGACGTGCCCATGGACTTCGAGACCGCCAGCGGCCAGTGGGGCATGAAGTACGACATGGACCACTGCCTGGCCCGGCAGTACGCGCGCTCGGGCGATCCCCGCTGGTGGCGGCTCTTCTCCGCGGCGGCCCGGCACGTGCGGGACATCGACATCCACCACCAGCCGCACCACCCCGGGCTGCACTTCGTCAAGGGCGGCACCTGGGCGCACTCCCTGCACGACGAGCCCGGCCACAAGAACCCCCACCGCAACTACAACCACTTCACCAGGGACCTGGCCTTCGGCGCGCGCGGCGCGGCGGCCTATCACTACCTGACCGGCGACCCGAAGGCGCGGGAGGCCTGCCTGGAGCTGGCCGAGAACGCCCTGGCCCGCTACATGTCCCCGCAGGCCGAGCCCGACCCCAAGCGCTCAAACCGCATGGGCTGGCGCGGCGACGCCTGCACGCTCAACCGCCTCGTGGCCGGATATCTGCTGTCCGGCGACGAACGCTTCCTGGAGCGGGCCCGTTGGACCATCCGCGACTGCCGCTACGACGGCAAGCCCCCCACCCACAGGCCCATCAGCCTGTGGTCGTCGGCCTTCTACATGATGGCGCTGGCCCGGTACCTGGAGGACGTCCGCCGAGGCTGCGTCCGACACGGCACC
>CAZONU010000255.1:0-7541 GCA_964581145.1 uncultured Planctomycetia bacterium
TCCCTTTGCCAGATTCAGAGAATAACCAGGAGCGCCCGTCTTTCATTGTATCAGAGGCGGCGGGAGCGGGGCTGGACCTCTGGCTTCTGCTCAGTCACTTCGCGCTCCCTGTGCCGGCGGCTCTCTTCTCCCTGTTGCCCGGTTCCAGTCTCGCCCTTCTAGCATCTTTGCGGCTTCTTCCCTGACTCTTGGAGACTCATCGTTAAGGAGCCTGCTCAAAGCGGCAGGCCCCCCTCGGTAATGCTGCATGCGGCGGATCATTGCTGCTGCCCAGAATCGAGTATCTTCATCCGGGCTGTTGAGTTTCGGGACCAGGTAGTCGCCGGCCCTGTCGCTGCGCATTCTATAGAGCGACCCGCCGACAACCTGTGCCTCTTCTGCATTCATCCCGGGCACGCCGCGCAATATGATGGGAATCGCATGCTCACCGCATTCAGCGAGGACCCAAGATGCCTGCTCCCCTCTGAGTTCGTAGGGATGCGGCCAGGTCACGTACCGATACACCATTGTCGCCGCCCGTTCCGGGCCTCCCAGAATCCTGATGCAGCGCCTGGCCGCCTTCCTGTTCGCTTCCTCACACCGTTTCGACTCCTCTCCAGTGTTCCAGTAGGGGGTGATTCCGAAGTCAGAGCTGACCTCCCAGTCGAGAGCCCGGTGCGTTCTGGTCACCGGCAGCACCACCAGCCAGCAGAGCAGTCCCAGAGCGAGCAGAAGCGTGAGCGCCACACCCCAATACACATACAGGCGCTTGGAGCGCTTGACCGGTGCCGGGGAAGGGGCGGGGGCGGTCATTCAGCCTCGCCCTTCTCCTGCGCGGCCCTGATCCTCTTCAGCGCTTCCGCGGCGGCCTGGCGGACCTCGGGCTTCTCCTTCTCATCCTGACGGATCGTCTCAAGTGCTGCGCGGGCAGCTTGGCGCATCCTGGGCGTCCCCTTCTCATCCTGGGCGATCTTCTGCAAAGCGGAGATTATCAGAGGATTATTCAGCAGATGATCAGCGCGAGCACGTCTGGCCGCCTTCTGTTTGCGTTCCTCAAAGTCCTTCGAGAGCCATACTACCCATACGCCAAGTCCTGTTTCGGTCTTGTCCTCTGCCAGCGACTTGAGCAGGTCTTCAACGCCCTCTACCCCGGGGCCCAGTTCCCACAGGGCGAATACTGCGCCAACACGGACGTTGTAGTCGTCATCCTTCAGCAGTGCCTTGATGCCGGGGAGAGCCGTTGGGCCAAGCCTTCCGAAAGCCCGGGCGGCTTCAGTCTTGTGGGGGGCGATACTCTCGGGCATGCGCAGGTATCGCTCCAGTATCGACATGGCCTCATCGGGGCCCCCAAGGCGCTTGACTTCGGCCGCCGTGGATTCCTCGTCCGCCAGCCTCTCAACCGTCGCTCGCACTTCAAGGAACGGCACCACCACCAGCCAGCAGATGAGGCCGGCGGCGATCAGTAGGGTAAGTGACACGCCCCAATAGACATACAGGCGCTTGGAGCGCTTTACAGGTCCAGGGGAAGGGGCGGGGGTGGTCATCCTCGCTCCCCTCCAACACGTATCTTCTCGCACTCGCGCAGCAACGTCCGGGCCCATCGGTGGGTCAACCGCGCATCATCCCAAATCATCTCCGCGACAGGCCGTGGTACCTGGAGGTAGAGCTTGAGCTTCCGCTCAGCTGCCTGCGGGCCTCCGAGTCGCATTATGACTGTGCGAAGCGTCAGGGGCTGTCCATTCGGCTGCATGATGTCTATCGGCTGCCTGTCTGGAGAGAAGTGTCGGCTGTTGTTGATCGCTTTGCCGATCGCTCTGAGGGGCTCTGTTTCTGCCAGTACGCTGTGCGTCCTCCACACCGGCACCACCACCAGCCAGGAAAACAGCCCGGCGGCCAACAGCAAGGTGAGCGCGATGCCCCAATACACATACAGGCGCTTGGAGCGCTTAAGAGGTCCAGGGGAAGGGCCGGGGGTGGTCATTATTCCTTCTTCTCCTGCGCAGCCTTGATCTTCTTCAGGGCATCGGCGGCAGTTCGGCGAACAAGGGTTTCCTTATCACTCGTCGCTATTCGCTCCAACTCAGGGATCGCACGGTAATCGCAAATCTTGCCTAGCACAACTGCCGCTCCATAACGCACCCGAGCATCACGATCACCGAGAGCGGACATGAGTGGCGGTACTGCTGGCTTGCCGATTTGGGAAAGGGCATGAGTAGTTGCGTGCCATACCTCCAAGTCCCGGTCTCCAAGAACGGCGATCAACGGCCGGATGGCTCTTGCGTCCCGCAGAACCCCGAGCGCCTTGGCGGCTGCATCTCTGGCTTTCTTGTCGTCAAGGGCTTGGATCAAGGGCTCCACAGCTCGGAGGTCCTCCTGGAATGCCAGCCCCGTCGCAGCTGCCACCCGAACGTGGCCGTGCTCATCCTTCAGCCTCGCGATGAGGGGCTCGACGGATCTGGAGTCGCGGATCTTGCGAAACGAGAGCGCTGCGGACCATCGGAGGACCCATTCGTCAGAGTCAAGCAACCGTAGCAGCTCCGGGACTGCTTCACAGCCACACTCCGCCAAGACCTCGACGGTAATAAGGCGTCCTGGAGCCAGGAATCCGGGAATACGGGTGCAAAGGCCGAGCTTTTCTGCGGCCGCAGCTGGCCCTCCGAGACCATCGATTTCCTCCGCCGTCACGGTTGCCCAGCCGGTCCCCGCATATTCGGACTCGCATCTCCCCAACGCACGATGCACTTGCCACACCGGCGCCACCACCAGCCAGCAGAAGAGCCCGGCTGTGAGCAGCAGCGCCAGCGCGGCGCCCCAATAGATGTAGAGACGCCTGGAGCGCTTCGCCTTCTCCGGCTTCTCGTCCGTCATCCGCCCTCCCCCGAAATAGGACGCTCAAGCGCGCCCCCCGTCCCCCACAGCCGGCCCCCTCCCGCGGCATTCTATCCCCGGCCCGCCGGGGGACAACGGGCCGCTTTCGGGCCCTCCGGACCGTTTGCCCGGCTTTCCGGCCGACTATCTTGACTTTCGGCCCGTCTATGTGTATAGTAGTGGAGAGCGCCCCTTAGGCGCAAGCTTTTGCGGGAGAATGCGTTATGAGTTTCTCCGGGATTGCGGGCCTGGCCCTGGCCGCCCTCGTGGCCGCCGCCGCCCCGCCTGAGCGCCTGGAAGCGGACGTCATCTGCACGGTGGCCGGCGAGCCCGTCCGCCTCAAGGACTTCGAACTGGCCCTGTTCCTCGACGATCACGCCCTGGTCCAGAAGAACGTGATGCCCTTCCTGGTCCAGGAGCGCGTGGTCCGCCAGGTGGTCAGCGACAAGGGGGTCACCGTCAAGGCCGCGCTGGTCGACGGCTACATGAAGGACCTCGACCGCCAGCTCCGCGACCGCCAGCTCCGCAAGACCCAGAAGCGCACCCTGGCCGAGCACCTCAAGTCCGTGGGCATGGACGAGAAGTTCTTCCGGCGCAAGCTGGAGACCACGTTAGGGCTCTACTACCTGGTCGGCGGCAAGGAGCGCCCCTCGGTGGGCATGAGCGACCCGGTGATCCGCGGGCGGATGAACGCGCGGCTGGCCCGGCTGGCGGCCAAGGCCAAGGTCGAGACCGACCTGGCCAAGCTGCCCCCCGGGGTGGCCGCGACCATCAACGGCGAGAAGGTCAGCACCGCCGAGGCCGGGCGGGTCGCGCGGATGAGCTTCACGCTCATGCACCGGCAGATGCGCCTGGCCTACCTGCTGCGCTTCGTGGTCGCCCGCCAGGAGTTCCGCCGCCGGGGGCTGAAGTTCACCGCGGCGGACATCGATTACCAGATCAAGCTGGCCTCCGCCCAGCAGCGCACCCAGCTGGACGGCACCAAGTTCTCCATGGAGGAGATCCTCCGCAAGCTGGGCCGGGACGTGGACCTGCTCAAGCGCCAGTACGGCTTCCGCCGGGCGGCCATGCTCTCGCGGATGGTCAAGGACGGGGTCACCGAGGCGGAGCTGCGCTCCCTGTTCGAGAAGGCCCCCGCGCGCTTCGGCCACGGGATGCCCAAGGCCAGCCACATCCTGCTGCGCACCGCCGACGAGACCGGCCGGCCGCTCTCGGCCCGCAAGCGCCGCCAGGCCCGGAGCACGGCCAAGAAGCTCTACGCCAAGCTCACCGGCCGGAAGAAGTACGACTTCGCCCGCCTGGCCGGAGAGCACAGCGAGGACACCCGCACCAAGGACGTGGGCGGCAACCTCGGCTTCATCAACCCCTCGCGGCGATACCGGGAGCGGCTGGCCAGGGCCGCGGACAAGCGCAAGGTGGTCAGGGACGTGGTGGCCGACACCGCCTACGCCCTGAAGGTCGGCGAGATCAGCAAGCCGGTGCTCGACGCGGACGGCTACCACGTCATCAAGGTCACCGAGATCAGCGAGGTCAGCTTCAAGGAGGCCCGGCCGCTGGTCCTGGCCGCGGCGGTGCGCGCGCGCCGCAACGCCCTGGAGGCCAAGCTGACCAGGGCCGCCCAGGTCCGGCGCGGGCCGGCCTGGTTCGGCTCCAAGAAGTAGGGGAAACCGGGGCGGAGGGCACCGGCGATGCCGGAAGAGACCTCGAGGCGCAAGAAGATCATCGTCGTCGCGATCATCCTGGCGGTGCTGATCCTCCCCCTGGCCCTGCTCAGCAACTGGGGCATGGAATGGCTGGAGGGCAAGGCGGTGGAGAGCGCCCCGGAAGACTGGGCCGCCTCGCTGCAGCTCAAGTGCGCCAGCGCCTACGGCCTGACCCTGCGCCGCACGCAGCGGCGCGCGGCCCTGGAGACCTTCCTCAAGTACTTCCCCCGTCACCCCCGCTGCGGCTACGCCAAGTTCATGATCGCGGTGTCCATGGAGAAGGACCACGAGTACTCCAAGCGCCATGCCGCCCGAGCCTACCAGGAGTTCCTGGACCTCTACGCCAACGACCCGGTGTTCAGGGCCCAGCCCGATTCCCAGGGGTACATCGACGAGGCGGTGCGCGCCGTCCACCGGCTGCCCATCAACTAGGAAAGGACCGCCCCGGAATGGCCAAGACCAGGAAGAAGGCCCGGCGCGCCGGGCGGCGTCCGGCCCGCAAGCGCCGCGCGCCCGCCCGCCCCCAGGGCCGCAGCCGGCCCTTCGCCGCGCTGCTGGCGGCCCTGACCCGGGCCTACGGCCGCCGCCGCCGGCCCGGCAGCGAGGGTCCCCTGGACCGCATCATGCTGGCGGTGCTGGCCGGGGACCGCGGCGAGCGCGGCGCGGCGCGGCTGACCGCGCGCTTCAAGGCCCACTTCGTGGACTGGAACGAGGCCCGGGTGGCCCGCCCCCGAGACCTGACCGCCGCGGCCGCCGACGCCCCCGAGGACCGGGTCAGGCGCGCCCAGGCCCTGCTCCAGGCCCTCTACGAGAACCTGGGCGGGCTCTCCCTCCAGCCGCTCCTGGAGATGAAGCCCGCCGAGGCCCGGCGCTGGCTGACCAACCTGGGGGGCCTGAGCCGCGAGGAGGTCGACGCGGTGATGATGATCGCCCTGGACCTGGCGGTGCTGCCGGCCGGCGAGTCCCTGGCCCGGGTGCTCCGCCGGCTGGGGCTGGTGCCCCGCAAGGCCACCAAGGCCCGGGCCCAGCGCGCCGCCGCGCGCGGCCTGGAGGCCGCCGACTACCGCGAGTTCTACAGCCTGGTCGGCGAGCACGCCGCGGGGGTCTGCCACCCGGCGGTCCCGGAGTGCTCGCGCTGCAAGCTGCGCCGCAACTGCAAGAGCAAGGGGAGATGGTAATCTCTTGCCGCTCTGAGCGGCGCTTCATGCGCCCGGCGCGCTGACTTTGACTCAACGGCCGCGCCGCTACGTCCGATAATATATCGACCGGTTTCTGAAAGGCGGACGGGAATGGGCAGGCTCCGGACTCTCGCGCTGGCCGCCGCATTGCTGGCCCTGCTGGCCGGCTGCGGGGGGCCGCGCTTCGAGGTCCGGCGCACGCCTGACGGCGAGGTCATCCACGTGCGCAGGTCGCCGCTGGAGGAAACAGTGAACGTCATGCGCCAGATAAACGTCATCACCGGCGGGGTCAACAGCGGCGCGCGCGCCTCCAACGTCAGGATGTTCGACCGCTGAGCGCCGTCCCCGGTGACCTCCCGGCGGGCAGGGGGTATGGTACTGTCGGGACGGGCCGCGTGTCTCCGGAACGGCTGAACCCTTTGCGATGAGGACGCGTTACGGTGGGGGGAGGGAACCCATGCGACTGACCGCCGCCGCCCTGTTATTCGCCCTCCTGGCGCCCGTCCCGGCAGCCGGGGCCGGCGAACCGGGCGGGCCCTTTGGAGAAGGGAAGGGGCCCGCAGAGATCAGCCTCGGCGCGGGCGATCCGAAGGCCTGGCTGGTCTGCGTCGCCGGGGACTGGGCCGTGTGGCAGACCTCCGCGCTCATCGAGAGCACCTACACCTACCGCGTCCGGAGCTACACCCACCACTTCTACCGCCAGCGCATCGGCAAGCCCGTCGCGAAGCACTTCCACACCATGAAAGGCTTCCGGACGGAGGGTCGGGTCGGCACGGTGATGCCCGACGGCACCTTCGTGCTGCTGAAGCGCGGGGGGCTCTTCTGGCACGCGCCCGACGGGACGGTGACCGCGGCCCGTCCGCCGGCGGGGCTCTCCGCGCTGTACCCCGACGGCGGCGTCGTCCAGAAGCGCGTGCGCGAGGGGCCCGGCCCGGTGCACTTCGTCCCCTTCAAGGGCAGGAGCCTCGACGAGAAGGCCGGGGTGGAAGTGGTGCCCGCCGGGGCCGGGAAGTTCTCCCGCGGCCAGCCGCTGCGCCGCGGGAAGCTCTTCGCCTGGCGGAAGGACTCGACGCTGCACGTCTTCGACCTGGCGACCCGCAAGCGCACGGCCGTCAAGCTGGAGGTTAAGCTGCCCGATTGGCAGTTGGTCAACGCCTTCGACGGCCGGACGGCCATGTGCGGGCTCTACGCCTTCGACGCGAAGACCGGCCGCACGGTCGGCGGGGAGAAGTTCCGCCAGCCGCCCGGGCCCATTGGCCAGGCCGTCGCCGTCCGCCACCGCATCGCCTACTACTTCAAGGCCGACCGGCTGATGGCCGCGGACCTGGCCGCCCCGGCGCGCGAGCACGTCGAGGTGACCCGCTGCGAGAAGTCCTGCCGCCCGGTCGCGGTCCGGGAGGGCTTGCGCCACTGGAACGGCAGGAAGTGGGTGCTCATCAAGTGGCTGGAGAAGCTGCCCGCCTCGAAGAAGTAGCGGGCCGCCCGGCCCGCGCCTCCAGCATCAAGTACTTCGACAAGTGAGGGGGCCGACGCCTTGAGCCGCGACATCTGCAGCCGCGAGCACCTCGAATCCCTGGGCATGATCATCCCCGAGGTCAATTTCGGCCCGGCCATTGACAGGTTCCAACTGGCCGACCGGGGGGCCATGCCCGATCCGCTGGGCATCATTTTCTACGGGGACTCGGACATCGCCTTCTGGAACCGCAGCAATCTCTTCCGTAACGCTTTCCGCGGGCTACCGGCCGTCAACCGCGGGTTCGGCGGCGCGCGCACCTGGGAGACGGTGATCTACTTCCCCCGGGCCGTCGAGCCC
>CAZONU010000256.1:0-7523 GCA_964581145.1 uncultured Planctomycetia bacterium
GAGGTCGAGGCCGGCGGCCACGCGCACCACCGCGCGGCCCGCGGGGACCTCGTCGAGGGCCACCTCGGCCAGGGAGAACTCGGCCTCGACGCCCAGGAGCACGTCGGCGGAGGCCAGCCCCAGGTCGGCGTCGACCAGCAGCACCCGCCGGCCGGCCGCGGCGACGGCCAGTCCCAGGTTGATGGCCAGGCTGCTCTTGCCCACGCCGCCCTTGCCGCCGCCCACCGCGATCACCCGGGCGCGCCGGGCCGCCGGGGCGCGCGCGGCGCTGACCACCTGGCGGCCGCCGCGGGACTCCAACCGGCGAATGAGGCGGCGCAGGTTTTCGGCTTGGTCGGGCATCAGGCCACCCCTTCCCGCACGTGCTCCACCCGGTCGCCGAGCGCGCCCCCGCCGACGATCAGCCGGGCCAGCTTGTCCGCGTCGCCGACCTCGATATCGTCGGGCACGCTCTGGCCGGTGGTGACGTAGGAGAGCGACTTCTTGAGGCGCAGGAGCACGTTGAGCAGCAGCCCGCAGCTGGCCGCCTCGTCCAGCTTGGTGAAGAGCACGTGGTCCACGTCGAACCGGCTGAACTTCTCCACGGCCGCGAGCATGTGCCGGTAGCTGGAGGTGCCGCTCAGGACCAGGTGGGTCTCGTCGGGGCGGGCCGCCTCCAGGAAGAGGCGCAGGTCGTTCATCTTGATGTCGTCGCGCTGGCTGCGCCCGGCGGTGTCCAGCAGCACCAGGTCCATCTCCCCCAGGTCCTCGAGCACGCCGCGCACCTTGGCGGGGCTGGAGACCTCCCGGACCGGCAGGCGCATGAGCTCCCCGTAGCGGTAGAGCTGGTCCACGGCGGCCAGCCGGTAGGTGTCGGTGGTCACCAGGGCCACGCGCTTGCCTTCGAGAAGCGCGAAACGCGCGGCCAGCTTGGCCACGCTGGTGGTCTTGCCCACCCCGGTGGGCCCGATCAGCGCCACGGTGGTGGCCCGGCCCCGGCGCAGCCGGATGGGGCCGCCGGTGGCGATGACCTCGGCGATCAGGCCCATCAGGTGGGCGTGGACCGCCTGGTAATCGCCGCCGCTGGCCGAGCCGGCCAGGTCCTGCTGGACGCGCTCCACCAGGCTCTTGGCCAGCCCCTCGGCGACCTCGTTCTCGATCAGCCGCACGTAGAAGTCGAGCAGCTCGGGGCAGACGTCGGGGCGCCCGCGGGCCGAAAGCCTGCGGCACATCTCCTCCATCTGGGTGCGCATCGCGGCGACCTCGGCGCCCAGCGCGGCGACCTCCGCCGGGGGCGCGCCCGGCTCCGGGGAGCTCCCCGCGGCCCCCTGCGCGTAGGCGCGCTGCAGGAAGTGGCTGGGCCGCCGGGGCGCGCCGCGCCCCGGGGAGCGCGGCGCCGCCGGGCGGGCCGCGATCTCCCAGACGGCGGTGCCGCCCAGGCCCAGGAAGCCCCCCTCCCGGAGCTGCCTGCTGCGCACCAGCTCAATGCGGTCGGGGTCATTGCCCAGGGCGCGGTGCATCTTGGCCCGGGCCTCCGCCGCGGTGCGTCCCCTGAAGATCTGTTCCTTCGCCTCCATCGCCCCTCACCTTTCGGTCCCAACGCCCCCTAGCCCTGCTGGACAACTGCCCCTTCAACCGACACCATCCCGAGGCTTTCCACCTGGACCTCGGGGACCAGCTCGTTGTAGGAAATGACCACCAGGCTGGGAACGTCCGCCTCGGTCATTCTGCGCACGTGGGCGCGCACCTGCGGGGAGGTGAGCACCACCCCGGAGTGGCCCGCGGCGGCCAGCTTCCCGACCTCGCCGCTGACCGCCTCGACCACCCGGCGGACGTCCGCCGGCGGCAGCGTGAGGTAGGAGCCCGAGTCGGTGCGCTGCACGGCGCGGTCGATGGACTCCTCCAGCCGCGGGTCCGTGGTCACCACGTAGAGCTTGCCGTCGCTCTCGACCAGTGCGTTGCAGATCACCCGGCCCAGGGCGTTGCGCGCGTACTCGGTGAGAATCTCCGGGTCCTTGGTGCGCGCGGCGCAGTCGCCCAGCGCCTCGACGATGGCCTCCAGGCTGCGGATGGAGACCCGCTCGCGCAGCAGGTTCTGGAGCACTTTCTGTATCTCGCCGGCGCCGAGCAGCTTGGGATAGACCTCCTCGACCAGGTTGGGCGCGGCCTCCTTGAGGTTCTCAAGCAGCCCGGTGACCTGCTCGCGGGTGAGGATCTCCCCGGCGTGCCGCCTGATCACCTCGGTGAGGTGGGTGGCCACCACGCTCTCGGCGTCGACCACCGTGTAGCCCAGCGCCGCGGCGCGGTCCTTCTGGCTCTTGGTCACCCACACCGCGGGCAGCCCGAAGGCCGGCTCCTTGGTCTCGATGCCCTCCACCTTGCCGGTGGCCGCGCCGCTGTCCATGGCCAGCAGCCGGCCGGGCTCGATCCCGCCGCGGGCCACCTCGGAGCCGCGGATCTTGACGCAGTAGGCGTTGGGGGCCAGCTGCATGTTGTCGCGGATGCGGATGGGCGGCACCACCAGGCCCGTGTCCAGGGCGATCTGCCGGCGGATCATGGTCACCCGCTCGAGGAGCTCGCCGCCCTGGCCGGGGTCCACCAGGGGTATCAGCCCGTAGCCGACCTCCAGCTCCATGGGGTCGACGCGCAGCAGGCCCTCGACGCGCTCGGGCTTGACCTCGGCGCGGCGGCGCTCCTGCTCGACGCGCTCGGCCTCCCGGGCGTGCCGCAGCCTGGCCTTGTGCACCTGATAGGCGATGAAGCCCAGCAGCAGGGCCACCGGCACGGTGCGCACCGTGGGGAACACCGCCACGCCCAGCACCCCCAGGACGGCCGCGGCGGTGACCAGCGCCTTGGGGCGGGTGAAGAGCTGGCCGGTCACCTCGGTTCCGAGATTCATGTCCGAGGCGCTGCGGGTCACCACCAGGCCGGAGCCCACCGCCAGGATCAGCGCGGGCACCTGGCTGACCAGGCCGTCGCCGATGGTCAGCTTGGAGTAGAGCTGCAGGGCCTCGCTCCAGCTCAGGCCGTGCATCATCATGCCGATAACGAAGCCGCCCAGGATGTTGACCAGGGTGATGATCAGCCCGGCGATGGCGTCGCCGCGCACCCACTTGGAGGCGCCGTCCATGGCCCCGTAGAAGTCGGCCTCGCGGTTGATCTTCTCGCGCCGGCGGCGGGCCTCGCCCTCGTCGATCAGCCCGGCGTTGAGGTCCGCGTCGATGGACATCTGCTTGCCGGGCATGGCGTCCAGCGTGAAGCGCGCGGCCACCTCGCTGATCCGCGCCGAGCCCTTGGTGATAACCACGAACTGGATGATGACCAGTATCAGGAAGATCACCGCCCCGACCACCACGTTGCCGCCGGCCACGACCTCCCCGAAGGCCTGGACCATCTGCCCGGCCTTGGCGGTGGTCTGCTCGGCCGAGCCCAGGATCAGCCGGGTGGTGGCCACGTTGAGCCCCAGGCGGAAGAAGGTCAGCACCAGCAGCAGCGACGGGAAGCTGGAGAGCTGCAGGGGGTCGACCATGTACACCGTGGCCATGAGGATCAGCGTGGCCAGGGCGATGTTGGCGATGATGAGCATGTCCATGACCAGGGTGGGCAGCGGGATGATCAGCGGCACGAAGACGGCCATCAGGCCGACGAAGATCATCAGCGCGTCGCGGTTCTGGAAGAGCGCGCTCAGCGCTCTGCGCGGGCTCACTCTGCCTTCGGGCATCCTCTAGCCTCTCCCCGTTCTAGGCCGCGCCGCTGCGGCGCCGCGCGCCCAGCCCGTAGACCAGGGCCAGCACCTCGGCCACCGCCTCGTAGAGGTGCGCCGGCACCTGCTGGCCGACGTCCACCGCCTTGAAGAGCGCGCGGGCCAGCGGGCGGTTCTCCACCACCGGCACGCGGTGCTGGCGGGCGAGCAGCTTGATGCGCTCGGCCACCAGCCGCTGGCCCTTGGCCACCACCTCGGGGGCGGCCATCTCCTCGGCGTCGTAGACCAGGGCCACGGCGAGGTGCGTGGGGTTGGTGATGACCACCTCGGCCTCCGGCACCCGGGCCATCATCTGCTGCACGACCATCCGGCGGGCGATGGCCCGGCGCCGGGCGCGGATGGTGGGGTCGCCCTCCATGCGCTTCATCTCCTCCTTGACCTCCTGGCGGGTCATCTTGATGTCCTGCTCGTGCTGGTAGCGCTGGAAGATGTAGTCGACGATCGCCAGGGCCAGGAGCAGAATGCCCAGCTCCATGCCGATCCGGAAGACCATCCCGCCCACCGAGCTGAGCGCCCCGCCGGGGGTGAGCTCGGCCAGCTCGAGCAGGTCGCCCATCTCCGCGCGGATGCGCAGCCAGAAGACCACCCCGCCGACGCTGACCTTGAGCAGGCTGGCCAGCAGCATCATCAGCCCGCGCGCCGAGAACATCCGCGAGAGGCCGTTGACCGGGTTGATCTTGTTGAGGTTGGGAACCAGCGGCTGCCCGGAGAGCACGAAACCGAACTGCACCCAGTTGACCGCCAGGCTCATGGCCACCAGGAAGATCAGCAGCGGGGCCAGCGCCTTGGTCATGCCCCAGGCCACGACCCAGGCGTAGTGCACGGTCTCCTCGCCCTCGGCGTTGAGCAGGCCCATCCAGTTGAAGGCCTCTACGGACATGGCCTTGATCCCGTCGAGCATCACCGGCCCGTAGAAGCGGATGAAGACCAGGCCCAACAGCAGCATCAGCGCGCTGGAGAGGTCCGTGCTGCGCGCCACCTGGCCCTTCTCGCGGGCCTCCTGCCGGCGGCGCGGCGTGGCCTCTTCGGTCCTGGCCTCGCGTTCCTGATCAGGCACGCTTCAATCCCTCGCTCAAGCCGGCGGGCGCATCAGGCGCAGCACCGCGTTGAGCTCGCCCTGGCTCCTGGCCGCCAGCGCCTCGGCCACCCCGACCATCAGCGACACCATCAGCAGCAGCACCCCGAAGCCCAGCAGGATGCGCACCGGGAATCCGATGATGAAGATGTTCATCTGCGGCACGGTGCGGCCCAGGAAGCCCAGCACCACGTTGGCCAGGAGCCCCGCGGCGATCACCGGCGCGGAGAGCTCCACGCCCACCATCAACAGGTAGCCGACGCCCTCGACCAGCCGGCTGACCAGCGGCCAGGAGATGGTCAGTCCGGTGACCGGCACCACCTCGTAGCTCCTGGCCATGGCCAGCAGGAAGATGTGGTGCCCGTCCAGCCCCACGAAGATCACCAGGACCAGCAGCATCTTGAACTGGCCGACCAGCGAGACCTCGACGTCCCGGGCCGGATCGATCACGTTGGCGATGGCCAAGCCGATGTTCCGGCCCATGATGTGGCCCGCCAGCTGCACCCCCTGCAGGGCCGCGTTGGCGGTCAGCCCGATCACCGCCCCCACGCCCAGCTCGCAGGCCGCCGCCCAGGCGTAGGCCCCCAGGCTCCAGCTGAGCGGCGCGACCGTCCCGGAGCTCCTCTCGGCCACGCCGGTGACCAGCAGGGCCAGCAGCCCCGCGAAGCCGGCCTTCAGCTGCAGCGGACGGCTGATCTCGTCGAAGAAGGGCACGAAGAGCACCAGCCCGCTCATGCGCACCAGGACGAGCGTGAACAGCAGGAACTTGGCGACGGCCCACTCGGTCACCCGCTATCCTCCCAGGCCCGCTCGGGGCGCCTGACCCAACAGGGTGAAGACCTCCGAGCTGAAATCCATCAGCACGGTTATCATCCAGGGCACCAGCACCAGCACGACCACGCCGACCACGAAGAGCTTGGGCACGAAGGTCAGGGTCATCTCGTTGACCTGGGTCACCGCCTGGAGAATGCTGACCAGCAGGCCCACCAGCAGCGCCGAGCCCAGGATGGGCAGCGCGATCAGAATGGTGACCTCCATGGTCCGGCGGGCGATGTCGACAGCTTCGGACTCCATGCGGCGCTCCCTCTAGGTGACCGGGCCTATGCTTTGAATCAGCTGGCCGACCACCAGGTACCAGCCGTCCACCAGCACGAAGAGCAGTATCTTGAAGGGCATCGAGACCATCACCGGCGGCAGGAACATCATGCCCATGGACATCAGCACCGAGGCGGTCACCAGATCGATGATCAGGAAGGGCAGGTAGAGCAGGAAGCCCATCCAGAAGGCCACCTTCATCTCGCTGAGCACGAACGCGGGAATGATGGTCAGCGTGGGGATCTTCTCGACCGCCAGCCGGCCGCCGTCCGCGCGGGCCTCCTCGGCCAGCTTCTCGTCGAGGGAGACGAAGAGGCGCAGGTCCTTCTGGCGGGTGTGGCTGAGCATGAAGCGCCGGAAGGGCACCGCGGCGCGCTCCAGCGCCTCCTTCTGCTCGATCTCCTTCCGGAGGTAGGGTTCGAGCGCGGTGCGGTTGGCCTCGGCCAGCACCGGGGCCATGATGGCGAAGGTCAGGAAGAGGCTCAGGCCCACGATTATCTGGTTGGGCGGCAGCTGCTGGGTGGCCAGCGCCCGGCGCAGGAAGCTGAGCACGATGACCACCCGGGTGAAACAGGTCATTAACATGAGAATGCTCGGCGCCAGGGTCAGCACGGTGATCAGGAAGATGATCTGAATGACCGTGGAGGTCTGCTCGCGGGTGGCCGACCCGCCCAGGCCGGGGATGGAGGGCACCTGCTCCAGCGGACCGGGGACGGCCGCGGACTTCGGCCGGGGGGGGGCCACCTGGCTGCGCTCCAGGGCCGGGGCGGCCGAGCCCAGGACCACGACCGCCAGCGCCGCCAGCGCCGCCGCGCGGAGCGCGACCGCCAGCGGCCGGCGCGCTCGGGAAGCCGCCTCGTGACTATGGGTGCTTGGCAGACGGGGGGGGCCCGCGTTGCAGTCTGTCACTTCCAGCTCCCTAGCAGCCGCCCCGTTCCCCCCGGCCGGGGCCTCTCCTGACCGCGCGCCAACGACGGTCAGGAGATGGTCTTCAGTCTGGCCTTCAGTCCTTCAACCTTCTCCCTGAGCTCCTCCAGCCCGCCGGCTCCCGTCGCCGGCCCGGCGAGCTCGCATTCCCTCTCCGGCTCCGCGAAGTCCAGGTCCTGGCCGCCGGCCTCGACCTGCTCCCCGCCGCGCCGGACCATGCCCGCCAGGCCGGAGATCCGCCGCCCCAGGGCGTCGGCGAAGCCGCGCCCCGCGCTGCGGGCCCCGCCCCCGCCGTTGCGGGCCAGCGCCGCCAGGTGCTCGACCTCGTCCGGCTCGGTTATCTCGCTGAGGCAGCTCAGCCCGTTCTCCGCCGAGCCCACCACCAGCATCCGCCCGCCGACCTTGACCAGGTACACGCAGCGCTTGGGGTCCAGGTAGCTGCGGCCCACCATCTCCACGGCCGCGGAGCGGAACATGCCCATGGACTTGGGCAGGAACCGCTTGGCCAGCAGCATCAGCCCGCAGAGCAGCACCACCACCAGCCCCAGCCAGAATCCGCTGCGGGCCAGCGTCGAGAGCGCCGAGGGCCGGGACCCGGGCTGCGACCTGGCCCGCTCTGCAGCGGGCTTATCGGCAGCGCCTTCCGGATCGATCGTGTGGTCAATCTGCTGGCTAACCAGGAGA
>CAZONU010000257.1:0-7475 GCA_964581145.1 uncultured Planctomycetia bacterium
TAGCACTAGATCAGCTTCGGTCGGAAGCTCTCCGCGCTCAAGTGCAAGTTCTGCCACGAGGTCTTCGAGACCGCCGAGCCCATCACCCGGGCGGACCTCCGCAAGGTGGAGGCCACCAAGCAGCGCGCCGGCTCGGACCGCGGCAAGGCCATAGTCTACTTCATATTCAGCGTGCTGAGCTGCTTCGCGCCGATTACCGCGATGTTGGGCGCATTCTGGATGTTCTACGACCGCAAGAAGTTCGGCACCATGGACCTGACCAGCCGGGTGCTGGTCGGCGCCGGATTCGCGGTAAGCTGCCTGGTTACGCTTATAATGATAGTGGGCGTTCTGCTGGCCGCGTTGGAGGCTTAGGCCGTGAGTGAATCCGGATTGACCACCGCCACCGAGTTCCACGACGGGAGCGTGTGCCCCACCTGCCAGAAGGCGGTCCGCGAGGGCGAGCCCATCCACCTGTGCCCCAAGTGCGGCGCGGCCAGCCACCAGGCCTGCTGGCGCCGGGAGGAGGGCTGCGCCAGCTACTTCTGCCGCAAGGAGCGCCGCGCGGAGATCTCCGGGCCGGCGGCCATCACCATCACCCGCGCGGAGGCCGAGAACCTCCCCGAGGAGAAGCTCCTGCCCCCCACCACCAGCTATCCTCCCGGCCGCGAGGGGCGCTATCCCCGGCGCTACAGCAAGATGGCGGTACTCTCGCTGATCTTCGGAGTGCTGGCCTCGCTGGCCCTGGCCGGGGCGCTCATGGTGCTGATGCGGGAGCGCGCGTGGCGCGGGGGAATGAATTGGAACGCCTGGCTGATCATACTTCTGCCCGGCATCGGCTGGCTGGCCTGCGTGCTCCTGGCGGTCTTCTCCCTGGCGGCCATCGCCAACAACTCCATGCTCAAGGGCAAGTGGCTGGCGGTTTCCGCGATACTGCTGGACATCGCCCTGGTCTTCGGCGCTCCGCTGGCCGCCTACACGGTGCCCTGGAACCCTCACCGCGTCACCAACATCGAGTTCCGCGACCCGCCCGAGGCCCTCAAGGACATCAAGGACCCCATCATCCGCGGGGCCATGCGCGCCAACGTGGTGGTGCGCACCACCGGCCGGAGCTTCATGGGCGGCGTGATGCTGGGCAGCGGGGTGGTCGTGGAGATCAACAAGCAGCGCGCCCTGATCCTCACCAACCGCCACGTGATCGACCCGAAGTACATCGAGGGCAACACCGCGGCGCCGGCCGAGGCGCACATCGACGTGGTCTTCTGCGGCAAGGAGCGGGTCGAGGCTACCGTCAAGTGGTACCACCCCGCGGGGCTGGACCTGGCCCTGCTGGAGTGCCGGCCCAAGGACCTGGAGCATCCCGCCGCGGCGGCGCTCAAGCTCCCGGCCAGCGCGACCATTGGAGAGCAGGTCTTCGCCGTCGGCAATCCCATGGACCTGGGCTGGACCTACACCCAGGGGGTGGTCTCCAACATCCGCGAGCGGGTGGTCGGCTCGCTGCGCATCAGGGTCTACCAAACCCAGACGCCCATCAACCAGGGCAACAGCGGGGGGGGGCTCTACCGTCAGGCCGACGGCAGCCTGCTGGGCATCAACACCTGGACCCAGGACAAGCGCGTAAGCGAGGGCCTCAACTTCGCCATCGCCGTCGACGCCGCCAGGGAAGTGCTGGCGCCGCTCCTGAAGAAGGGGCCCGGGGAAAAGGGCCAAGAAAAGAAGGGCGGCGAGGAGGGCAAGGGCGGCGAGCCACCGGAGGAGCCGGCGGGATAATGAGCTCCCCGGTCCGGCTCCGCCGCCTGATGGCCGACTACAAGCGGGTGGCCGAGGTCTTCAAGGCCCACCCGCGCATCACCGTGAAGAAGGTCCACGGCAATCCCCCCGAGAAGTACGAGGCGGAGTACCAGGTCCGGAGCCTGGTCTCGCGCGGCGGCAAGGTGGAGTCCAAGAGCACCCACCTGGTGGAGATCCAGCTGCCGCTGGGCTACCCCCGGCAGGCGCCGGTCTGCCGGATGCTGACCCCGGTGTTTCACCCCAACATCGCGCCCCACGCGGTGTGCATCGGCGACCACTGGGCGGCGGGCGAGTCGCTGGTCCACCTGATGGTCCGCATCGGGGAGATGCTCGCCTACCAGAGCTACAACATCAAGAGCCCGCTCAACGGCGAGGCCGCCCGCTGGGCCGACGAGCACAAGGACGACCTGCCCACCGATACGACCGACCTCTCCCCGGAGAAGCGTCCCGAGGAGATCGCCGTGGACGGCACCGCGGCCGCCGCCCCGCTGCCGGTGGCCACGGCCGTGCCGGTGGCCAAGGCCGTGCCGGTGGCCACGGCGGTTCCGGTGGCCAGGCCCATTCAGGTGGCCAAGCCTCTTGGGCAGCCCGGCGCGGCCCCGCCGCCGGCGCCCGGCCAGCCGGCCGCCGTTCACAAGGGGCCGGTGCGCATGACCTGTCGGTCCTGCGGGCGGACCCGCATCGCCACGCAGGGATCGGCCTTCAACGAGCGCTGCATGTACTGCGGCGGCGAGATGGTGATTACCTGGAAGGGCTAGAGACGGAAGGGAGCGACAGCCATGCAGATTCAGTGCCCCAGCTGCTCAAAGGTGGTGGAGGTCCCTGAGGGTTCGGCCGGCCAGGTGGTGGCCTGCCCGGCCTGCGGCGGCCAGATGCAGGTGCCGGAAACCGCGCCCGACCCTGCGCTACCGACCCTCCCGGCGGCGCCGCAGGCCCCCCAGCCCACCAAGCAGTGCCCCTACTGCGGCGAGACCGTGCTGGCGGTGGCTACCAAGTGCAAGCACTGCCAAGAAGAAATTCCCGAGGGGGGCGACGTCGAGTCCATACGCCGGCGCCTCGCGGCCAAGGAAGAGAAGCTCGCCAAGCAGCTGGCCTCCGGGGGCCTGCCGGAGATTCCCTACCTGGTGGGCGGCAAGTTCCGGGTTCGCACCATGGTGGCGGCCGGCATCGCGTTGGTCGGGCTCGTAATGGTGATCATAGGCGTGAGTGATTATCACCTGGAGGAGTTAATAGGTCTGGGTATCATGCCTATGATCATCAGCGGCGTCTGCTTTCTGGTGGCTTTGATCAACGACTGCACAGTCCCGTCGAGTTCGGCGAGGAAAACGCCCGTGAAGGGGCTGAAGGCTTTCTTAGGGGCTATCCGGGTCGGGCGCTACAAGTACGCCTACGCCTGCCTGCTGGACGGCGACAAGGACGATCTGACCAGGACCCGCCGCCCCATCCACGAGGTCAAGGTGGAGAGGGGTGAGTTCAACTTCAAGAGTCTTGAGGGCTTCAAGAGATACTGGAAAGGCCTGGCGGGCGCCTCGGGCGCGTACATGCGGCGGGTAAGCCTTTCTGGTTTCAGCGAGGAACAGGTCAACGGCGACTGTGCGGTGGTAAGCGCCTCGGTGAAGATAGAGAGCTATCCCTGGCCGCTTCTGATAGGGCTCCCCTTCGCCCTGGTCCCGGTGGCGATCGTTATCATGCTGGTCACCAAGCGCGAGACAGTCGGCGTCAGCAAGCTGCTCCGCAAGGTGAACGGCCAGTGGTGCGTGGTCAACGGCGAACTGGACTCCCTCGAGGACCGGGCCATAGACGTCGCCGCGGAACTCGCCGCCAGGTAGCCGTCCGCCCCCGGCCGGCTACCTGGCTTCCTTCCGGTAGGCGGCGGCGATTTCCTCCAGGCGCTCGACGATGGGCAGGTGCTGGGTGCAGCGCTCCTGGCAGGAGCCGCACTGCGTGCAGGTATCACTGAGCTTGGGGGCGTCCTCGTCCAGCTCCCAGTGCCACTGGAGGAAGCTCTTCATGGCCTTCTCGTCCTCCAGGACCTTGTAGTTGTAGGCCGACATGTACTTGGGGACGGGAATCTCCTCGGGGCAGACGTCGCAGTAGCGGCACAGGGTGCAGAGCTGGTCGAACTCCTTCTCGACGCTGCCCCGGGTTTCGGCCATCTGGGCGGCGGAGAGCGGCTCCAAGCCCTCGACGGCCGCGGCGGCCTCTCGCGCGTGCTCGGGCACGGCCATGCCCACCAGGGCCACCGCGACCCCCGGGGTGCTCAGCACGAAGCGCAGCGCGGCGGAGACCAGCGAGGGGTCGTCCTCGCGCTTTATGAAGCCGAAGCTGTCGGGGTGATTGGGGATCAACCCGCCGCCCAGCGGGTTCATGATCGCGACGCCCAGGCCCCGCTCGCGCGCGGCCTCGACGCCCGCAACGCGGTAGGGAGAGTTTATCGCGTTGTAGCCCACGGTGAGGCCGTCGAAGTGGCCCTCGTCCAGCACCTCGGCGATGTCCTCGCCGGACATGTGCGAGGAGATGCAGGCGTGGCGGACCAGGCCCTCCTCCTTGGCCTTGAGGATCTCCCTCACCGCCCCGCCGGCCTTGCGCCCGGCCCAGGCCGCCTTGTCGTTCACGCACCAGCAGTGGTAGAAGTCGACCGCCTCGACGTTGAGGCGCTTCAGGCTCTTCTCGAGGTCGGCGCGCAGCTTGCCGGCGTCCGGCTGCCACGACTTGGTGGACACGTAGAACTTTCCGCCGCGGCGCTTCATTTCCTCCACGGCCTGCCCCACGCGGACCTCGCTGAGGTCCTTGCAGTAGCCCGGGGCGGTGTCGAAGTAGTTGACCCCGGCATCGAAGGCGGCCAGGATCAGCTCGATGCTGGCGTCCTCGTCCTCCACGTCCTTGAAGCGCATCCCCCCGAAGCCGATGGCCGAGACCTGCTCTCCGGTAGAGCCGTACTCGCGGTAGATCATTTCCGGGCTCTCCTCTGGGGCGCTGCGGGAAAGTCGCCGCGGGCGGCCGAGCAGAGTCTACGCGGGATAGCGGCGGGATTCAAGCGGGCCGCGGCGCGCGCGGCTCAGTTCTTGTAGCTGGTCTCCCAGAGCGCGCCGCTCGAGAACTGGCGGCCCTCGAAGGACTGGTTGACTATGCGCTTCTCCGTGTCCGAGTCGGGGTTCTCCTGGTGCCAGAAGCAGCGCAGCACCGGGAAGAGGCTCTTGGGGTAGCCCTTGAGCGCGGCGTCCGCGTAGGAGGCCACGTCGGGATGCAGGAAGGAGTCCCCGTAGTTCATCTGCTTCCACTTGACCTCGCCCCAGGAAACGTGGCCGTCGCCGTCGGTGTCGAAGTAGGCGGCGTCCTTGGGGTAGGGCGGCGCGCCGATGCTCTTCCAGTCCCAGGAGCAGTCCGCGCCGGAGAACTCGTACATGAAGGAGCAGGGCAGCTCCCCGGCCCGGGGCGGCAGGCCGGGCTCGTTGGGCTCGTCGGTCTCCTTGAACTGCGTGGCGCTCTTGGGCGGCTTGCCACCCTGGTTGCCCTTGGACTGGTCGAAGGGGCACAGGAAGATGCGCTTGTCGTCCAGGTAGTTCTGGTCCGCGCGCGCCAGATAGGTGAGCCGGTAGGGGAAGATGTCCGCGTCGGTGTAGGGATTGTCGTTGCGGTAGAGCATCAGCGCGGTGTGAATCTGCTTGAGGCGACTGCTGCACTTGACCCGCTGGGCGCGCCTGCGCATGTACCACACCGCCGGCAGGAGCAGGCCGATGAGTATGCCGATTATGGCGATGACCGTGAGCATCTCAATCAGAGTGAAGCCCCGACGGGCCCCGCGGGAAGTAGTGCGCATTTCAGCAAATCCCCTCTAAAGCGTTCCCCCGCTATTAATTACACCCGCTGGACGCTCACGGTCACCGGGTCAGGCGCCGGAGCCGAGCAGCGCGTCGAAGTCCTTTTCGCTCAAGACCTTAACGCTGAGCTTCCGGGCCTTCTCCAGCTTGCTGCCGGCGGACTCTCCGGCCACCAGGTAGTCGGTTTTCTTGCTCACCGACGAGGCCGCCTTGCCGCCCAGCTTCTTGATGAGCTCTTTCAGTTCCGAGCGCTTGTACTTTTCTAACGTCCCAGTGATTACGAAAGTCTTGCCGGATAGTCGTGGATGATGTGATTGCTTCCGAGGGGCGGCCTTCGGGTCTACACCGTGCTTCTTGAGCTTCTTCAAGACGCTCCTGTTCTCGGGATCTTGGAAGAACGCGTGTACGGACTCAGCAACGCGTCTAGGTGATTCCTTCTTGAGCGCGCGGCTTATAGCTCTGATGTCAGCATTACGTAGGTTGGTGACAGTGGGAAAGGCCTTCGCCAATTTGCTGGTTTCCCGCCTCCTGACTCTCTTGATCGCAAGGCTCTTTACATATCCTGCAACGTCTTGTTCGTTTGGAGCAGTGGACGTCCCCGGGGCATGTGAATGCATAGCTTCGTGAATAGGCTTTGCGAGTTTGGATAGGTCTTCTTTGAAGAGTTTCTTCAGGTCTTGCAGGGCTGCTTTCCCGAGAGATTCCAGCGACTCAAAGCGCTCAGCAAGTTCGCGGCACATCTCGCTACCGGCCAAGGGAATTCCCAGACCGGTCAGCAATCGCCAGAGAGGCTGGGCTTTGCTCTTGTCGATAGCCTCAATCAGATTCTCGGCTGCTACCAAGTCCTTGTTCTTCTTGTCTTCGTCCTTGTAGAAGACCTTCAAGGCCTGCGCGTCGAGCTTATCGCGGTCGTAGAGGTCGCCCACATCGGATATCAGATGTTTGTCGAGTAGGCGTTCAGCCCAAGATTCGCCGAGTCCCTTGATGTTCATGGCACCTCGGCTTGCGAAGTGTAATATCTTGGAGTGAATGCGTGCCGGGCAGTTCCTGTTGGTGCAACGCTTGGCCACTTCTCCGTCAATGCGCCTCGCTGGCGACGCGCAGATTGGACAACTGTCCGGCAGACGGTACTCCTTCTCTTCCCCCGTGCGCTTGTCCTTCACCACGCGCACTACCTGGGGGATGATTTCCCCGGCCTTCTCAATCACCACAGTATCGCCTTTGCGGATGTCCTTCTTGTCGATCTGAGCCTGGTTGTGGAGCATCACGTTGCTGACCGTTGTGCCGGAGACCTGCACGGGCTCGACCTCGGCGACGGGAGAGAGCACTCCGGTCTTGCCCACCTGTACCCGGATCTTGCGTATCACGGTCTCGGCCTGCTCCGGCGCGAACTTGTAGGCGATGCACCAGCGCGGGCTCTTGGCGGTGGCCCCCAGCGCCTCGCGCTGGGCCAGCCGGTCCACCTTGACCACCAGGCCATCGGTGTCGTAGTCCAGCTTCTTGCGCTTCTCGTCCCACTCTTCCGCGTAGGACAGAATCTCCTCGACGGACGCGCAGACCTTCCAGGCCGGCTCCACCGGGAAGCCCCAGGCGGCCAGGTCCGTCATGATCCGCTCCTGGCTTTCGGGCGCGTAGCCCTCGCTGTAGCCCGCCGCGTAGAGCCAGGCGCCCAGGCGGCGCTCGGCGACCAGCCGGGGGTCGAGCTGCTTGAGCGACCCGGCGGCGGCGTTGCGGGGGTTGGCGAAGAGGGCCTGGCCGGCCTCCTGCCTTTCCTCGTTCAGGCGTCGAAACTCGCTGCGCGGCAGGTAGCACTCCCCGCGGACCTCCAGCACGGGCGGCACCGGCGGCGGGTTCTTCGTCCCGGGTACGGGAATAGAGAGCGGG
>CAZONU010000258.1:0-7450 GCA_964581145.1 uncultured Planctomycetia bacterium
GCGCCGGGGCGGGCGGGCTCGCCGTGGGGCACTGGCAGCGGGTCCTGGCGCTCGAGAAGGGCGACCTCGAGGCCCACCGCGCGCTGGCCCGCCTGTGGAGAAAGCTGGGCAAGGCCGGCGACGCCACGCTCCACTACCTGGCCGTGCTCCAGAAGCACCCCGAGGACGCCGCCGCCCTGGAGGGGCTGGCCGAGCTGGCCGTCGAGGAGCGCCGCTTCAAGGCGGCCCGCCAGCACTACGAGAAGCTGGTCAAGGCGCACCCGGGACGGGCCCGCAGCCGGGCCATGCTCGGGCTGGTGCTCGCCGAGGAGGGCGAGCCCGACGCGGCCGCCAGGGAGCTCGGCGCCGCGCTCAAGCTCAATGAGAAGCTGCCCGTCGCCCACCGCGAACTGGCCGACGTGCTCCGCAAGCTGGACGAACCGGAGGCGGCCCTGAAGCACGCCAGGCGCGCCACCGAGCTGGCCCCGCGCGACCCCCGGGCCTGGACCGTGCTGGGCCGCCTGCAGAAATCCGGGGGCGACAAGAAGGCCGCCGCGGCGGCCTATGCCCGCGCGGTCGCCGTGTCCGGGGGGCGCGGCGCGGACCTCGTCTGGGCGGCCGCCCAGGCCGCCGAGGAGGCCGCTGACCCGGCCGCGGCCGCGGGCTTCTACCGCAAGCTGCTGGGGGGGGTGCGCGAGCGCGCCGCCGCCGCCCGCCAGCTGGCCCGCCTGGCCAAGCAAGCCCGGAAGCCCGGCGAGGAGCTCTACTGGCTGCGCGCCGCGCTGCTGGCCGGCTCGCGCAAGGCCCCCTGGCGCGGGCGGGTGCTCGGCCGCGCGGCCGAGCTCTACAGGGACCGCAAGGCCCTGACCTCCGCGCTGGCGCTCTACTGGAAGGACCTGGAGCGCAACCCTCAGGACCGCGCGGCCCTGGCCGGCATGGGCGCCCTGGAGGCCCGCCGGAACGAGCTGGCCAACGCCGCGCGCAGCTTCGAGCGGCTGCTGGCCGCCGAGCCGCGCTCGCGCCAGGCCGCCGCCGCCCTGGTGGGCGTCTACAGCCGGCTGGGCCGGCAGCGCAAGGCCCTGGGCGCCGCGCTGCGCCTGGTAGCCATCGACCCGAAGAGCTCCGCGGCCCGCTTGGCCTGCGCGCAGGTCTACCGCCGGCTGGGCGAGCGCCAGCGGGAGGAGCTGGCCCTGCGCGCGGCGGTCAAGCTCGACGCCAAGAACGCCGCCGCGCACAACGCCCTGGGCGTGCTCCTGGCCGAGACCGACCGCCTGGCCGAGAGCCGCGGGCACTTCCGGACCGCCGCCAAGCTGGTCCCCAAGGCCGCCTGGCCGATCCACAATCTCGCGGTGCTGACCGGCGGGGAGGAGATCATCGACCTGGAGATGGCCGCGCGCTACCGGGCCAGGGTCAAGGACCTGGTGGCCGCCGGCGCTCAGGCGCCCCCCAAGGACAAGCCGAAGGCCTACTGGGTCTTCGTCCCCCAGGAGGACTGGTAGGAGCGATGCGGACCGAGCGGGTCGACGTCCTGGTAGTGGGCGGCGGCGGCGCGGCCCTGCGCGCGGCCCTGGCCGCGGCCGAGAAGGACTCCGGCCTCAATGTCCGCCTGGCGACCAAGGGGCAGCTGGGCAAGAGCGGGGTCACCGCCACGGCCTGCTCCGACCGCATGGCCTACCACGCCACCCTGCCCTACACCGAGCCGGGCGGGGCGGACAACTGGCGGCCGCACGCCGACGACGTCTACCGCATCGGCGGCGAGGTCTCCGACTACGACCTGGCCGAAGCCCTGGCCAGGGAGAGCGGCGCCTCCTTCGCGTACCTGGACGGGCTGGGCGTGCCCTTCGCCAAGGAGCCCGACGGCCGCGCCGCGCAGTTCGTCACCGACGGCTCGGAGTACGCCCGGGCCTGCTACACCGGCCCGCACACCGCCAACCACATCGAGGCGGCCCTGGTCCGCCGCTTCCGGGAGCTGGGCCTTCCCGTCGACGAGAACGTCGCGGTCTTCCGCATCGCCCTCGACGGCGGGGGGAACTGCGTTGGCGCGCTGGGCCTGGACGCCGCGGGCGAGCCGGTGGCCTACGCCGCCAAGGCGGTGGTCCTGGGCACCGGCGGGCCGGGGAACATCTTCGAGGTGAACGTCTTCCCCGAGGGCATGACCGGCGACGGGCACGCCGCGGCGCTGCTGGCCGGGGCCGAACTGGTCAACATGGAGTTCATCCAGCTGGGCCTGTGCTCGACGAAGACCAAGCTGGCCTGCTCCGGGAGCCTGATGCGCTGCATGCCCCGCCTGGTCGGCGAGGCCGGGGAGGAGTTCCTGGCCGGGCACTTCCCGGAAGGCACATCCCGGGGCGAGGTCTACAGCACGCTCTTCAGGAAGGGCGCCAGCTGGCCGGTGAGCTTCGAGGAGCCCAGCCACGTGGTGGACATCGCCGTCACCCGCCGGCGGGCCCGGGGTCCGGTCTATATCGACCACTCCGCCAATCCCGAGGGCTTCAGCGCCGCGGGGCTCGCGGATTTCGTCAAGGACTTTTACAGCGCTAAAGGCATCGACGTCGAGGCCGAGCCCTTCGCTTCCAGCCCCCTGGAGCGCCACAAGAAGATCAACACCCCCTGCCTGGAGTGGTTCCGCGAGCGGGAGATAGACATCTACGAGGGCGGCCGGATCGAGATCGCCCCGGCCTGCCAGCACTTCCAGGGGGGCATCAAGATCGACGTCGCGGGCGGGACCAGGGTGCCGGGCCTGTTCGCCTGCGGGGAGTGCGCCGGCGGGCAGCACGGGGCCAACCGCCCCGGCGGGCACGCGCTGCTGGACTCGCAGGTCTTCGGGCGCATCGCCGGCGAGAGCGCCGCGGAGCGCGCCGCGGTTACCCCCGCCCCGCAGGTTCCCCAGGGCGCCGTCAGGAAGTTCGCGGCCGAGGTCAAGGACGTGGCCGGTGCCGGGGGCCTGGCGCCCGCCGAGGCCCTGGCCCGGCTCGGGAAAATGATGACCGGCGCCGCGAGCGTGGTCCGCACCGAGGCCGGCATCAGGAAGGCGCTGGCCTCGCTGGCGGAGCTCGGCGCCCAGGCGCTGGCCGGCGGGGAGAACGTCACCGCGGCGCTGGAGGCCGGGAGCGCCATGCTCGCCGCCGGGGCGGTGCTGCGCGCGGCGCTGGAGCGCGACGAGAGCCGCGGGCCGCATCTCAGGTTCGCGAGCGAGGCCGCCCGCGAGCCGGTGGAGCGCAATCCCGAGAAGTGGAACGGGAAGTACCTGGTGGTCAGCCTGGGCGACGGCGGGGAGCTGGCCGTCGAGACCCGCCCGGTCAAGACGCCCAACGGGTAAAACCCGGCAAGCCCGGTTTCCTCTTCCCCACGCTTCCGGCCCCAGGCCGTTTTCGCGGGATATCCTGAAAGGCTCCTGCCGCTGCCCATAGAAATCAGGCGGGTTAGCTGAGCCCATGTGTTCGGAGGTCCGCCTGCCGGCCAGGAACTGCTCCGCCCGCGCGGATTTCCGGAATTTTCCTGAACCACCGGGGTGGCTCGTGCGTCTAAAGGAGTGTGAACGCGGGAAGCAGTCGGCCGCGAGGGGAGGAGCAGATCATGACCGGCCCAGCCGCCAGGCTCAAGACCGTCAGCCGCGAGGAGGCCGAGCGCATAGCCCGTTCCGGGCTCTCCCCGCTGGCCCTCTGCCTGTGGTGCGTCGGGCTGGTGCTGGTTCCCACTGTGGCCCTGGCGGTGGTGCTGAGCCTCATGTCCTGATCCCGGCAGGCGCGCGGGAAATGAAACGGCCGGCCATTGAGGCCGGCCGCGCTGCTTTTTCGGCGTCGGGCGGGCTAGTCCACCGCGGCGAACTGGGAGGTCTCGGTGAGGGCCTTCTCCTCGAAGAGCTGCCGGGCCAGCGCGCGGCGCTTCTGGCGGGCGGCGGCGCGCTGCTTCCGGCGGGCGACCTTGTAGGCGGTGGTGTAAAGCCAGCCGGCCAGCGCTCCCCCGGAGGCCAGCCGCTTGGCCTTCCTGGCCAGCACCATGAAGACCGCCTGGGCCGCCTCCTCCGCAGCGCTCCGGGTGCCCAGCATCCGCAGGCAGGTGGAGTAGACCATGCCCGCGTGGCGCTCCACCAGCCGGGCGAAGGCCTCCTCCGACTTCGCGAAGGCAAACCGGGCCAGAAGCTTGCGGTCGGTCATCAGGTGTCTCCTGCCGGACAGGCTTCGCGCGCGTCCCACGCTCTGGTGGGAGGTACACCGCGGGCCGGGCGAATGTCCGCGGAAAACCAGTCCGATCGGGTAGACCACGGGACGTAAGCAGCTTGGAGACAGGTATATCCGTGGTATACCCGGCCCCTCGCCCGCGCCTGCCGGTGCTTTTGGGGATTGACCGGCTCAGGGCGCTGCGGGTATCTTCTGGAGGGAGGCAGAGGCTTTGCGCGTGAAGCCCATACCCGCGGCCCTGGCGGCCTCGGCGGTGCTGCTGGCCGGCGCCGGGGCGTTCTCGTGGCGGCGGGCGCGGCGGGCGCGGCGGGCGGACCGGCCGGTGCCGGCCCGGCCCCGCGCCCGGGCGGCAAAACGGGAGCTCCTGGCGGTCCCGCTCTACAAGCAGTGGGACCCGGCCTGGGCCGACCAGGAGATCGGCGGGACCGGCGAGAAGATGAGCCGCATCGGCTGCCTGGTCTGCTGCGTGGCCATGGTCTTCAGCCATTACGGGATAGAGACCTCGCCGGAGGAGCTCCTCGCCTATCTCAACCGCAACGACGGCTTCACGGAGCGCGGCTGGCTCAAGTGGGGGCCGGCCGCCGACTTCAGCCGCGGCCGCGCGCGGCTCGACTACCGCGGCGACGCGGACCCGGCGCGCATCGACGCCGAGCTCGCCGCCGGCAACCCGGTGATCGTCAAGGTGATGCTCCCCGGCGGCATCACCCACTGGGTGCTGGTGGTCGGCAGGGAGGGCCGCGAGTACCTGGTCAACGACCCCCTCGGCGAGGAAAAGGAGCCGGTAAAGCTCTCCCGCTTCGGCGAGATGATCTACGCCATGCGCATCTTCAGGAAGGTGGCCGGGTAGGTGGCCGGGAGCGGCGGGGGCGGCCCTCCCCTGGTCGACGTCCACGTGCACCTCTTCGGCACGGGCGACTCCGACTCCGGCGTGTGGATGAGCGACGCCTACCGCCGGTCGCTGAAGTGCGCCTACATCGGCATCAAGCTGGGCCTGGCCCGCCGGCGCCGCGAGGGCGACCGCGCCTACCGCGAGAAGCTGGCCGAGTTCGCCGAGGGCTCGCCGCTCGACTACCTGGTGGTCCTGGCCCACGACGGGCTCTACGACGCGGGCGGAAAGCTCGACCGCTCGCGCACCGAGGTCTACGTGCCCAACGACTACGTCTTCCGGACCTGCGCCGAACACCCCAAGCTGCTGCCCGCCGCGGCCGTCAACCCCTCGAGGCCCGACTGGGCCGCGGAGCTGGAGAAGTGCCGCCGGCACGGCGCGCGCTACGTGAAGATCCACCCCTGCATCACCGGCATGGACCCGGCCGAGGAGCGCTGGCGGCCCTTCTACCGCAAGATGCGCGAGCTGGGCCTGCCGCTGATGTGCCACACCGGCCCGGAGCGCGCCGCGCGCTGCCTGGGCCACCACCTGGGCGACCCCGCCGGCCTGGAGCTGGCCCTCTCCGAGGGCCTCACGGTCATCGCCGCCCACGCCGGCACCGGCACCGTCTTCGACCGCCGCCTGGCGCACTTCGAGAGCCTGGTCCGGCTGATGGAGCGGCACGAGCGGCTCTACGCGGACAGCGCCGCGGTGGCCCAGGCCTTCCGCTGGAAGTGGCTGGCCCGGCTGCGCGACCACCCCCTGGTGCGCTCGCGGCTGCTGCACGGCAGCGACTTCCCCATCGGCTCGACGGTCCTGCCCTGGGGCGGGGTGAGCTGGAAGCAGTGGCGCGCGCTGCGCCGCGAGCGGAACCCGCTCGCGCTCGACTACCGCGTCAAGGAGGCCGTGGGCTTCGGCCGCGAGTCGGCCGAGCGCGCCGCGCGGGTGCTGGGCATCGGCGGCGCCGGGGAAGACGGCTAGCTCCGGCCCCTCAGCTTTCTATACGTTGTCAGTTTCGACAGCTCTCTCGATAACCCCTCCTCCCAGCACCCTTTCGCCGTCGTAGAAGCAGGCCCACTGGCCGGGCGCGAGGGCGCGCACGGGCCGGTCAAAACGGACCTCGGCGCGGTCGCCTTCGAGGGGCGTCACCGTCGAGGGGGTCTCCCCCCCGGAGCTGCGCACCCGCACGGCGGCGCGGACGGGCGCGGCCGGCGCGGCCCCGATCCAGTTGGTCTCGCCGGCCAGGAGCCCCCCGGCCCACAGCCCCGCGTCGGGGCCGACCACCACGGCGCGCTCGGCGGCGACGATCTTCTGCACGTATAAGGGCTCGCCGGCGGCCAGGCCCAGCCCGCGGCGCTGGCCCACGGTGTAGCGGCCGATCCCGCGGTGCTCGCCGAGCCGCCTGCCGGCGGTGTCCAGGAGCGGCCCGGGCTCCAGGGCCTCCGGCGCGCAGCGGGCCAGGACCCGCTCGTAGTCCCCCTCCGGCGCGAGGCAGAACTCCTGGCTGGACGGCTTCTCGCCGACTGCCAGGCCCAGCCCGGCGACCAGCTCCCTGACCTCGCTCCTGGTCATCTCCCCCACCGGGAAGGCCGCGCGGCCGAGCTGCGTTTGCGTGAGCGCGGCCAGGAAGTAGCTCTGGTCGCGCCGGCGGCTTTTGCCCCTTAACAGGTGAAACTCCCCGTTTTCTTCTTTCACCCGCGCGTAGTGGCCGGTGGCGATGGCGGTGCAGCCGGCTTTCTTCACGCGTTCAAACAGCGCCCCGAACTTCACGAACCTGTTACAGCTCAGGCAGGGGCTGGGCGTGCGCCCCGCGGCGTACTCCCTGCAAAAGGGCTCCAGCACCAGCCGGCGGAACTCCTCGCCGAGGTCGACCAGCACGTGATCCAGTCCCAGCTTTTTCGCGGCGCGGGCCGCGTCGGCGGCGTCGCGCGGCGAGCAGCAGGCCCCGGAGCCTGCCGCGACGCCGGCGAGCTCGGCGCAGGGCCACATCTTTATGGTGACGGCCAGGGCCGCGCGCCCCGAGCGGGCCACGAGCGCGGCGGCGGCGGCGCTGTCCACCCCGCCGCTCATGGCCACGGCCACTTGCCTGGCGTCGTTCCCGGTCACCGGTCCCTCCTCGACGCCCTCATTATACACGCGAACCGCGGAGCACGCAGCAGATTCACCACAGAGGCACAGAGGCACCGAGGACTGCGCTTGCCTTGATCGCGGCGGGCATCTCCCCAAGCGCGTCGCGCCGATATCCGCGGCCTGAGCTCCCCTCGGTGCCTCTGTGTCTCTGTGGTTAAATACCGCCGTCATTCGGGAGAGGCGCGGGAAGGCGGGTGGACGTGCTGCGGACCCCAGCCGTCCTCGGGCTCCGCTTCGCCCGCTTTCCAGGAGTCGGGCAGTGGCTTGACCTCTATCTTTTCCGCTGCTTCGTCCC
>CAZONU010000259.1:0-7430 GCA_964581145.1 uncultured Planctomycetia bacterium
GTATACTACCGAGTAGACGCGGACGACGAATGAAACCGGCTTGTGGGAGGGTCTGAGGATGGGAGAGGGTAGGACCGCCAGAGGGACCAAACGCCCGGGCAAAAGGCTACCGTTCGCGCTCACCCGGGAAGAGGTTAGCGCCATGTATCGCGTCCCCTCTCATCGAACCCAGACCGGACCCCGGGCCAAGGCCATCCTTGCGGCCCTGGCGGGTGCTGGCCTCCGGGTCTCGGAACTGACCTCCCTCTGTCCCTCTGACATTCGCTGGGATTCATCCACCATCGAGGTCAAGAGAGGCAAGGGCGCTAAGGACCGGAACATCAGCGTCAACGCCGAGACCCTTGCCTTGCTCCAGGGCTGGGCCTCCAAGCGCCCGGCTGGATCTCGGAGATTCTTCTGCACCTTGAAGGGCGGGAAGCTGATGAACCGCTATGTTCAACAGCTGGTCAAGCGGACGGCGGAGCGGGCCGGGGTAGCCAACCACAAGCGGGTCAGCCCGCATACGCTGAGACATACTTACGCAACCATAGCTCTTGAGGACGGCTTGAATCTCATCGAGGTTCAGAAGCTACTCGGACACGCCAGCGTAGCAACCACACAGGTCTACACCCACGTCCGGGACTCTGAGCTAGCCGCCAAGGTAGCAGCCCGCCCGGCTTTCGTCTGCAACATCAGCCGACTCCCCGCGCCCTCAGACAAGTTCATCGGCGGGGAAGGGGAGGTTGAAGTGGAGTTGTCAGACGCGGCCCAGGTTGAACTACTCCGCCAAGAGGTCCTCACCCTCCGCCGGGAACTCTCGGCCATGAAGGAGGAACAACAGGCCCGGTACGACGGGCTCATGGGGCTCATCCACCGTCGTATTCACGCGGGAGGCCATCAGGAATGAACGGAGAGCCCCGAACTCCCCCCGGCCCAACCCGGACGGCCCCCAAGCCCTCCGGCAAGCACGGCCCCACACTCCCGGCCCGTTGGGAGCCGCGGGTGCTAGAGTCCGCGGACGGTCGGCACACGGTCATCAAGGTACTCAAGGCCAAGGTGGAGAGATTGAAGGCCGACACCGGGGCCACCAGCTTCCAGCAGATCATCCTGTGCGAGCGGTGCGGGTTCCTTCTGGCCATTCTGGAGACGACAGAGGTCAACGCCATCGAGGGCCGGGGACTGGACACCGGCTCCTACGTCCAAGCCATCAACGCCTTGAGCGGCCTTCTGTCCAAGCTGGGCCTCCGGAAGGCTACCAAGCGCGCGGACCTAGCGACCTACCTTGAGTCCAAGGAGGCCGGGGGATGAACATCCTAGAGGCGCTGGCGGATGAAAAGCTGTTCGCGCCCTACTTGGGAGGGGACCCGTCCACTTGGGCTCATTGGTTCAGCGCCATCCGCGCCTTGTACGGTCTCAAGCTCAACCGCGCCGACCGGAACACCATCCGGCAATGTACGGGCCGCCGGGCGCTGAGGAAGCTACCGGTTGGGGGCTTCTCCAGCGCCTTGTTCCTCACGGGCCGCCGGTCGGGCAAGAGTCGAATCGCAGCGGCCATCGGCGGGTTTGAGGCGCTGTTCGGAGGACATGAAACCCGGCTGTCCCCCGGAGAGATTGGGCTTGTCGCCATCTGCGCGCCTACCAAGCTCCAGAGCACCATTGTCCTGTCCTACCTCCGCGCGGTGTTCAGCGCCCCGCTCCTGGCAGCGGAGGTAGCCCAGGAGAACCGGGACGGGTTCACGCTCCGGAACGGCCTTCACGTCAAGATTCTGACCGGGGACCATCGGAGCATCCGGGGCTTTACCCTGGTGGCCGCCATCGTGGATGAAATCGCTTTCTTCGGGCTGGATGAGCAGGCGCGCGTCAAGTCCGATACAGAACTGATACGGGCGCTCAAGCCCGCTCTCGCCACCACAGGCGGGAAGCTCGTTTGCATTTCCAGTCCATACGCGAAAAGGGGCTGGACGCACAGAACTTTCCGCCGCCACTTCGGGAACTCTCCCGGGTGCGTCCTGGTCTGGAACACTCCCAGCCGGTACATGAACCCGACCTTGCCGGCGGCCGTCGTGGATGATGCTATGGCGGAAGACCCGGCCGCTGCCCGCTCTGAGTACCTGGGCGAGTTCAGGGACGATGTTGCCGACTTCACTAGCCGGGAGGTTGTGGAGGCTCTGGTCATCAAGGGCCGACAGGAGCTAATGGCCCGTCCGAATTCCAAGATTGTCTACACGGCTTTCTATGACGCCAGCGGGGGGAGAGGAGAAGACGCGGCCCTAGCAATCGTCCACACTCAGAAAGACCGGGTCATCTTGGACCTTCTCCGGGAGTGGCGCGCTCCCCACAACCCATACGTTGCTATCCGGGAGGCCGTCCAGATTCTCCGCGAGTGGGGTATCCGGCGGGTGACTGGCGACAACTACGCGGGAGACTTTGTCTCCAGAGCGTTCCAGGCTCTCGGGGCCTACTTCCAGAAATGCGAGAAGCCGAAGTCAGAACTGTATTTGGAGTTTTTGCCCATAATTTGCTCCAGAGGGGTGGAGTTATTAGATGTGAAAAGGCTGGTAGACCAGTTGAGCAACCTAGAGCGGCGGACGCGCAGCGGAGGGAAGGACAGCGTAGACCATCCACAGGGGGGCCGGGACGACCTTGCCAACGCTGTCGCGGGCGCGGTTGTCATGGCCTCCAAGGGAACAATCCGAGTTGGCGGCCTGGGGGCCGGGGGGAATAGGGCAGTGGAGTTTGTAGCTGCGCTTTGCGCGGGCTAGAGGAGGACAAGGAGATGTTACAGGGCGTTGCGGAAAGAGTGGCGGCTTGGGACGCGGAACAGGGAGAGAGCCTTTCATATCAGGGGTTCGTCTACTTCAAGAACGGGGCTCATCGGGAACTGAACCCAATGGGAGCCCTCCACGAGCCGCCCCAGGACGATTGGGAGCGGGCCAAGAGGGTCGCCCTGTATTTCAAGTTGGTTTTCGACAGGGCCTCAGCCGCCTTCACCTCCCGTAAACGGGCCATGACGGGCAATCTCCGCGGCGCGCTCAACTATTCCGGCCGTTGTGCGGAGCCCCCGGACCAGGACCGGACGGTCCAGGAGTTGGAGGACTTGAGGGATGAGGCGCGGCGCGCCCACCGGGACTATCTCCGGGCGCGGGAGGCCGTCGAAGAGGCCAAGCCGTTTGAACTACGGGAGCGGGAGGCTGATGACGCCGACTGTCGGCAGTCTACGGAGGCCCTGCTTTCCAAGCTGTCAGACATCGACCTTTGAGGAGAGGAAACGCCATGTCAAAAGCCAGTGTGTACGTCTGCAACGTCGCTCCCCCGCCCGGTGAGGAACAGCCGCTTGTCGCGCCGGGGACGGGGATACCGGTGGAGTGGTCTTCGGCCTCCCGTCTTATCCCCGCGAAACCTCCGGCCCAGAACACCACGCCGGATGAGGAGCCGCTGACAATGCCTTCCACTGAGCCGGAGCCCCAGGCCGCCGCGGAGGAGATCCAGAAGCCCCAGCCCCACTTCGGCGGCCAAGCGGAATCGGCTGACAAGGACGCGCCCGAAGACCCCTTGACCACCGGCCCCGGCATCTTCGGAGGCTGAGGCCATGGCCTACAAGACCGCCCTCCTGGAGGGCCGGAAGCACTTAATTGTCCCAGCAGTCCTTGCTGTGGAAGGCGTGTTGAACGGTAGCAAGGGGCCGCTCTACTACCCAGCGGAGGAACTGCGCGGCTCCGTACCCCACTGGAACGGTCGGCCCGTGGTTGTCTACCATCCCTCAATGCAGGACGGGGGGACAGCGGGCAATCCGGCCATCTTCAACAAGCAGAAGGTCGGGACGCTGTTCAACGTCCGGATGGACGGCAAGGCGCTCAAGGCTGAAGCCTGGCTTGACCCCGACCGGCTGGCCGTGGTTGACACTCGGGTTCTCGCCGCCGTCAACAAGGGCCAGATGATGGAGGTGAGCACCGGGCTCTACACCGAGCACGAGCTAGCCCCGGGCACCTTCAACGGGGCGCGCTATGACGCCATCGCCCGGAACTACCGCCCGGACCACCTGGCGATTCTCCCGGACCTCAAGGGCGCTTGTTCCATTGCGGACGGCGCGGGCCTTTGTCGCAACAAAATCCCCGACCGGCCGCTGGTGGCCCCGGGGCTGGTGTGATACCTCCTCACAGGGCGGGAGAGTCCCGCTGACCGCGAGGCAGCGGGGGGCTCTGTCCATGGGGCCTTTGTCGCTCTCCCGTCCTGACAACATTCGGAGCGGGGCCGTGGCGATACGGTTGTCCAGCCGTTGCCTAGTCGGCCCGTTGCCGGCGAAGGCCCCGCTCCTTTTCCTTCATGGCCCGCGGGAAGGTCTCGGGTATCCGCAAGGACCCGGTGGCCGAAAGGCTGATGATGGGCCTTCCCGCGTTCCTCCCTTCCCGTCATGACCAACGCTGAATATCAGAAGCTCATAGCCGACTGGCAAAGCGCCAGCACCCGCGCCGCCCGTTGGACGCGAAAGGCGCAACGGCTCTATCGGAAACTCTCCAAGGCGCGGATGGCGCTGACGGCTGAGGGGGAGGAAACGCGGCGAAACGAGGATTTTGAACTCAGGCTCTTGAATATCTTCTTGAATCGGAAACGGACTGCGGAATAATTTTCTCAGGTTTTTTCCTTTACTTTTCCCGCCGCGCACGGTATAGTAACCGTAGGACGGGAAACGAAAGGAGGCCCGATGAAATTCTTGACGGTTGCGGAGGTCGGGAAAGAGTTGAAGATATCCCCGCGCCGCGTCCGGGCGTTGATAGGCAGCGGAAAACTCCGGGCAGAGAAGATTGGGCGGGACTGGCTCATCCGCCCCCCGGCCCTCAAGGCTGTCCGGGTCCGGAAGCCGGGGAGGCCCTTGGGCTGGAGGAAGGGGGCGACCTACCGGGTGACGCGGAAGGGCGGGAAAAGCTGGCGGGTCCCCGCGCAGTCCGCCACTGAGGCCAAGGAGAAGGTCCGGGGCTTCTTCGCCCGCCCGCCGCTCCCCAAGGAGTTCAGCGCGCGCCGGGAGGTGAAAGATGGCAAGCGCTGACGTTACATTCCTCCGCGAGTTCCTAGCCGACCGACAGGAGATGTACGGACGCGGGCTGGACCTCCACGAGTCCGAACTACTCCCCGACCAGAACCCGGACGCCCCGCCAACCACCAGCCCAGAGGCCGAGCGGGCGGCGCGCCTTGCTGAGTCGGTTGGGCTTGACGGCAACACCTTCCGCGCGCTCCTACCCGAGGGAGAGGAATGGACTGTCGCCGGGGCTAGGCGCGACTTGAAGAAGCAGATTCGGCTACTGCCGGAGGTGATTGCCAATCTAGAGAACCCCGGCCCCGCCCTCATTCCAGAGCAAGCTGAACTCCTTGGCGTCCGCGAAGTGGCTACGATGCTCAACATCGGGGAATCGACGGTCAGAGCTAACGACCGCAAGGGACTCCTCCCTGCCCCCGTTCGGATAGGCGGAACGTTAATGTGGCCCCGGAAGGAACTCCAGGATTGGATTAAAGCGGACTGCCCGCCCCGCGAACGGTGGGCGGCTAGGAAGGGGCGCTGAGATGGCCCGTCCGAGAGAATCCTACACCATCCGCAAGCACAAGCACCGCCACAAAGGTGACCTGGTAGAGTCCCGCTGCTACTACATCCACCTCAAGGACCATTTGAAGATTGAACGGGAGTTGACAGGCCGACCAGAGCGGGACACCACGGCCTACATAGCCAAGAACGTCTCCGCGATAATCTCCCTCAAGGCGGCGGGTCAACCCCTCTCCGCCGACCTCCGGGACTTCATCGAGGGCCAGCCCGCCGACCTCCGCCAGCGCCTCCACGATTGGGGAGTCCTGGACGCGGGGACCAGCGCTGGATTCGACCCGCTCATGGTCTTCGAGAAGGTCAAGCCCAAGCGGTCCAGCGTCACGATTTTCAAGGTCACCAGCGGCCACGTCCTCGACTGGCAAGTGTCCAAGGGAGCGGAGGAACTTTCCTCCAAGCATATCAAGAACGCGGTTCAGCGGGTAGCCACCTTGCTGGACGGTTGCGGGTTCATCTTCCCTTCCGACATCGACGGCGAGAAAGCCAAGAATTGGATCTCCGACCGCCGCAAGGACGGCTTGTCCGCCAGAACGGGAAACATGTACCTCGCCAGTCTCAAGACCTTTGTTAGCTGGATGTTGAAGGCTGGCCGAATCTCTCACAACCCCATTGAGCACGTTTCCCCGCTACCCGAGATTGAGAAGAGGGTCAAGCGCCGCGCCTTGACCCAGGAGGAAATCGAGGCCCTAATCTCCACGACGGTCCGGGCCGGAACTCACCACAGGTTGACCGGCCCCGAGCGCGCCCTAATCTACCGGCTGGCCTTGACTACCGGGCTCCGCGCCAACGAGATTCGGACCCTCACCCGGGGGGACTTCAAGCTCAAGCCCAAGGACCCCTACGTCACGGTCACAGCGGCCCGGGCCAAGAACCGGAAGCGCGCGGACCAACCCTTGAGGCCCGAGATAGTTGAACTCCTGAGCGATTACTTCAAGGAGCGGCCAGCGCTTCCCACCGCCAGGGCTTTTCCCGGCGGCTGGAGCAAGGCATTTGAGATGGTTCGGGTGGATACGGACGCCGCCGGCATCCTCTTCCTGACCCGGGACGGGAAAGCCGACTTCCACGCCCTCCGCCACACGTTCGGAACCATGTTGGCGCGGAGCGGCGCTTCACCGCAAGAGGCCATGAAGCTGATGAGGCACTCCAGTATCGACCTCACCATGAACCTCTATACACACCTCCGGCTTGCGGACTCGGGAGCGGCTGTTTCCAAGCTCCCGGAGATTCGGGAGGACGGCGCCGCCGCAGTCAAGACCGGGACATTCGACGCCCCGGAAAAATCGACCGCAAAATCGACTAAAAACCCCGTTGAGATTGGTCGAAATCGAGTAAAATCTAGCGACGGCGCGGAGCAGGGTCTTGACGCGCCGCAGCTAAGCGGTAGAATAGGGGCGTCTTACGAAAGTGGCGGGGTAGCTCAGGGGTTAGAGCGGCGGCTTCATAAGCCGTAGGTCGAGGGTTCAAATCCCTCCCCCGCTACCACGTTTGAGCCGAGCAGGGACAACTGATTGCAGCTGTCCCTGCGCTGCTTTTGCGGGCCAGAATCGGTCATGCGCGGCTCGGACTGCGCCCGGGAAGAACTCAGCGGCCCGGCTACTTGCCCATCAGCGCTCTGACGTGCGCCGCCGCGGACTCGGCCAGCGCGTCGAGGTCGTAGCCGCCTTCCAGGAAGGAGACGATCCGCCCGCCGCAGTGCTCCTCGGCGATCTCCCTGACCGTCCCGGTCAGCTCGCCGTAGTCCCCGGAGGTGAGCCGCATTCCCCCGAGGGGGTCGTCCCGGTGCGCGTCGAACCCGGCGGAGATCAGCACGACGTCCGGCTTGAACTTGAGCGCCGCGGGCTTGAGCTTCTCCTCGAAGGCC
>CAZONU010000260.1:0-7426 GCA_964581145.1 uncultured Planctomycetia bacterium
TGCTGGATGCGTAACTCTTTATCCAAGACGGGTTAGGGTGTCAATGCGAAAGTCTGAGAAGAAACACCGCCCCGAGGACGGCTAGCAGGCGACCCTCTCCGGCAGCGCGGCCAGCCACCGGTCCAGCGCTGTTCAGCCCTCGCCGTCCGCCTTCGCCCCGCAGACCGGGCACTTCTCCGTCGCCCCGTCGACGTTCAGCCCGCAGCCCGGGCAGCGCCGCAGGGCGGGCGCCGCGGCCTCCTCCTCACGCTCCTCCGCGGCGGGCCCGCGCAGGTCCTTGCGGCGCACGGCCAGATAGACGGGATAGCCCACGCCGATCAGCGCGCCGGCGCCGGAGACCGCCGCCGAGGACCAGGTCAGGTTGCCCCGGTTGACCAGCAGCGCGGCCAGGATCACGGCCGCCCAGAAGAGAGCCGCAAAGGTTATGGCCACCGCCGGGCCCCGCCGGCGGAAGAAGTAGCGGCTGGCCGGAACCGTCAGCAGCAGGCCGATGAGCATGAACAGGCCGCCCAGGGTCAGCGACAGCCAGTCGCTGCCCCAGTACTGGTCGATCTGCCAGTGGAAAGAGCGGGCTAGGATTGGGCTGCCTCCACCGCCCCCGCGGCCGCCTCGATGGCCGCGGGGATGTTCTCGGGCTCGGGGCCCCCGGCCTGGGCCATGTTGGGGCGCCCGCCCCCGCCACCGCCGACCCGGGCCGCGGCGGCCTTGACGATGTCCCCGGCCTTGACGCCCTTCTTCACCAGATCCTCAGATACAGTAGCCACCAGGGCGGCTTTCCCCCCGCTGTTAGAGGCCAGAAAAACCACCCCGCTGGGCAGCGCCGCGCGGACCTCGTCGGCCAGCCGGCGCAGGTCTTTCGCGCCCACCCCCTCCAGGGCCGCGGAGGCGAACTTGGCGCCGCCGGCCAGCTCCCGCGCCGCCGCGGCGATCTCCTTGCCGCGGCCGGCCAAAAGCGAGGCGCGCTCGCCGGCGGCCCGCTTCTCCGCCTTCCTGGCGGCCTTGGCCAGCGCCGCGGCCCTTTCTTTCCGGCCCGTCGGCAGCTTCGCCAAGGCCGCAGCGTCCAGGCCGCTGTGGCTGACTAGAGCCTTCAATTTGTCCACGACGCCTTCTCGCTGGCACTTGACGACCCGGCAGAGTGCCTCCAATTCGTCGCGGGCCTTCAGGCCGGCATCGCCATCCTGATCATCATCAGCAGACAAAGCCAACGCAGAATCAACCGCGCGCAAGGCCGCGCGGTCCTCATTCCCGCGTTCAACCGCCCCCATCCCGGTGAGCGCGGTAATGCGTCTCATGCCCGAGGCCACGGACTCTTCCTTCTCAATTCGGAAACATCCGGCGTCTTGTACATTATCCAGGTGAGTACCGCCGCAGAGCTCTATGGACTTCCCAACGCCGAGGTCAGTGGTAACCATGCGCACCGTCTCGCCGTACTTCTCGCCGAAGAGGGCCATGGCCCCGGCGGCCCTGGCCTCCCCCACGCCCGTCTCCCGGGTCTCGACGCTTCCCCCGCTCCTGATGGCCTCGTTGACCAGCTCCTCGACGCGGCGGAGCTCCTCGGGCCCCGCGGCCTCGAAGTGGGTGAAGTCCAGGCGCAGGCGCTCGGCGTCCACCAGCGAACCTGCCTGCTCCACGTGCTTGCCGAGCACCTCGCGGAGGTAATGGTGCAAAATGTGCGTCACCGTGTGGTTGGCCTCAATGGCCCGGCGGCGCGTCTTGTTGATCTTGGGGATTACCGTCTGCCCAATGCGCAACGAACCGCTATCCACCGCCAGGTTCCTGTCGGCCCGATGCAGGAAAACCTCGTCTGCACGCACAGTATCGAAGATGTGCGCTGCGCCGCCTTCCCACTTCAACTCGCCCTGATCGCCCACCTGCCCGCCGGCCTCCCCGTAGAAGGGCGTGCGGTCCAGGACTATGCTGACGCCTTCCCCTACCTGGGCCTCTTCGACCAAGTCGCTACCCTTCATGATGGCGAGCACCTTGGCAGTACCGCCGTCCTTCCAGTCGCGGACGAACTCGGTGCCGCCGGTGATCTCCTTGACCTTGCCGATGACGTCGCCGAAGACGTCCTGGGTGAAGGCGCTGCCCGCGCGGGCCCGGGCGCGCTGCTTCTCGACCTCGGCCTCGAAGCCGGCCCTGTCCAGAGTCAGGCCCTCGGCATGGAGCATGTCCTCGGCCAGTTCAACGGGGAAGCCGTAGGTATCGTACAGCCTGAAGGCCTCGCCGCCGGGCAGCCCGGTCTCGCCCGATTTCCTCACGGCGGCGATCAGCTCGTTCATCCTGGCCACGCCGGCGCCCAGGGTGCGCTCGAACTTCTCCTCCTCCGCTTTGATTATGCGCGCGATGTTCTCGCGGCGCTCGCGGACCTCCGGGTACTGGCCGCCCATCAGCTCGGCCACCGGGGCGACCATGTTGTAGCAGAAAGGCCCCGAGGCCCCCAGGGCCCGGCCGGCCAGCACCGAGCGGCGCAGCAGGCGCCTCTCCACGTAGCCGCGCCCGTCGTTGGCGGGCAGCACCCCGTCGGCGATCAGGAAGCTCACCGCGCGCATGTAGTCGGCTATGCGCCGGAGGTGCTTCATGCCCTCCGCGTCGGCGCCCTCGACGCGCGCGCCGGTCAGGCGCTCGGCCTCGGCAATCAGCGGCTTGAAGATGTCCAGGTCGAAGTCGCTCTTGACCCCCTGCATCACCGCGGCGATGCGCTCCAGGCCCGCGCCGGTGTCGATGTTCTTCTGGGGCAACTCATGAAGCTCGCCGGGCCCGGCGCCCTTCTCGAACTGTTGAAAGACCAGGTTCCAGATCTCCACGTGCCGGCCGCAGTCGCAGGAGGGGTTGCAGTCCGGGTCCGTGCAGCCGGTCGGGCCCCAGTCGTAGAAGATCTCGCTGCACGGCCCGCAGAGCTGCCCCGCGGGGCTCTCGGTGGGGGCGTCGGCCGGCCAGAAGTTCTCGTGGGCGCCCAAGCGGAATATCTTCTCGTCGGGCAGGTTCACCTCGCTCTGCCAGAAGGAATAGGCTTCCTCGTCGTTCTCGTAGATGGAGACGTTGAGCCTGTCGTCGGGCAGCTTCAGGACGTCTACGCAGAACTCCCAGCCCCAGCGGATGGCCTCGCGCTTGAAGTAGTCCCCGAAGGAGAAGTTGCCGAGCATCTCGAAGAAGACGTGGTGGCTGGTGGTCACCCCCACGCTGTCGATGTCCCCGGTGCGGATGCACTTCTGCGAGGAGCAGGCGCGCTTGAGGGGCCGCTTGCCCCGGCCCAGGAACTCGTCCTTGAACTGGTTCATGCCCGCGCCGCTGAAGAGCAGCGAGGGGTCGTAGGTGGGCACCAGGCTGTCGGAGCTCACCAGGGTGTGGTCCCGCTCGATGAAGAAGTCCAGGTAAAGCTTGCGCAGTTCGTCGGTGGTCATGGGTTCTCCACGGGACCCGGCCGCCAACGCCATGCTCCGGCCGGACAACAGGATGGGATTATAGACCGGCCCGGGCCGCGCGCAAGCGGAGCCCGCCACAGGCTCCTCTCCAGGTGCTCTTGACTCCTGCCGCCCGGCGGGTTTAATAGACTCCCGAGAGCGACCCGTTTTGGAGAGCGAGTATGAGCCAGGACCTCTTCAAAGTCACCGGGGCCGCGCTGCTGCTCAAGCGCAACCCCGAGCTCACCGAACTCGGCCAGGTCAAGGCCTCTCTGCTGGACCTGGTGGAGCAGAGCCCGGAGGGCGCCGGGCTGGACCTCACCGCGGTGAGCGGCATCTCCAGCACCACGGTGGGCATGGCCGTGGCCGCGCACCTCCGGGCCGTCGAGTCCGGCCGCAAGCTGACCATCGCCATCAAGCAGGCCCAGAAACGGCTCTTCGACCTGACCATGCTCACCAAGACCCTCTCGCTGGAGGTCGTCGACGCCCCCCCGGGCGGCGGCTCCGGCGCTTAGCCGGCAGGCAGGAGGCCGCGGAAGATGGCAGCGCGCGTTCGCGACACGCTCTTCGGGGAGATGGTGGTCCGCGCCCGGCTCTGCACCAACAAGCAGGTGGGCGAGTGCCTGGACGTCCAGGAGGAGCTCCGCAGTGAGGGCAAGGACGTCCCCAAGCTGGGGGAGCTGCTCGCCGAGAAGCGCTACCTCAACACCGACCAGTACCAGGCGGTGCTCCGCGAGCACCTCGGCCGCCAGGAGGGCAGGTTCGGCGAGGTGGCCGTGCGCCTCAGGTTCTGCTTCACCGAGGGGGTCGACAAGGCCATCGAGAAGCAGGCGCAGCTCGCCGCCGAGAAGAAGCCCCACCGGCGGCTCGGAGAGCTGCTGGTCGAGGAGGGCGCGCTGGAGGCCCACCACGTGGGCGCGGTGCTGGGGGCCATGGGCCTGGTCGTCGAGACCTGCCCGGCCTGCAAGAAGCAGGTCAACCTCGCGGAGGACGACGCGGAGCGCAAGTGCCCGGCCTGCGGCGCGGCCGTGCCCCGGGCCGGCGTCGAGATCATCCCCGCCGAGAAGCCCGCGCCCCTGCCGGAGGCCCCCCTGGCCGCCCCCGAGGAGGGCAGCCGCATCCTGGAGGCCTCCAGGCAGGAGAAGGCCGCCGAGTTCGGCGGCTACCAGATCACCGCCAAGCTGGGCGCCAACGCCGCCGGGGGGCTGTACCTGGCCCGCAAGGGCGACGACGGTCCGCCGGTCACCCTCAAGATATTCAGCGGCGAGCTCTCCCGCCGCAAGGACTTCGTCAAGGACTTCGCCGCGGCCGCCAAGGGGGGCTCCAGGCTCAAGCACGGGGCCATCAACCGGGTGCTGGACGTGGGCCGCGACCGCGGGCGGGTCTACTGCGCCTCGGAGTACGTCAAGGGCCGCTCGCTGCGCTACCTGCTGGAGAAGCAGGGCCGGCTCAAGTCCGGGCTGGCCCTGAACCTCGCCCGCCAGATCGCCGAGGCCCTGGCCTACGCCCACTCCCAGGGGGTGGTTCACGGGGACCTCAAGCCCAGCAACATCATCGTGGGCCCGGACACCGCCGTAAAGATCGCCAACTTCGGAGTGGTCAGCAATCCCCTGCACAACCTCCTGGCCCTCTCCAAGTCGTCCGGCTCGGTGCCCATCTACGCCGCGCCGGAGCTGGCCGCCAAGGGCGCCGCGCCCACGGTCAAGAGCGACGTCTACTCGCTGGGCGCGGTCCTCTACCACATGCTCACCGGCCGGGCCCCCTTCGAGGCGGCCAGCCCGCTCCAGACCCTCCAGCGCCTGGCCGAGGAGGAGCTCCAGCCGCCCAGCGCGGTGGTCAAGGCCATCCCCGAGAACGTCGAGAAGGTGGTGGTGGCCATGCTGGCCGTCGAGCCCCGCGAGCGCCACTCGGACATGGCCGCGCTCATCGAGGACCTCAAGGACCTGGGCGCCCCCGAGCCGCCCGAGTCCAAGCCCTCCGCGACCGTCGCGGCCCAGCAAGCCAAGGCCGAGGAGGCCGCCGCCGAGGCCGAGCTGGACCCCGAGGTCGTGGCCCAGAGGTCCGCGGCCCGCAAGCGGATGCTGGTGGGCATACTGCTGGCCGCCATCGTGGGCATGTTCTTCGTGGCCCTGGCCCTGGCCCTGGTGTTCCTGGCCCCGCGCAAGCCGCCCGTCCCCGACGTCAAGGCCCTGCCGGAGGCCCCGGCGGACGCGCCGGCCCTGGGGCCCGGGCCCGGTCCCGCGAAAAAAGCCCCGCCCAAAGACCGGCCCCGGCGGCCGATTGGCGGTTAATAACCACAGCCGCGGGTCCGCCGGGACGGACCCGCGCCCGGATACCAACTTCATGAGCCGAACCACCCGGACCGCCGCCATCCTCGCCGCCGCCGCCGCGCCCCTGGCCGCGGCCGCGTTGCTGTGGGGCTGCGGGGACGGCGACGGGCCGGCCGCGCGGACCGTGGAGGTGCGCCGCGGGCGCTTCGAGGTGCGCGTCTCCGAGAACTGCGAGTTCAAGCCGCTCAACTCCTGGGTGATGCTCTCCCTGGCCAGCGACAAGATCGACTGGATCATCCCCGAAGGCAGCCTGGTCAAGCGCGGGGACCCGGTCTTCAGCCAGGACCGCACCCGCCACGGCGACTGGCTGAGCCGCGACAGCAACGAGCTGGAGGCCACCAGGCGCAACCTCAAGGAGGTCCGCCGCCAGGTCCAGATGGAGCGCGAGAAGCTGGAGCTGGACCTGGAGGCCAAGGCCGCGGCGGTCAAGCTGGCCGCCACCCGCCTGGCCGAGGTCCGCGCCGGCCCCACCGCGGAGGAGCGCATCGAGGCCCGCGCGGCCCTGGAGGCCGCGCTCACCGCCGCGGAGGACAAGCGCGCTGGCGCCGCGTCCGCCCAACGCCTGGTCGAGAAGGGCTTTTTCAGCAAGGTCGAGGCCGCCAAGGAGAAGCTGGCCGCCCAGATAGCAGACATCGACCACGCGCGCGCCAAGCTGCGCCTGGCCGGCCTGGAGGCCGGCGCCGGGCCCGAGGCCCGCGAGATCGCCCGCCTGGAGCTGGCGCGCGCCCGCGCCGAACTGGCCCGCGCCAGGGCCGACGCCGACCGCCAGGAGGCCCAGCTGGCCGGCCGCATCACCGACGCGGAGAGCTGGGTGGCCTCGCTGGAGCGTAGCGTGGCCCGGGCCAAGCGGGAGATCGCCATCCGCCAGGTCAGCGCCGCCGGGTCCGGCGTGGTCATCTACCGCAACATGCACCACCGCCGCCAGAGCAAGCCCGAGGTGGGCTCGCGCATATGGCGCGGCGCCGGGGTGGTGGACATCGCCGACCTCTCGCGCATGAAGGTCCGCACCCAGCTAGCCGAGCGCTACATCCGCCACCTGCGGGTGGGCTCGCGGATCAAGGTCAAGCCCGACCCGCTGCCCGGCGCGGCCTTCGACGCCAAGGTCATCTGGATCGACCGCTGGAGCCGCGACCGCAGCGCGGACCTGGCCAAGGCCGACCGCGCCAAGGAGGGCATGAGCGGGGTCAAGGTCTTCGCCCTGGAGGCCGCCCTGGTCGAGGCCGACCCGCGCATCAAGCCGGGCTTCAAGGGCAAGGCCGAGTTCCCGCTGGTGGACATCCCCGACGCGCTGATCGTGCCCGCCGCCGCGGTCTTCGGCGGGCCCCGCGGGCGCTTCGTGCTCCGCGCCGCCGGCCGCGAGGTCCAGCGGGTGGCCGTCGAGATCCTGGCCGACGACGGGCTCAAGGCCGCAGTCAAGGGGGAGCTCTCCGCCGGCCAGCAGCTGCTCACCCGGGAGGGGATGTGACCCGCGCCCGCGCGATCCTGGCCGCGGCGCTGACCGCCGCGCTCCTCCCGGCCGGCGGCGGCGCGGACGACGACGCCGTGCTGCTCCCCGCCCGGCGGGGAGACCTGGAGGTGGTCCTGCGCCTGCGCGGCGAGCTGCGCCCGGTCAGCGAGCGTAACATCAAGAGCCCGCGCTGGGGCGAGATCCGGCGCATGGCCGACATCATCACCTATCAGACCCTCGAGGACATC
>CAZONU010000261.1:0-7392 GCA_964581145.1 uncultured Planctomycetia bacterium
CCTGCGTGGGGGTTCACGGCGGGATCCTGGCCGACGGCGAGAACTGCCTGGCGACCTCGAACCGCAACTTCAAGGGCCGCATGGGCAATCCCCAGGCATTCATCTACCTGGGCAGCCCCGCCTCGGCGGCGGCGGCGGCGCTGGCCGGCGAGATCGCCGACTCTCGAGAGTTCTTCTAGGAGGCTTTATGGTCGATGACCCCGGCAAGCCCGAGTGGCGCGCGGCGCTGGACGACTTCGTCGCCGCGGTGAAGGCTGAGTACGGCGAGCGGCTGGAACACATCCTGCTCTACGGCTCGCGCGCGCGGGGCGACTCCGCCGATGACTCGGATGTGGACGTGCTGGTGGTGCTCAAGGGAGCATTCGACGACCGGCGGGAACGGCGCCGGCTGAGCGACATCGCTTACCGTGTCACCGCAGAGTCCAACCGGTGGGACACGTTGCTCTCGGTACAGGTGGTTTCGACCGAGAATTACGACCGGGCAGGCTGGCCGCTCTACCGCAACGTTCGTCGAGAGGGGAAGGTGCTGGCATGACCCCGATAGAGGCTTCGATGGACAAGGCCCGCCGCAACCTCAACGGGGCCCGGCGCGACATGGAAGCCGGCGACCTGGACCTGGCTGCCTCGCGGGCCTACTACGCAATGTTCCACGCGGCTGAGGCTGCACTGGAGACCAAGCAACTCTCGTTCTCGAAGCACCGCGCGCTGATTGCCGCCTTTGGCAAGGAGTTTGCCAGGACCGGCGCGCTTTCTCCCGATCTGCACCGCGCGCTCATAGATGCTTTCGACCGGCGTCAACGGAGCGAGTACGGCGGGCCCGTGACGATTTCCCAACAGGAGGTCGAGGACGCATTGCGTGTCGCCGGGGAGTTCGTGGAGGCGGTGGAGCAATTCCTGAAGGCCAAAGAGTAGGAAGCCATGCTCAAGACAAGGTGTCCCGAGTGCGGCCAGAAAGTAAGCGCACCCGACAACATGGCCGGCAAGGCGGGAAAGTGCCCGAAGTGCGCGGCGAGGGTCGAGTTCGCGGCGGAAGCGCGTTCTCCTGTTGCCGAGCAGCAGGAGAAGGCAGCGCCCGGTGGTACTGAGAACGCTCCAATGTCGCTGGGCGAATCACTGAAACAACTTTTCAACGGACCTGTGTTCAAGAGGAGAGAGCCCGGACCGTTGACGCCAGCAGAGAAATTTCTTCTTCTCGTAGTCGGCGTACCATTCCTCATTCTAGTAATTGTTCTCATAATACACTGGAATACCCCCAAAGAAGTGCCCGACGAAGTGTACGTGAGAAGAGCGGTGGGGACAATCAAGAGTCTGCACCTTTCTTATGAATGCCTCCGCATGTTCGGATTGACCGACCGACGCATCGCTTCCGATGGATCATTCGTGCAACGGGAACTGCTTATGAACCAAATCAAACATGTAGCGGACGCCGGAAAACATCTGGAGACGGAGAAGAAGTGGCTAGAAGGGGTAAAGCCCCCGCCCGGTTTTGAAAAGGTCCATGAGAACTTAATCAAGTCGTGTGAAGCCACACACATGATGTGGTTTCTGTTGGCGCATCCGGACTGCAACGGGCGTGATGAGAATGGCGCCCTCCATTCCACTCACTACGAGACGGTGGGGGCGCTTTGCTTCGTACTTGCGCGGGGCGACGCTGTTTGGGCTCGCTTCCCAGACGTATCTCTTCCCGGTAGGCTGAGTCGGAAGGATAATAAGAGGATAGCCAACTACAAGAAAGGCTATGCTACAGGCCTCCTACCCTTTCGGGACATGGGACGCAAGTTTCTGAAGGACAACGAAGTTGACACGAGAGTCGCTGTGTGCAAAAAGAAGAGCCCGGAGACATGGTGCGAACCGGGCTTTGAGGAAGGATTCAGGGACGGGCTCTGGAACAGATCTCCCAAGTACAAGTAGTCGGTTACTACAGGGTGGCCCGTTGTGGGAGATAAGCGTGACTCATTTCGGATCAGATTCCTTTCGAGCCGAAGTCTGGCGTTTTATGAAAGGGGAGTGGCAAGAGTTTGGAGGTGCGAAACGCACCCAGCCCCCAAGACACGGTTACAGGTTCATTAATGACAAGATGACGTGGCCGGCTATCTTCGTCGAGTTGATAGGCGGCAATGTGGACGAGCGACCTCAGAGATTCAGACGCTTCTATATCTTGCGGAGGTACAATGTTGAGAAGTTCAAGTCGGAGATCGCTAAGATAGCAAACGGATTGGGCGCCAAGGAGGTGGCCGGAAAACTTTCGGTGAGGCGGCAAATTAAGAACGGCCGGCCGGCCGGCCTGAATTGCGATGTTTCCGACTGGAGGAGTTGGAAGGCGATCATCAAGGTCGTGCTAACCTGGGCATGGAGGAGGCAAGACAAGAATGACAGAAACAGCTAGCGAACCCACCGGTCGCGCGTACAAGTTCGGCGAGGGCGTCTCAACAGACCTGATTGCCCCTGGGAGGCTTTTTCACCTCAGGAGCAACCTCCCCGAACTGGCCAAGCACGTCCTGGAGGACGCCGACCCCGAGTTCCCCAACAAGGTCAAGCCCGGCGACTTCGTGGTCGGCGGCGGGAACTTCGGCTGCGGCTCCAGCCGCGAGCACGCCCCCATGATCATCAAGCTGGCCGGGGTGCGCGCGGTCCTGGCCAGGACCTTCGCGCGCATCTTCTTCCGCAACTGCATCAATATCGGCCTGCCCGCAGTGACCTGCGACACCACCAAAATCGAGGAGGGCGACGAGCTGGAGCTGGACCTGGCCGCCGGCATCGTCAAGAACGTTACCCAAGGCACCGAAATAAAGTTCGCGCCAATACCAGACTCCATGCGTAAGGTACTGGACGAAGGGGGTTTAGTGGCGCACATCGAGAAGCACGGGGGGCTTGAGCTTTAGTGGGCGGCTTTCGCGAGGTCCACGCCGGAGAGATCACCGCCGCGGTCGAGAAGATGGCCGCTGAGGCTCCGTATGTGCTTGGAAAAGCTGAGCTTGAGGCGCTCAAGCGCGCTCGGGACCAGGAGCAGAGCGACCTCGGCCGCGCGGCCCTGGATGATCTGCTCAAGAACGCGGAAATAGCTGAAAAAGGGGAGTTTCCGATCTGCCAGGACACCGGCCTGGCGGTGGTTTTCGTCGACTGGGGCCAGGACGCGCACCTGGTGGGCGGCACGCTGCAAGGGGCCGTGGACGAGGGCGTAAGGCGCGCGCAGAAAGCGGCTTACACGCGGGCTTCGGTGGTGGCCGACCCTTTTGAACGAGCTAACACCGGCCACAACACCCCGGCTATCGTGCACGTCCGCATGGTCGAAGGTGACAAGGTACGCATCCAGTACGACGCCAAGGGCGGTGGGTCGGAAAACATGAGCCGGCTGGCCATGCTCAAGCCGGCAGACGGGATCGATGGACTCGTAAGCTTCGCAGTTACTGCGGTTAAGGAAGCTTCCGCCAATCCCTGCCCGCCGGTGGTGGTGGGGCTGGCCGCCGGGGGCAATTTCGAGCGCGTTGCCGAAATGGCCAAGCGCGCCCTTCTGAGGCCCTTGGGTGAGCCCAATCCCCGCGCGGAGCTGGCCGAAGTCGAGGCGCGCATGCTCCGCGAGATAAACCGTACCGGCGTTGGTCCCTCCGGCCTGGGCGGGACGGTCACCGCCCTGGCCGTGCATCTCGTGGTGGCTCCCTGCCACTTGGCCTCGCTGCCGGTGGCCATCAACATCGATTGCCACGCCCACCGCCACCGCGAGGTCATATTGTGAGCGTCTGCGCGGTCATAAGGGCGGCCGGGGCCGGGGACGCAGAATCCGCTGCCGATATCGGCGTGCGCGCCCGCGGGTACATGTGGAAAGTCCGCCGGGGCCTCCTCGGCGAGGAGATATACGGCCTGGCCTACGGGGACGTGGTCGAGGCCAAGCGCCGCTCGCTGACGAAGCTGGTCCGCGACAACCTGGAACGGACCCTGGTCGCCGAGGCGGACGGCAGGATGCTCGGGTTCCTGTGCTGGAGCATCTGGCCTGGCGGCCAGGTCGGGGAGATTGTCGAGGTCACCGTGGACCCGGACTGCCACGGCCGGGGGATCGGGACTACCCTCTGCCGCAAGGCGCTGGAGCTCTTCCGCGGGAAGGGCTGCCGGGCGGCCACCGTCAAGACCGGTGGCGACGACGGGCACGCGGTGGCGCGAAAGCTCTACGAGAAGCTGGGCTTCGGGCCCAGCCTCCCCTGGGTGCAGTACTTCCAGGTGCTGGAGGAAGGGAGCCGCGATGGCAGCTGAGCCGGTGGTCCGCCCGGCGCGCGTCAGGGACGCCGAGGCAGCGGGCGATCTGGCCGTCAGGGCTTGGCAGACGGTATATCGGGGACGGCGGGGACTCGTCGGTGATGAGGTCTTTGAGCGGGTCTACCCCGAATGGGAGAGCGAAAAGCGCCGGCAGGTGGTCGAGCACATCCGGGAGCATACCGGAGAGGTCCTGGTTACCGAGATCGACGGGCGGATCGTCGGCTTCGTGACCTGGTACCGGTGGAAAGGGAATACCGTCGGCGAGATCGGCAACAACGCCGTGGATCCCGATTTCCAGGGCCGGGGCGTAGGCGCGGCCCAGTGCCAGAGGGCGCTGGGGCGGCTCGCCGAGGAGGGATGCTCGGTGGCGGCGGTGGTCACGGGACTGGACGAGGCTCACGCTCCGGCCCGCAGGATGTACGAGAAGGCCGGTTTCGGGCCGAGTTTTCCGGTAGTTCATTGCTTTCAGCTTTTGGAGGAACCCGGAAGGGAGCGTGGCGGTGGCCGCTGAGTCTCTGGAGATCGCCGCTCCCCTCAGTGAAGAGCTGGTCCGCTCGCTGCGTGCCGGCCAGCGGCTGCTGATTTCGGGAACGGCGTACAGCTGCCGCGACGTGGCTCACAGGCGGATAATCGAGGCCATCGCCTCCGGAGGCGAGCTGCCCTTCGACCCCGCCGGCCAGATCGTCTACTACGCGGGGCCGACCCCGGCCCGGCCGGGAAAGGCCATCGGCTCCATGGGACCGACCACCAGCTACCGCATGGACCCTTATGTTGAGCCGCTCTTGAAGCTCGGGCTTCGAGGTATGGTAGGCAAGGGCGTCCGCGACTCCAAGATAAAGGATTTGCTGGCTTCTTACAGCGCGGTCTACCTGGTGGCCACGGGCGGAGCCGGCGCGCTGCTGGCTTCGCGCGTTAAAGCCGCGGAGGTCATTGCCTATCCAGAGTTGGGCCCCGAGGCAGTCAGGCGGATCGATCTTTCTTCTTTTCCGGTCTACGTGGCTTACGACACGGCGGGGGGCGACCTCTACCAGATGGGCCAGTCCGAGTGGCGCGCCAGGCTGCAAGGGCGGCCGTCCGAGGAGTGAGGAAAGCTCTATTGCACACGTGCATTATCGGACGCAGACCGCGCGGAAACCCGGATGCGGGGGCTTTCCCCGGCCTTGCGGCGCCTGCCCGGCGGCCTCAGAGGGCCGGCAGTTGTCCGTAAGTAGCCTTATACGGCGCGTTAGGCGTATCAGCCGGCCCTGATTTTCCGCAGAAAAATCTTTACATCGCCATTTCGAGATTTATAATTCGTTCAGCCATGGCCAGAAACGCTAAGGAACTAGCGGCTCTTGGGCCGATAAGAGGTTGAGTCTGTCCGGGCGTTGAGCGCGCTGCGCCTGGAGTGCGGACTCTCAGCAGGGGAACCGCAGAGAGATAAGAGAAGGGAGGTGGCGCTGCTCCGGGGGTACTTGGGGACTGAGCCGCAGTTGCGGCTCGCTGAAGCCTGACAATTGGGCTGTCCCGGACAAGAAGTTGGGATGTTGCCCGGGACAATCACTGAGAAGGCAAATTGGGAGGACGAAGGAAACGATGAGAAAGCTACTGACAGTGGGGATAGCTTTGAGCCTCGTGGCCGTTCTGGGGCTCTCGGCTAGCGCCGGCACGGCGGGACCCGCTCCCGAGGCGGTGCCGGCCGACAGCGGCCCGCTCACCGTGGAGTCGACGGAGGGCGCTTCCAGCAAGGTTACGGTCAGCGGTGAGCTGCGTGCCCGCTGGGAGAACCAGCAGAACCTGCTGGACTTCGACTCCGATGCCAACGACCACCTTGAGTACGTAGACGCCCGCCTGCGCCTGGGCCTGCTCTTTGAACTGGCCGACAACGCGGCGGTCAAGGTGACCGCGCAGAGCCGCTACCTGTGGGGCGGCGAGGCCGGCATCAACTCTCCGAGCTCGACGATGATCGATGTCGACGATAGCGACAGCCTCGACCTCTACGAGGCCCACCTGCGTCTCAAGCAGAGCATCTTCGGCTTCGACACCACCTTCACCGTCGGCCGGCAGGAGCTGGCGCTCGGCAGCGAGATGCTGCTGGGCGACGACACCAAGTACGCCGGCCTGTCCTGGGACGCCGTGCGCATCGATTTCAAGCCCCTCGAGAACCTCAGCACCTCGCTCTTCGCGGCCAAGGTGGTCGAGAACAGCGTTGTCATCTGGGAGGACTCCAGCACGGTATGGCCGATCACCCCGCTGGACGATGCGCACATCTTCGGTATCTGGAACACCCTGGACCTGAACGCCGACTTCCTGATCGACTTCTATTTACTCTACTTTACCAACCAGAACGACGGCGGCTCTGTGTTCGACGAGTACGTCAACAAGGAGAAGATCTGGACCGTCGGCGCGCGCGTGAATTTCGACAAGCTCGAGCTCGCCGGTCAGAAGTTCGACTTCTCCGCCGAGGTGGCCATGCAGATGGGCGACTTCGACGACGCCGGCCAGGACCTGGACATCAAGGACAGCTTCGCTTTCGAGGTGGAGCTGGGCTGGTCGCCGGAGATCCCCTGGAGCCCGCGCCTGGCCCTCGGCTTCGCTTGGGCCACCGGCGACGAGGACCCGGCCGACGGCGACATGAGCCACTTCTTCTCGCTGGCCCAGGACACCCAGGGCCGGCTGGGCATGTCGGACCTGTTCGTCCTGGAGAACATCCAGTGCTTCTACGTCGACGCCAGCTGCAAGCCCATGAGCAAGGAGGAGTGGACTCTCGGCATCACCTACCTGCGCTTCGATGCCCCCGAGGAGGATGACGCCATCGGCATCGGCGGCGATGGCCTCGTGAACGGCGCGGGGAGCACGGCCAGCGAAGTCGGCTCCGAGATCGACTTCTACACGTCCTACAAGATCAGCGACAACGCCGATCTCAAGCTGTGCTGGGCCTGGCTTGATCCCGGGGAATTGGTAAGCGACCAGGCCGCTCTCGGCGACGACGCCGCACACCGCGTGCACCTGACCCTGGCGGTGAAGTTCTAGTCACACGGCAAGGTCAAAGCCCCAAGAGCCCCCGGGGAGCTTCCCCGGGGGCTCTTCTTTGAGCAGCTCGCCGCCGGCCGCAGTTGCATAATAAAACCCTGGGGAAATGAAGTTGTGTTTGGTGTGCAAGTG
>CAZONU010000262.1:0-7364 GCA_964581145.1 uncultured Planctomycetia bacterium
ACGCCAGGCTGGTCGCGGAAGCCAACGGCACCGAATACCTGGAAACCTATCCGTCCGCCCGGGACTTCGCCACCTCTATAGAGAAGATCATCTGGCACCTGGACGAGCCGGCCGCCGGCCCGGGGGTCTTCCCGCAGTACTGGGTCGCCAAGCTCGCGGCCGAGAACGTCAAGGTGGTGCTCGGCGGCCAGGGCGGCGACGAGATATTCACCGGCTACGCCCGCTACCTGCTGGCCTACCTGGAGGAGTGCATCAGGGGGGCCATCGAGGACACCGCCGGCCGCGGCCGATACGTGACCACCCTGGAGGCCATCGTTCCCAGCCTGCCGAGTCTCGAGGGGTACGGCCCCATGCTCAGGGACTTCTGGGGGCAGGGACTCTTCGAGGAGCCGGCGCGCCGCTACTTCCGGCTGATGGACCGCTTCTCCGACGCCCGGGAGATGCTCCACGCCGACTCCCCCGCCGACCCCGAGAGGACCTTCGAGGAGTTCCACGCGGTCTTCGAGAGCCGCGGCGCGGCGGCGATGGTCAACCGCATGATGTGTTTCGACGTGAAGGCCCACCTGCCGTCCCTGCTGCACGTGGAGGACCGCACCAGCATGGCCTGGGGCCTGGAGTCGCGCGTACCCCTGCTCGACCACCGCCTGGTTGAGTTGATGGCCGTGGTGCCGCCGGTAGTCAAGTTCCGCAACGGCCGGCTCAAGAGTCTCTTCCGCCGGGCGGTGCGCAACCTGGTGCCGCGGGAGGTTCTCAACCGCAAGGACAAGATGGGCTTCCCGGTGCCGTTCTCAATGTGGCTGAAGAACGGGCTCGGCGACTTCGTCTCCGACGTGCTGCTCGACAAGCGCTGCCGGGAGCGCGGGCTCTTCAACCCCGCGGCCCTGGAGGAGGCGCTGGCCGCCGCGCGGCCCTTCAGCCGCTCGCTGTGGGGCGCGCTGTGCCTGGAGCTCTGGCACCGGCAGTTCATCGACGGGTAAAGATAAGGGGCGGTCAGCAGGCCGGGAGCAGCCGCTCGGTCAGCTCCAGGAGCCGGGGTTCTTCCTCTTCCCAGGAGAGCTTCCGCGCCGCGCTTTCCAGGATATCCGCGTCGAACTTTTCGAAGTCCTCATCGACGAAGCGCCGCAGCGTGCCGGCCGCGGCCTCCGGCGCCGACATGTCGCCGCAGACCCCGTTGCCGTTTGCGGTCAGCAGCTTCTCGATCATCGGCAACCGCGAGGCCAGCACCGGCAGGCGGGCCTGAACGTACTCGAAAAGCTTGTTGGGCGTGGCGATCCGGTGGTTGTAGCCCACCGCCTGGTAGGGGATCACTCCGGCGTCCGAGGAGCCGGCCGCCGGTATCACATCACGCTGGGAAACGCTCCTCCCCAGGAAGACCTTGCCGGCCAGGCCCTGACGATCGACCAGGCGCCCCAGGCGCGCGGCCAGCGGGCCCGCGCCCAGGACCGCCAGGACCCAGCCATTGAGGGCGGCGCGGCCGAAGCCGGCCACCAGGGTTTCCAGGTTCCTGCGCTGCACCAGGGTCCCCACGTAGACCAGGACGCGGGCGCCCTCGGGCACGGGATAGAACTCGCGAATCGAGGCGCCGCTCAAACGGGCGGGCTCCGCGTAGGGCGCGGCGTTGTGCAGGACGATGCTGGGCGCCTCCGGCGCATAGCGCTCGCGGACGTAGTCCTCGACGGCGTCATTGACGCAGATGATCCCGTCCGCGGAGGGCAGGTGCTCCCGCTCGACGGCCCGCCAGTAACGCCGCGCGTAGCGGGAGGTGAAAGTTTCCTCCATCTCCGGAAAGATCTCGTGCAGGTCGCAGACCAGGGCGCAGCCCCACTCCCGCTTGAGGCGCGCGCTCAGGGGCAGCACGGGGAGGTCGTGCGCGAAGACGCAGTCGTACTTCTCCCCGGAGAGGAGAAAGGGCAGGCTGCCGCGAACGACTTGCTCGCAGCGATCCACCGCCCAGTGATGCAGGAAGTCGGCCGCGCAGTGGAGCGCCGGGGCGGCCTCGCTGAGGAAGCGCTTGAGGCTGCGGAGCCTCATCGCCAGGCCCGCCGGACCCCGGCCCCCGCGGGGATTGGCCAGCAGGCTCACTCCCTCGGGAAGAGCGACGTCTTCGGCCCGCAGGGCGGAATTGGTGGGATAGATTTCCACCCGGCAGCCCCGCGCGGCGAGGGTGCCGGCCTCCTGCACTATCCGCCGGTCGAGGTAGTAGACGTCCGGCGTGAGCATCAGGACTCGTTTCTGGGTCACGTGGTACTTATCGCGGACCCCGGCCGGATTTGCAAGCTGCGTTCTCCATCGCTTGAATCTAATACATGGGCCGCTAGAATCGCCAAAACGACGTGGGAGACGGTGAATCCGCCGAGCACATCGCCCCGCGGGCCGCGGCCGGGGGGAGGGGCTAACCGCCTGTGGACATTAAGGATAAGAAGGTTCTCGTTATCGGCGGCGCGGGCCTGATCGGCTCGCACGTCGTCGAGCAGCTCCTGGCCGAGCCGGTGCGCGAGGTGGTGGTCTACGACAACTTCGCGCGCGGCACCCGCGAGAACCTCGCCGCCGCCCTGAGGGACGCGCGCTGCAGCATCTTCCCGCTGGGCGGGGACGTCTGCCGGACCGACATCCTCGACCAGGCCGTCGGGGGCGCCGACGCGGTGGTGCACCTGGCCGCGCTGTGGCTGCTGCACTGCCACGAGTTCCCGGAGTCGGCCTTCGAGGTCAACGTGCGCGGCACCTTCAACGTGCTCCAGGCCTGTGTGAAGCACGGGATTAAGCGGCTGGTCTACTCCAGCTCGGCGTCGGTCTACGGCGACGCGGCCGAGGAGCCCATGACCGAAGCCCATCCCTACGACAACTGGACCTTTTACGGGGCGACCAAGATCGCCGGCGAGCACATGTTCAAGGCTTTCCACAAGCGTTACGGCCTGGAGGGCGTGGGCCTGAGGTACATGAACGTCTACGGCCCACGGCAGGACTACCGCGGCGCCTACGTCGCGGTGATGATGAAAATGCTGGACTGCATCGACCGCGGCGAGCGGCCCAAGGTCTTCGGCGACGGCTCCCAGGCCTACGACTTCATCGAGGTATCCGACGTGGCCCGGGCCAACCTCTGCGCGCTGGAGAGCAGCGCGCCCTTCGGCTTCTATAACGTGGGCCGTGGGATCAAGACCTCCATCCGGGAACTCGCCGAACTCCTGCTGGAACTCTGCGGCTCAGACCTGGAGATCGACTATCAGCTGGCGGGCCAGACTTTCGTGACCAATCGCGTGGGCTCCACCGAGGCGGCCGAGCGGGACCTGGGCTTCAGGTGGAGCGTGGGGCTCCGCGAGGGCATGGCGCGGCTGGTCGAGTGGCGCCGGGGCCACAGGGAAGCCGTGGCCAGGCGCCGGTAGCGCGCCGCGGCATGGGGACGGCCGTCAGCCATGTGCGGAATAGCGGGAATAGTCAGGCTCGGTGACCGGCCGGTCCCCACTGACCGGGTCAAGGCCATGTGCGACGTCATGGCCCACCGCGGTCCCGACGACGCCGGCTACGCCTTCTTCCGGCAGGCGCCGGAGAAGAATGGAGAAGGCGGCCGCTGCTGCGCCTTCACCGACCCGAAGTTCCGCCGCTCCAACGAAGACCTGCCGCCCTTCGGAGAAAGCCGCTGCCGGGAGGAACTCGCCGGGCACGACTTCGACCTGGCCCTCGGCCACCGGCGGCTGGCGATCATCGACCTCTCGCCCGCCGGCCACCAACCCATGAGCGGCCCGGACCACCGGTTGTGGCTGGCCTACAACGGAGAAATATACAACTTCCGGGAGATCCGCTCCGAGCTGGCCGCGGCCGGCCGCACTTTCCGCTCGCGGACCGACGCGGAGGTGCTGCTCAACCTCTGGGAGCAGCGCGGAGCCGAGGCCCTGCCGCTGCTCAACGGCATGTTCGCCTTCGCGCTCTTCGACCGCAACCGGGGCGTCTTGGCCCTGGCCCGCGACCGCTTCGGGGTCAAGCCGCTCTACTACGCCCAGAGCGCTGACTTCCTGATCTTCGCCAGCGAGATAAAAGCGATTCTGGCCAGCGGTCTGGTCGAGCCCGGGCTCGACCCCGGCGCGGTGGCCGCCTACATGACCTTCCAGAACCTCTACGGCCAGGAAACGCTCTTCTCGGGAGTCCGCCTGCTGCCCCCGGGCTCGTACCTGGAGGTCCCGGTCGGCGGGGGAGGGCGCCTCGGCGAGCCGCGCAGCTACGCCGACAGCTTCCCCGGCGAGCTCTCCGCGGAGAGCCCCGGGGATTCCGCCGAACGGGTCGCGGGCCTCTTCGAGCAGGCCGTCGAGCGCCAGTTGGTGGCCGACGTCGAGGTGGGCTCGTACCTCTCGGGCGGCATGGACTCCGGGTCGATCGTGGCCGTGGCCGCCCGGAGCATCCCGCGCCTCCTGACCTTCACCGGCGGCTTCGACATGACCAACGTCAACGGCATAGAGCAGGGTTTCGACGAGCGCGAGCTGGCCGAGCGGCTTTCTTACATCCTCCAGACCGAGCACTACGCCGTGGTCCTGCACGCCGGGGACATGCCCGCGGCCATGGAGAAGCTCACCTGGCACCTGGACGACCCCCGCTGCGGGATGTGCCACCAGAACTGGTACACGGCCAAGCTGGCCAGCCGCTTCGTGAAGGTCTGCCTGAGCGGCGGCGGCGGTGACGAGCTCTTCGGCGGCTATCCCTGGCGCTACCGGCTCTTCCTCGACGCGCGGGACGGGAACGACTTCGAGAAGCGGGCATTCCGTTACTGGCACCGGCTGCTGGCACCCGAGCGCCTGCCGGAGATATTCTCCGGGGATGTCCGGCCCCGCCTGGCCGGGGCCCGGGACCGCTTCGGCGAGATGCTCCGGGGCGCGCCGGAGCCCGACGGGCGCCTGGACCGCGCCGGGAACATGCTGCGCCGCGCCTTCTACATCGACTACACCACCTTCCTGCACGGCCTGCTGGTGATCGAGGACCGGCTGAGCAGCGCGCACTCGCTGGAGGCGCGGGTTCCCTTCCTGGACAACGACCTGGCGGCCTGCGCGCTGGCCATTCCGCCGAGCTGCAATGTCGACCTCGAGAACACCCGCCGGAAGCGGGGCGAGGCGCACATGGAGACCGCCGAGGGCAAGCAGGTCCTGCGCCGGGCCATGGAGCGCTTCCTCCCGCCGGAGTACCTGCACCAGAAGAAGCAGGGCTTCAGCCCGCCGGACGCCAACTGGTTCCGGGGACCCTCGATGGACTACATCAAGGAAATCCTCTTCGACGCGCGGACCCTGGCGCGCCCCTGGTTCAACCAGGAGGGCGTGAAGCGCGCGCTGGAGGAGCACTTCGAGGGGCAGCACAATCACCGGCTGCTGATCTGGTCGCTCCTCAGCCTGGAGTGGCTCCAGCGGCACTTCGTGGACAAGAAGGTGACGGCGTGTCCCTGCTGAGCCCCAGGGCCCACTGGTCGGCGGTCCGGGAACTCGCCGGCCTGCTCAGCCGGCATCGCGAACTCACCTGGGAAATGACCAAGCGCGAGGTCCGGGACCGCTACACCCGACACATCCTGGGCAGCGCCTGGGCGATATGTCACCCGCTGATCCTCGTGGCGGTTTACTTGTTCCTCTTCGTAATTGTCCTCAAGGCCAAGATACCCAGAGACCTGCCGTTCGACTTCACCACGTACCTCCTCAGCGGCCTGCTACCCTGGCTGGCCTTCCAGGAGTCCATGAACAAGAACGTTGCCGCTGTTACCTCCAACTCCAATTTGGTCAAGCAGGTGGTCTTTCCGCTGGAGGTGCTGCCGGCGAAGGGCGTGCTCTCATCGATGCTGCCGCAGCTCGTGGGCACAGTCGCCCTGATCGTCTACGTGCTCTTGAAGCATGGCAGTCTCCCGTGGACGTACCTGCTCTTGCCCGCGCTGATACTCATGCAGTGCGCCTGGATGATCGGCGCCGGCTTCTTCCTCTCCTCGGTCGGCGCCTACTTCCGGGACATGAAGGACATTGTCCAGGTCTTCTCATTTGTCGGCGTTTTTCTGATGCCGGTGTTCTACTTGCCGGCCAAGGTGCCCTCGATGTTCAAGCCCATCATCTACTGTAACCCCTTCAGCTACATGGTCTGGTGCTACCAGGATGCCTGCTACTTCGGGCGCTTCGAGCACCCCTGGGCCTGGGGCGTCTTCGCGGCGCTCAGCCTGGGGACGTTGTACATGGGCTACCTGGTGTTCCGAAGACTGAAGATGATGTTCGGGAACGTGCTGTGAGCGGCGCGGGCAGCGACGTGGCCATAAGTGTCCGGGGTCTCTCCAAGAGGTTCAACATATATCCGCGCTCCAGGGACATGCTGCTCGAACTGATCACCCGCCGGCCGCGCCACAAGGAATGCTGGGCGCTCAGGGACGTGTCCTTCGAAGTGAAGCGCGGCGAGGTCGTCGGGATCATCGGCCGCAACGGCGCGGGCAAGAGCACCCTGCTCAAGATCCTGGCCGGGACCCTGGACAAGACCTCGGGCGAGGTGGAGGTCAACGGGAAGGTCTCGGCGATACTCGAACTGGGCACCGGCTTCCACCCGGAATACACCGGCCGGGAGAACATCTACATGGGCGGACTGTGCCTGGGCATGAGCCGCGAGGAGATCAATCAGAAGACCGATTCGATTATCGAGTTCAGCGAGCTGGGAGAGGTCATCGACCAGCCCTTCAGGACCTACTCCAGCGGGATGCAGGCGCGGCTGACCTTCGCGGTGGCCGCCAGCGTCGAGCCCGACGTCCTGATGATTGACGAGGCGCTGGCCGTGGGGGACGCGCTTTTCGCGGAGAAGTGCTACAACCGCATCCGCGAGATAGCCGGCGGCGGCGCAACCGTCCTGTACGTGACCCATGCATTTCAGTCCATATACGAGCTCTGCAGCCGGGCCATCCTGCTGCATGAGGGCGCCCTGGTGGCCATTGGGCACCCCAAGGAGGTGGGCGCGACCTACGAGGATGTTCTCCGCAGGGACCGGGCCAAGGCCATGCGCTGGTCCTGGAGCCCGCCTGCCCCCGACGGGGAAGCGGAGCAAGCCGAACAGGATCCGGCCGACGGAGCCGCCGCGTCCTGCGACTCACCCGAGGCAGCGCCAGACAGTGAGGTCCAGTTTGGCGGCGCCTGGGTCGAGGTGCCCAAGCCCAAGGACTCTCCCACCTACGTCGAGGGCATGGGGGTCTACGCGGCCGACGGGAGGGGCGCGTCTACCCTGGAGCACGGCAGGCGCTACACCGTCCGGGTGCGCTGCCGGAGCCTGGTGGATCACGACAACATCAGCGTCGGCTTCCGGATTCAGAAGCCCCAGGGTTCCACGCTCTACGGCACCAGCACCCAGAACTACGACAGGGTCATCCCCATACGCTC